>JAAEPW010000933.1 GCA_024232355.1 Chloroflexota bacterium | reverse complement strand
GTGATTCTTCCAAGTCTTCAGCAAATCTTTTATACTCTTCCTTGCTTGGTTTGAGGCCTGGATTGCGCATATGACGCATAGTGCTCCCTTGTTAAGCATAAAGATTTAACTTCATCAAATGTGCCGTGCTAACGATTTGCGTAACCCGCCTGGCGGGTCTGGCGTGAGCAACTTTGCTGGCTCAACAACGTCTCTGGCGCGGAGCAGTTGAAAAAAAAGCGCCGATAGCCAGGTCGGGTTCACGCTGTGTTAGCTGGCCTTGTTTTCTTGAGAACTACGTCTTGATGCGGCAATGGACTTGATGATTCCCACAATCAAGCCTATTAGACTGAAAAACAATGCCCCAACGATCCACAAGAACAGCTTTAGCGGCATACCATACAGTAACTGAACTACCCCTACTGCCTCAAACGTAGTAATTGGCAAAAGCGCAATAAGTTCAAGCCAACTTCGGTAGGAAACAGTCATACCTGGTGTCAATGTTACTTCGAGGTACATTCCACTCGAGCTGAGTGCTCCTGGCCCCTCCCAGTTTGTGTAAAGTGACCGACCATATCCAAAAACTATGAGCGGCAGCAGTGTGAGAGTCCATCCAATGATCCAGAGGAAAGCTTCAGCAGATATCTTCAAGTAGCGGGGACCTTGTTCTGGTATAAACCTATTGCTAACCCAACGTGAAGCGAAGAGTGTGTATCCCAGTATCCCCAAATACAGAGCGAGTTCAAGAATGGTTTTTATGGGAACAAGTCCTAGTTCTCTTTTCAGAATTGCACAGAGTTCGCTTTCATCTGAACACGAGTTCTCTGGGGCTGCTTCAGATACATTCCGGGTCTTGACCAGTGTTGCCCCATGATGTCCGGGATAGAAGCCGTATCGCCAAGTACGAGTTACCTTCAATTCAACTGCGTTGCTGTAGGAGGTGGGTTCGATCTCCCAAACTTTGTGGGATAGAAACTCTAGTTGAATCAACGCAAAACATAGCGCAAGACATAGAAAAGCAATCAGTCTCAACCGGTTTGTCTTCATCACTCTTGCCTCTGCACGTTCATTGATGGTATAGCTCTCGTATAGTTGTTTTGAAAAACAGCACAGCTACGTGTAGGCCAGCTAACGGTTGCATTTAGCCGCGTTGCGGGTGCGTGGTACTACACTCGCCAAGCAACAAACCTAAATGCGGGTAGTAGCGTTGGAGTAGCGCAGTGATAGCAACGTCGGCTACAATGCGTGGTTAGCGCGGCCTTTACTTTTGCCCAACGAATTTGCTCCCTTGAGACATCCCGCAAAGACGCTCCTTCGACTTACCAGCACACCTTAGCTTTACCACTCTTAACTTATTCTGGCACATAACGTGTGCCATTGAATTGATAAACTTGTTGAGATTGCCGACAGCCTAAATCCTCTCTCTTCCAAGTATCTGGATTTATCTGATACTCGCAGTTTTCTATGACTTCCACAATCTCTTGATTGCCATCGCCGTCTAAATCTGCAAACTGGTACTCGTAATACCTATCATAGTTTGTGCTATTGGTAATGAATTCGAAACCTGCGAATAATTCTTGTAATCCATTATCAGTAATTGCCAAGATTTCGAAATAACCATCATACCACGCCCCGGTTCCAGGATGACCAGCACCAGTTACCTTCACAATATTCTCCCACTCGCTACTCTGAGCAGGAATATCCAAGAACTCCATATCCACTTGAGCTGAGGCTTGTTTTTCATTTTGAGTGCTTTTGAGTCCCCAAACATATCTTCCTGTACGAATCGGTTCAATAAGTTCAAATTGCCCATTCTCTATTCGGTACAGAAGCTGGTAGCCATGATCAACACCCATAAAAATCCCAATGGTGACAAAAACACCTTGCTCACCACTCGGAAATTGTACGATAGTAAAGTCAGATGTTTCATAACCTAGTTCTGCTCGCTCAAATCCTCTTTCCACAAGCAGATTGTACGAGTAATCAATGGCATCTTGAGCATCTAGCTTTGACGAAGCAGTTGACATACTCTTCAGACTTGAACAAGCTGATACAGAAAAGAGTAAAAAGACTGAACAAATAAGATATATCGGTTTTACGAGTTGGTTTATAGTCTTCACTAGGTACATACCGAAAGATTTGGTTAAGTGCTGGGCCCGCTAACGCATGTTTGTGCTCATCGATGAGCACAAACATGCCTATACATGGAACCGATTATGTTTCATCCATCGAAAAACCAAGTTAGTTGTAATTACGTGCTCAAAGTTGATGATATTTCAAGGTTGGATTGGCATCTGATGTCGCTTCCACAATGGAAAATCTAGTCTCTGACGTTGTTTTAGCAATTAAACATAATCGGTATGGACTCTTTACTTATTATATCTCTTTCCCACGATCTAGTCTAGCGGGCTCTTGACCTCACTCACCCGGTGTTTGCTTACGTGTGTGTAGCGCTGGGTTGTCCGAATGCAACTATGCTCAAGCAGTTCTTGAATGTACCTAATGTCAACACCATTCTCCAATAAGGCTTTTCCAGTTTTTGAATTAGCCCAAGCTTGGCAGTGAAAGCAGGTCACGAGTATGAAAACGCTACGAAAAAGGCAAACGAAAAGGGGCTTTTGCTTTTCGCAAAAGCCTTGAGGAATTCCTGCAAAACACTTGGTTTACTCGAGTGAGTTACAAAATAACTGGAAAAGCTCAAGGAATTCTCTTGTGTCACACAAGATCGTAGAGGGCGTCAGTCCCGCCGAATCAGGATAGGCTCCGCCGGGCCGTGGTCGATCCATTGGAGCAGTCGAGGTGTGCCATCGTCGTCCACGTGGGCGTAGGTACGGGTGGGCGGGGCGACGGCCGAGAGCGGGGCTATGACGTTGGTCCACGTGCCGGTGTTGATGTAGGTCACGGAACCCCCACCGACTCCCCCTCTAGGGGGAGAGAGGTAGCGAGTGCGGTCGGGGATGTGAGAGTGGCCGAATATGAGGGTTTGGACTCTGGCGCGGGCGATGGCGGGGGCGATGTCTTCGGCGGCGGCGCGGGGGAGGTCGATCTGGGCGAGATTCTGGCTGGTGTGGGCGGCGGCGGCCCCGAATGTGCGGGCGATGGCGGCGGCAGCGAGCAGGACGAGGAGCCACCCCCCTTTGATTCCCCCCTGAGAGGGGGGAGAAAGTAGGATGGCGAGGGCTGCGCCGGGCAGGGCGCTGGCGGCGAGTTTGAGCAGGACGGAGGTGATGATGAGGGCGTGCATCATCCTGGCCTGGGACTTGGCGCGCTTCCAGTTGGCCTGGATGATGTTGATATTGATGGTGTGCAGGGTGACGTTTTCGCTGCTGGCGCGGGCGGGCAGTTCGAAGGGGGGATCGAAGAGGTAGCCGGGCAGGTTGCGCCAGGCGGGGAGCATTGCGAGGGGGTCGGTGGCGAGGACTTGGGAGATGTAGTGGGCGCGGTAGACGTTGGCGACGGGCAGGCGGTGTTTGAGGACGGAGGTGAAATAATAGTCGCGGCGGTGGGAGTTGGGCGGGCGGCCGGGTTTGCGGGGGTTGGTGTAGCGGTCGCCGTGTTCGACGTAGAGGCGGGCGGGGGGATCGTGGTAAAAGTGGCCGAATGTGATTTCTCCGGGGGGAGTTTGGGGCGTCGACGCGGAGGGCGACGCATTCCCATCAACACTCTTTGCAGCCAGGGTGTGAGACGTGGTGGGAAATGCTCTTTGTGGAGAGATGCTTGGCGCGGAATGCGTCGCCCGTACAAATGGGGAATGCGGGAGGGAGATTAGGTTTTGGAGGGCGGTTTGGACGTCGGGGAAGGCGAGTTGGAAATCGTGGTTGCCGGGGATGATGTGGATGTGGTTGCCGGTTTCTAGCCAGCGGCGGAGGGCGTCGAAAAAGATGGGGTGGCCGGTGGCGATGGTGTGGAGTTCGTCTAGGGGATCCATTTCCCATAGGTTTAGTGTGTCTCCGGCGAGGACTAGGGTTACCCCCCTTGGTCCCCCCTGGGAGGGGGGATAGGGTTCGGGGTCACCGTCGCTTTGCTTATGGTAGTGGTCGAGGAGGGCGGCGAAGGCGTCGTCGGCGAAAAAGTCTTCTTCGGCTGAGTACGTGCCGGTGCGGGGGTCGCGGCCGGGGCCGAGGTGGAGGTCGCTTAGGATCAGGGTTGGCATAGGCTACTCCAACAGGTCGGTGGGGGCGGGGGCGAGGCGGTTGACGGCGTCTCGGCGTTGTTGGTGGTTGACGTGGGTGTAGATGGCGGTGGTGGCGGGCGATTTGTGGCCCAGCAGGTCTTGGACTTGGCGCAGGTTGGCACCGCGGGCGAGCAGGCGGGTGGCAAAGGTGTGGCGCAGGGTGTGGGGGGTGACGTCGATGGGGATGTCGGCGGCCTGGGCGTATTTGTCGACGAGGTGTTGGACGGCGCGCTCGGACATCCGCTTGCGGCTGCGGCGGGTGAGGAAGAGGGCGTCGGCGTGCTTGTCGGTCGGGGCCTGTCTATCGACAGGTAAGCCGAGGTCGGTGCGGTGGTCGAGCCAGTCGAGCAGGGCAACTTTGGCGGGGCGGTTGAGGGGGATGATGCGTTCTTTGTTGCCCTTGCCGATGACGCGGATCTGGTCACGTTGAAGGTCGAGGTTGACGACGTTGAGTTTGCAAAGCTCGCTGACGCGAACGCCGGTGTTGAGAAAGATTTGGAGGATGGCGCGGTCGCGGATGGTGATCCAGTCGTTGGCGGTGACCTGGGCCAGCAGGCGGGCAACCTGAGGCTCGGAGAGGTCGGTGGGGATGCGGCTCTCGACGGTGGGCACGTCGAGGTCGGCGGCGGGATCGGTGGGGATGACGTAGGTGCGGGCGGCGTAGGCGAAGAAGGACTTGAGGCTGGCGATTCTGCGGGCGATGGTGGCGGTGGCGAGTTCGTGCTCGTGTTTGAGGTGGACGAGGTAGGCGGCCAGGTGGGGGGTGGTGACGTCGGCGAGGGTTTCGACTTGGCCGTGTTCGACTTGGAGGGATGGGACGTAGTCGGGGGAAGGCGTACCTTCCCCTTGGAGGTGGCGTTGGAAGGCGGTGAGGTCGCGGCGGTATTCGCGGATGGTGGCGGGGGAGCGGTTGCGTTGGGTTTCCAGGTAGTTTCGCCAGTTGGTTAGGGTCTTTTGAAAGTCGTTCATCGTGCTCCTTTAAGTGGCAAGTCAGGGAATTCCAGAGAAATAAGTATCCAACTAGTTGATTTTGCCAATCCAATTCTTGGAGCAAACTAGGTGTTTTGCAGGAATTCCTCAAGGCTTTTGCGTCTTTTTCGTAGCGTTTTCATACTTGTAACCTGCTTTCACTGCCAAGCTTGAGATAATTTAATCACTGGAAAAGCCTCATTGTCGGAGTATGAGGGGCAGGTAGATAAAGCTGCCCTCGGTGGTAAAGGACCAGACATAGTCCTCGCCGAGTAGGACGCTGCCGGTCTCTGTCAGTTGGGCTTTGAGGGTGGCGGTGTAGCGGGTGTTGTAGACCAGGTCGCCGGTGGGGTTGAAGGTGGCGCGCTGGCTGTTGGTGCTGTAGCTGACGGTGCCGGGGACCGCGCCGTCGGGACTGTGGATCAGGAAGGTGCTGGTGCTGACGTTGGTCATTGTGGTGTTAAATGTGGCGCGGATGGTGGTGCCGGTGGATATGTCGGTGTCGGAGTCGTTGGGAAAGACGTCGAGGACGACGGGGCGGGCCACGCACTCGTTGGGTCCGCCGGGGGTGGGCGCGTAGGCGGCGTATTGATCAGTGTTGCGTTGGCCGCCGGAGCCGTTGGGGCAGCGTTGGGCAGAGTAGGCGCTGGACTCGGTGGAAGTGGCGCCTTCGAGGACGATGGGTTGGTCGGGGTTGAGCAGGATGGCGCGCAGTTGGGCGTCGTCGCTGTTGTAATCGTCGTAGACGATGGCGTCTATGAGGTTGGTGCTGGTAACAGGTGTGCCGGTGGGGAAATCGTCCACGGTGGCACTGTAGACGGCGGCTGCGTCGGGACCGTTCTGGAGTGCCCCGTTGCTGATGGTGAGGTCGGCGTTGGGGACGGCGGCGTTACCGACGACAAAGTAGCCGTTTGAGTCGGTGGTGTGGCCGTTGAGGTCGATGACGCGGTAGGAGGGGTCGTTGTCTGATCCGCCGTTAAAGAGGACGATTATCAGGCCGTCCAGGGAGGTGCTGCCTGTGCCGCCGTCGTAGAGTTCGATGAATTCTTCTCTGTCGGTGCCGGGGGTCTGGGCGTCGAGTTCGTTGATGATGACGGGTTGTTGGTTTGTGATTGCTTGAGTGGGATGGCTCAGAAGCAAGAGTAGTAGGGTGGTCAGAGCTATGATCAGGGACAGGGTCGGGACTGTGTTTTTGCGATTCATTGGTTTTCTCCTTTGAGTGTGCGTGCAACCTGTGGTTGCTTTGACGAGTAAACGAGTGACAAGTTGGCAGGCTGTGTCAGATCATTGGTGTGCTCCTTCGACAGGCTCAGGACAGGCTCCCCATAGACCAGTCTGGTTGGCTTTGGCTTGGTCTTCGAGGGAGTAAAAGAGGTCGGCGTAGGCGTCGTTGGGCTGGACGATGAGGACGCGGGCGTAGCCGTTTTCGAGTAGGGCGGCGTTGAGCATTTGGCCGGTGTCGAGGTAGACGTAGGCGAGGGTGCGGCCGTAGGGGTCGAGGCGTTGGCGGTCGTAGCGAAGGGTGACGTCGGAGCCTTCGGGCAGCAGGGACTTTGTATAGTCGGAGGCTTTGGGGCCATAGCACTCGGCCTCCCCTTCAGGGGGGAAGGTGGTTTCGGGTGTGTCTACGCCGATGAGCCTGATACGGGCGGTAGCGCCAGAGGGCCAGGTGACGTCTAGCGTGTCGCCGTCGGAGACGTGGCTGACGATGGCGGTGGTGACGGCGTCATCGAGGACCTGGTCGGAGTCTGTCACCATTATGCGGATGTCTATGACGACGGTGTTGTTGGTGGTGTCGACGGCGGCGATTTGGATGTCTACGATCTGGCCGGTGATGGGGGCGTCGACGACGTGGACGGGTACGGGTGTGGATGTTGGGGCGGGCGTGGCGGTGGCGATGGTGGCGGAGTAGGTGAGGCGGGCGCGTTCGAGTTTGGCGTTGGCGAGTTGGCGCTGCTGCCAGGTGGGGCCGGTCCCGTGCGATTCTTCTAGTTGGGCGAGGTTTCCTTCTGCTATGCTGAGGCGGATCTTGAGCGCTTCGAGTCCGGCTGTGGTGTGGGCTTTGCCTTCGTTGATGCGGATTTCGAGTTCTACGATTTGGGCTTGGATTTGCAGGACGGTGGCTTGGGCGTAGAGGATGGTGGTCTCTTCGATGGGTCTCCAGGCGGTGTCTAGGGCGTGTTGGGCTTGGGCGATGGTCCAGTTGGATTCGGCTTGGACAAGGATGAACGGGTCGGGCGTCCAGGGCGTAGCGGTCGGTGCGGGCGCGGCAGTTGGTGGGATAGCGAGGGTGACGCCGGGTTGGATATGGTCGCCGGGATGGACAAGGATTTGGGAAGCGGCGTCGGTGATGCCGTCCACTCGGATGATGAGGTAGCGGGGCGTGGGGGAAGGGCCGGGAGTGGGTGTGTTGGCTTGGACGATACGGGATTCGGCTTTGTGGGCCACGGCGCGGGTGATGTAGACGTCTACGGTTCCGAATTGTCCGGCGCTAAAGATGGTTCCTGTTTCGGGATCGCGCAGGTAAAAGATAGAGCCTTCTACTCGTCGAATGGGAAAGCGTCCAGAGATGGAGAGATGTTCTTTGTCCTGGGTTTGCCAGGTTCCTTCGATCTCTAGTTCTACGATGTTTGTGGCTTCCCACTGGCGGTAGTCATAGAGGGCCATCTCAACGCTTCCGGTGGATTGTCGGATGAGGCGGCCAGGATTGAGAGCGGTAGGATTGATGAACAAAGGGACCACGCCAGCGGCAAACAGAATACCAAACACGACTCGCTCACCGGTGGACTTGGCCGGAATGTTGAGACCGAACCAGAACTTTTGCTTGGAAGGCCACAGGAGAGGAACAGCGGTTGCTCCTCCGACGAGCATATCTAGCAAGAGGTGAGAAACGTAAAAGACAGACCACCACCACCAGGGAGAGATCAGGGATGCGAGTTCGGGGATGAGGTTTGAGATGAGTGTGTGGATGCCGAATGAGAGAAGGGCGACAACGGCAAGAGCTAGGAGTGAGTGTGTGATCGTGCGGTGTCCAAAGTGGGATTCGATCCGTTTGGCAATGGGATAGACGAGTTGCCCAATGTGTGAGGTGGCGGTGTCCATGTCTGGCAAGTTTCCGATGATGATGGCTCCGATGATGAGGGGTGGGGAAAAGTAGCCTTGTAGAGCGGACCACCAGAGCAGTGGGACGAGTGCGGCGAGAGCGTGTGTGGTGGTTGGAATGAGTTTGATCAGTTTGGCTTGAATGTTCTTTAGCTTCATTGTTCTGTCTTGATCTTTTCTGTCTCGTGTGTTTTTGAAGAGATTTTGAACTTGGGTGTGTGAAAATTTTTTTTCATGCACTCCGGTTTGGAGAAAAATTCACACATTTTGAAAAATACACAACGGTACGCACTTTTCTATGTCAGTTTCCTTGGTTATTGGGCAAAGTCTCGATGTTGCCGAGAATGATTTCCTCCAGTGGTTGGTTTCTTGTTGCGCGCGCGATAAGCAACGCTTGTTGATAGTACGCTAACGCCTGGTCATATTGATCTTGACTCTTGTACACCACCCCGATGTTGTTGAGCGTGGCTCCCTCTTCTGCCTGGTCCCCCACCTCCCGATGAATCACCAGCGCCTGCTGAAAATACTCCAACGCCTGGTCATACTGGCCTTGGCTCTTGTACATCCCCCCGATGTTGTTGAGCGTGATTCCCTCTCCTGCTCGGTGGCCCGCTTCTCGACGAATAACCAGTGCCCGTTGATAGTATTCCAACGCCTGGTCATACTGACCTTGAATCTTGTACACCACCCCAATGTTGTTGAGTGTGGTTCCCTCTCCTGCCCGGTGACCCGCCTCTCGGTGGATGATCAAAGCCTGTTGATAGTATTCCAACGCCTGGTCATACCGATCTTGACTCTTGTACACCACCCCGATGTTGTTGAGCGTGGTCCCCTCTCCTGCTTGGTCGCCCACCTCTCGGTGAATCATTAGTGCTTGTTGATAGTACTCTAACGCTTGGTCATACTGACCTTGGTTACTGTACGTTTCTCCGATGTTATTGAGCGTGCCCCCCTCTCTTGCTCGATCTCCCATCTCTTGATGAATAATCAGAGCTTGTTGATAATAGTTCAAGGCTTTTTGATACTGTCCTTTGTTGTACGCGTCAAACCCTCTCTCATCGAGTTGGGGAATCTCGGTTGTGGCACAAGCAGATAACACCAGTCCTATTATGACAATCAACAATTCCAGCTTGCTGTTTCCTCGTCGTTGTTTTTTCGTCATATGGCAATTCTTTTCCTTACCTTGGTAGATATGCACCGAGAGAGCGCGTTTCATCCAATTTTTCGCTTTCTGAGCAGGGGGCGCAGGGCAATGATGAGCACATAGCCCAGGCTGGCGATGAGATAAAAGGCGGGATCGTCAAAGCCCCGGCTGAGGTAGCGCATTCCCATCACGACGGTGATGGCGATGATCAGGAGCGGGGTGAGCAGGTTGACGCGCTCTTCCTCGCCCGCGCTGTGGGCAAGTTCGCGCACTTCTTGCAGGCCACCGCCACCGGCGAGCTGCTGCGCCAGGTCGACCACCGCGCCGGGTCTGCCTGCGGCCAGGTTGATGATTTTATTTTCCATCGCGGAGGCGTTGCGGTATTGGTTGCGGTCGAGGATGGACCAGAGCAGGTTACGTACCTCTTGGTCGGTGAGTGGCGGCAGTTCGACGCGCTTGGCGCGGTCGGCCAAGAGTTGCACTCGTTGTTGTTGTGCCTTTGTGAGCGGCGTGGTGCAGGAGGCCAGGATGGTGGTGGTGTCGCTGAGGGGCAGGATCACGTCACGGATGGTTTTTTCTGTGGCGCGCGCGATCTGGTCCACGATGAGCACGTGTTTTTTGCTGGCGAGAGTGTCTGTGACCACGGTCGTGAGTTCTGGCACGGTGAGGCGGGAGAGGCGTTTTTTGACGTCCTCATAGTCGGTAAAGTAGGCGTAAGATTCGTCCAGTTCGTTGCCCTTTTCCCAAAGTTGGCGGGCCAGGTCGAGCAGGGCGGCTTTTTTGCTGCCAGAGAGCAGGACGAGGGAATTTTCTTGAAACTCGGCCGCCTGCTCCAGGACGTGGCTTTTTCCCGTCCGGCTGTGGCCCTGGATCAAGACGTGTTTGCCCTGCTTGATAGCTTGGTGAATGTTGGCGATGGCGCGGGCGCGGGGCGTGTCGGCCTGGGCCGCGTCGATGGCGACGGCGGCGGTGATGGCTTTTTCTAGGGCAGCCGCAAGCTCCCCGGCCGATTGGTAGCGCCGACCTGGGGATTTGTGTGTGGCTTTACGCACCACCGCCCGGATAGGCTTTGCCAATCCTTCCAAGGGACGATCTGGTATCTCTTGGCGAAGTACAAGGTCAGTAGTACCGTGAGGCGTGCCGGTGTCAAAGGGGCGGGTGCCGGTGAGTGTTTCGTAGAGGACAATGCCGAGAGAGTAGACGTCGGAACGGTGATCGCCACGTTCACCCTTGATCTGCTCCGGCGACATGTAGGCCGGGGTGCCCAGCAGGTCGCCTTGCTGGGTGAGGGCCAGCATCGAGGCGTCTTGGTCGTAGTAGGCGGCCAGGCCAAAGTCGAGCAGGTAGGCGCGGTGTTCGTCTGTGATCAAAATATTGCCGGGTTTGACGTCGTGGTGGACCACATTGGCCTCGTGCGCGTGGTCGAGCGCGTCGGCGGTGGCGCGGATCACGGCCAGGGTCTCGGCCAGGGGCAGCGGGCCGCGCTGGTCTATGACGCGGTCGAGGGCTGTGCCGTCTACGGCTCCTTCGACCAGGGCCAGGATGCCGGGTTCCTGGACGACGTCGATCACGTCTGGGATGGCGCGGTGGCTGAGCGCGCCCAGGGCGCGGCCTTCGCGCAGCATACGACGGGCGGCGTCGGTGTCCAGCAGGTGGGGGTGCAGCGATTTGATGACTATGGCGCGCTGGAGCAGTGGATCGTGACCGGCATAAACGGTGGCGGCCCCTCCGACTCCGAGGACCTCGCGGGTCTCAAAGCGCCCGATGGTTTTGGGCATCTGGCCGGGTGTGCCGAGTTGGGAGCGGGGTTGCCTGCGGCGACGGCTGCCCCCCCTCTGTCCCCCCTTCAGGGAGGATGACTTGCGCGGTCGGGAGCGCAGGCGGGGAACAGCTATGGCGGCGATGGCGCTGACGAGGGCTACACCGCCCAGGCCAGGGGCTGCCCAGGGCGGCAGGCCGGAGAGGTCGGGCAGTTGGACGTTGGGCAAATCAATGTCGGAAAGCGAGAAGGGGGCCTCGGTGGATGTGGGGCTGGGGATGGGTGTGAGGGTGCGGGTGGGGCGTGGGGTGTTGGTTGGAGTATTGGTCGGTGTCTCGGTGGGTGTGGGGGTGTTGGTGGGTGTGTTGGTCGGCGTGGGAGTGTTCGTTGGTGTTGACGTTTCGGTGGGTGTTGGCGTCCACGTGGGCCAGACGCGGGTAGGCGTCCACGTGGGCGGGATGGATGTCGCGGTGGGCGGCGGGTTGTGGTTGCCGTCGTCGTCATCGTCGTTTCCTCCTCCTCCCCCAGGAGTGGGTGGTGATGTGGGCTTTTGGGCCAGGGTAGGGAGACCAGGAGAAAGAGAGAAAAGGAGACAAGTAATCAGTGTACAAACGGCAAAGATGCGAATGGCAAGGGTGCGGGTCATGGAATGCTCCTGCTGCTTTTGCTACAAAGGATGAGTGCGGCGATGATCACCGCAATGTCTGCGAATAGGAGTTTGATTATGGTCAAACAGGAAGGAATGAGACTGCCGGTTGCGGGTAGGAGGACGGGCTGCGTCGCGGTGCTTGTCGCGATGCTTATGGGCGTGGCTGTGTTTGCTGGGGAGAGCGGACTTGACGGTTTCTTTGTTGGTACTGCTGTCGCTCCGCTTCCCGGTGTAGGTGGTGGCGTTGGTTTGACCGGCGTCGCGGTGTTTATGGGTGTGGGGGGCGCGGGTGGTTTGGTGGGCTGGGCGGACCGCAGACGGTCCGAAGGAGGTGAGGGGTTGGTGCTGACAGCCGCAGTCACCACAAAGGACGAGTGACGTGATAGGGATATCGCGGCTACATCGGCGTGGGGCGTGTCACCATCAGGTGTGGGTGTCAGTGGTGCGGCTTTGGGAGTTGGTGTTGGTGTGGGTGTTGGCGTGGCTGTTGGTGTGGCTGGTGGTTGGGGTTTGCCTGGGTTGATCTTGGCGTCTGATGCAAAGTCGGTGGTGATGCCAAAGGTGTAGCCGGTGTCTTGGCCATAGACGTTCCAATCAAAGGAGCGGACCATTACGTGGTAGATGGCGGCGTCGGGTGCGGTCCATACGATGCGGGAAAAGACGTCGTTGGGCCAGTTGGCGTCGTCGTTCTCCTCCAGGAGGGTGGCGCAGTCGGCGGCATAAAAGCCCATAATGGTATCGGCGCGGGCCTCCAGATCTCCAGTCTGGATGGTGTAGCGCTGCCCGGCGACGGCCTGGAACGAATACCAGTCGTTGTCGTTGGCGTGGTCCCAATTGTCACGGTAGAGGTGACCGATTTGGATGGTTTGGCCAGGGCAGTTATCGGGAGCGTCTTGGAGTTGGTGGATGGTGGGAGTGGGCGTCGCGGTGCTTGGAGATGGAAGCGGGTGGATGCGAATGACCAAGGGCAGGTAGACGACGTGGGGATCGGGGAAAAAGGCCGTGCCGGAGCAATTGGAATCAGCTATCGTGGGATCGCAGGGTAACCAATCAGTGCCGGTGTTGTTGTCGTCGCCGTCGGGTTGGAGGTTGAGGGAAACGGCTTCGTCTACGTCGGGGGCAAAGTTGTCGGTGGCCCAGAGACCAGCGGAGACGGCGGCGCTTTCCCAGGATTGACCACCGGTGCCGTAGGCCAGATAGTCGACTATTGTGCTGGATGAGTGGGTGGTGCTGTCGAATAGGACGACATAGCCACTGGTGTTTCCCATACCGCTGGAAGCTCCAGCGTAGAGGTGGGTGGATGTGTCGGCGCCCTCGGTGTTGATGTGGACAGCGACGAAAGCGCCGGGGTCGAGGGTGAAGGGTGGGAAGGTATAGTAGCTGGCGCCGTCTGCTTTGAGCTCGTATCCGGTGAGGTCTACGGGGGCCAAGCCATAGTTGTAGAGTTCGACGATCTCTTGGCCGGTGTCCGCGCCATTGGGATCATAGAGCACCTCGTTGATGGTGATTGATACATTGGTGGACGTTGGGGTAGGCGTCGCTCCGGTTATGGGTGTAACTGTGGGTGTGGGTGTCGGCGTGAATGTAGGGCCGCCCGGTGTGACTGTGGGTGTCGGCGTGGGGGTGAAGGTCGGTGTCGCTCCGCTTACCGGAGTATTAGTTGGTGTCGCTCCGCTTGTAGGTGTGACTGTGGGTGTGGGGGTCGCGGTTGGTGGTGGGCCTTGGCAATTGGGGGCGGCGGGTGACACCCGACAAGCTGACCAGTCGGTGCCCGTGTTGTTGTCGTCGCCGTCTGGTTGGAGATTGATCGAGTCCCCTTGTTCCACGTCGGGCGCATGGTCGCCTGTTGTCCAGAGGCCAACGGAGGCGGCGGTGCTTTCCCAAGACTGACCGCCTGCACCGTATTCGAGATAGTCGATCATTGAGATGGCCGAGTGGGTGGAACTATTGAACAGGACGACGTAGCCATTGGTGTTGCCCATGTTGCTTGATTGTCCAGCGTAGAGATGGGTGGATGTGTCGGTGCCCTCGGTGTTGATGTGGACGGCAGCAAAAGCGCCAGAGTCAAGGGTGAAGGGGGGAAAGGTATAGTAGCTGGCGTCGTCGGCTTTGAGGTCGTAGCCGGTGAGGTCTATGGGGACTGGCCCAGCGTTGTAGAGTTCGACGATCTCGTAGCCGGTATCTGCGCCGTCGGGATCGTAGAGCACTTCGTTGATGGAGACCAAGACGGGCGTCGCGGTACTTGTAGGGGTAGGCGTTGCCGTGTTTGTGGGTGTGGGTGTCGGCGTGGGGGTATTGGTCTGCGTTGCGGTGCTTGTAGGGGTGCTCGTTGGCGTGTCGGTCGGCGTCACGTTGCTTACAGGGGTGTTTGTCGGTGTCGGCGTGAGCGTCGGTGTGTTCGTTGGTGTAGGTGTATTGGTAGGGGGCAAGTCTTGGCAGTTGGGGGCGGCGGGTGACACCCGACAAGCTGACCAATCGCTGCCCACGTTGTTGTCGTCGCCGTCTGGTTGGAGATTGATCGAGTCTCCTTGCTCTTTAGTTTCCGGTAAAAGTTTCGATGAATTTCGACCGACACTCCATATATTGGGGGTGTCACGAAATTTCACCCACATATAGGGGCATAGTCTTGTATTTACACCCTTTCTCAAAGTTGATGGTTGC
>JAAEPW010000932.1 GCA_024232355.1 Chloroflexota bacterium | reverse complement strand
ATGCCGATCCGGGATGTTTTTGGCAGTCTTTTTGTCCCTTTCGCTTCGTTTGTTGCTCTCCCTATAGCTCTACATCCACCATCAACCCCACTTTTTGCCTCTTTCCCCCTCCTACGCCGGGTTTCCACTTCGAAAACCCATGTGAGCCACTTACTGCCCATCAGAGCGCAGCAGTCCCAGCCGTTGCTTGACCACCCGCCACAAAAAGAGAGGGTTGCCGATGAGGTAACGTCGCCAAAGACGACGGGGGTCGATGATGAGGCGACCCAACCATTCCAGACCGTGGTCGGTCATCCAGCGTTGGCGCTGTTTTATATTATCAAAAGCAAGAAACGTTATGTGCTAGCCGTATCTCATCTCTTGGGCTGGGGCCACGGTTCGTGAGGTATCGAATCGCTTTAACCTGGCAATTTGTAGTACTAACAACCCTGCATACAATGGATTTAACAAGAGATAGCGTCTCCACAAACGGTTAGGTTCATTTGCAAATCGAAACAACCACTCCAAGCCAAATCTTTGTAAGAGTTTTGGTGATTGGGATAGCGTACCAGCATGGAAATCAAATGCCGCTCCTACGGCAATGAGAGGCATAGGCAAGACTTCACGGTATTCATGCACCCATACCTCTTGCCTGGGGCATCCCAAACCGACGAAAGTAATAGCAGCGCCACTGTCGCAGATGTCTTGGGCAATTTCTCGCTTTTCGTCCATAGATATTTGTCTGAATCGAGAAGGTTGTGCGCCTGCGATAACTAGATTGGGGAAACGGGAGCAAAGATTACGAGATAGCGCTTGAATTATTGGTAAACGACTACCATACAGATATATCGGCAGTCCTTCCTGTGAAGCGCGTTCACAAATCTTTAGCATCAGTGTTGGTCCATACACTCGATCCGGTAGTTGTGTGTGATAGAGCCAGTTCAACGCCCAGCACACTGGTTGTCCATCAGGCACAATTAGATCGAGGTGATTGAGGCGGTAACAGTGTGTTCGATCGAGAACACCGGTCATAACACCGTGAACGGCCAGGGCGGAAACGGTCATCGCTTTTTGATCGTGGGCAGATGTTACGATCTTGGTCACTGCAGCGTCGTAATCTATTGCATTTACCTGAACACCAAGAATGTTCTTTTTGCCTTTATCTATCACTCGATTTCTCTCTTCCAACGTTCTAGATTCGTTTGGTGAATTTCTTGCAATATCTGCGGCACATTGTACTGTAATTGCCAGTCTGGATAGTGATTCATAAACCTGCCATTATTACTGATCCACCAGATATGGTCGCCTATGCGATTGCGTTCGATATATGTCCAATCCAGTTTGCGCCCGGCAATCTCCTGACACATTTGAATGGCTTCAAGCATAGAGCAATTACTGTGACGGCCACCACCCATGTTGTACACTTGTCCTATGCGGGGAGTTTGGAAGAATTCGTAAAAAGCACGAACAAGGTCGGCGCTATGGATATTATCACGTACTTGTTTTCCCTTGTAACCAAAGATTGTATAGGGTATGCCTGTGACTGTACATTTCATCAGGTAGGCCAGAAAGCCATGTAGTTGAGCACCCGAGTGATTGGGGCCGGTCAGGCATCCACCACGGAAACAGGCTGTGGGCATGTCAAAATAGTGGCCGTATTCTTGTACCAGTACGTCGGCTGCTACTTTGGATGCGCCAAATAAGCTATGCAAGGTTTGATCTATGGACATGTCTTCTCGAATACCCCCTACATAGCTATGATCCGGGTCAATTTCCCAACGATGCTCGAGTTCAACCAGGGGTAAACGGTTTGGCGTGTCGCCGTAGACTTTGTTGGTCGAGGTGAAAATAAACACGGCTCCTGGTGCATGGCGACGGGTCGTCTCTAGTAAATTGAGTGTGCCATTAGCATTGACGGTGAAATCCATTGTTGGTTCACGAGCAGCCCAATCGTGTGAAGGTTGCGCTGCTGCGTGAAGCACCAACTCGATAGCAGAGCCATACTGTTTAAAAATCTCGACCATCGCCTCGTAATCTCGAATATCCGCATCTATGTGGCGATATTTGTTCCCCAACGAACGTTCAAGACGTTGGCGATTCCAAATCGTGGATGCCTCCTTTCCAAAAAACTCGCTACGCATATCATTATCGATGCCAACAACGTCAAAACCCAAATTCGCAAAGAACGTGGATGCTTCGGAACCAATTAACCCAGCCGAACCAGTGATGATAGCAACAGCCATTATTTTATCCTTTTTGATAATCTGAAAAACTCGATGAATCGTTCAGAAATGCTCATTTTGATGCGTATTATCCGATTGAAATTGTCAGGTGTTTAGTAGAATGGCTCCCGAAATAGATATAGAACACGGTGCAATAGTTTTGCCAAAGGTGAAAAGTAGCCTAGATAGGCGACCAATGGACTGTGAAAAGCAATAAACCCGGGATAGTCTGTCCATTCTCTGGTTAGGACAAACTTTTCTTTTAAAAAGGTATCAATGTTTTGATTGATCGTGATCTCATCAGAATCGGGAATGAGGCCCCATGTTGTGGCATATTCTAGATGCGAAATCTTTTCAAAGGGCATTTGCATCAAATCACAAGCTACACGAGCGCCACATCCAATATCGTTGGCAACCATAACCCAGTTCAGGTCTACCGGAACACCCCGCATGGGTCCATTTACGTTCAAACCATATTTTCCATCTATGATGGCTACTTTGGTCTTTACTGCTTTGTTTACTTCTAGAATCACGTGCTTGAAATAAGGATGTAATCGTAATCTGTCTGTCGGTTCTGGAATACAGCCCCATTGGTTCTTGAAAGTGAGACTAACACCCGTATTAGCGTGTACTTTGGGCACAGGCATGGTAATCAGCATGTCAATCTCATCCATTAGCAGGCACGGCAAGTCG
The DNA here is from genome assembly GCA_024232355.1 of Chloroflexota bacterium. The sequence continues at coordinate 73,630 of JAAEPW010000932.1, read as the reverse complement.
AGGGAAAAGTCTCGATTTCGGTAACGAAAAGTGATCGTTCGTCGTTCTCCGTGGCTTAGATTCACTACCTGCACGCCATACTTTTCGGCAAATTCCCAGATGCCGGTTTCTCTGTAGACTTGATCCATAGAAAAGCGATTATATCCGCCGGCATCCGATTCTCCAATATAGATGTGAGAGGTGTACTCACGGATGGCAAGGATAGCGGCTTCGATGGCCGCGGGATTGGTCATGACCCCTTTTCGATAGGTAGGAAAGGTCAAATTGGGTTTGATGAATACCGTGTCCGAAGGTTTGATTTGATCAACGAATCCGATCCATTGCAAACCTGCAGAAATTGCACTGGGGTATCCATTGTCTAATGATGCAAGAAATACTTTGTCTGTCATATCTGAACCTTTTTTATTTTCCGAGTTTGCTAAATTTTAATATATTGTCGTAATGTCGCTGACACATTAATTGCTCTGAAAAATGTGTCTGTACACGTTCGTATCCCTTCTGCCCCATCTCACAGCGCAGGCTTTCATTGTCCAAGAGGGAGATAATGGACTGTCCTAATGCACTAGCATCTGATTTTTGGACGAGTAAGCCCGTCTCTCTGTGAATCACAACTTCGCCTGTTCCATCCACGTCGGTAGCCACCACCGGCAGTTTTGCTGCCATTGCCTCTAAAACGACGTTTGGCATCCCTTCATAAAGTGAAGGCAGTACAAACAAATCCGATAGCGCCAGTAACTGGGGCACATCGCGACGCACCCCCAAAAGATAAAAGTGCTGCGACAAACCCGCGTCGTGGATATATTGCTCAATCGTTGCTCGATATTCGCCTTCCCCTACCAGCAAAAAGATCGCATCGGGACAAGCCGCCAAAATCGTGAGAGCAGCTTGAATCAAGTCCTGATGACCTTTTTGGGGATGCAACCGGGCCACAGTAATCACTATCTGGGCCCCTGGGGAGATTTTTAGAGAGGTGCGCAGATTTTGTAAATACCCGGTTGACCATCGAGTGCTATTAAACTCTTTCAGGTTGATTCCATTGGGAATGATTATGACTTTGTCTGGAACCATACCCTCGACATCAATGCAAAAGCGCCGCGTTTGTTCAGAAACGGCCACCATATTGTTCACGAGGCGCGAGTTCACAATCCAGGCATCCAGACGCAAAAACCACCTGGGAAAACCGACCAGTCGGGTCCGTTGTGAAGAAACACGCACCGGCACCCTGGCCAGCCAGGCGATCAGGATTCCCAATATGTTGCTATAGCGCGCCAGGGTTTCGACGATCTCAATCCGCTCACGCCGGAGCAACCGGTACAAACGCCACAGGGCGCGAATCGTGCGCAGCCCGTTTGCTAGGCGAGATTGGCCGAGCATTTTGGCGTCCAGACTCACAATTCGGAATGGTTCATCCCGGCACATCTCTTCCAACAAGTTGTACTTGTCGTAGAAAAAACAAAGGGTCACTTTGTGCCCGCGTCGATAAAAGTAGCGAGCCAACTTGAATGCGACTTTTTGCACCCCCGCGCGTTCCAGTTGGGTGACGAGTATTAGTATCGAAGCAGCTTTATTCATTTAGCATCGCGTTCACTGGTATATCATGTTCAAATTTATCAATCACTTTTAATATGCACAACACAAACTAGTTGTATTTGCGTCTTGATTTCCGAAACTTGCGGGAATTATTTACCCCTACATAACCAACAACTTGTATCGGTGCGACAATGTTCCCATCAATGCCATCAACTGTAGCTTGTCTACTATCGATGCCTTGAATTTCGTACATTTTAACAAAATCAGCTAGAGCCGCAATCCAAATGAAAATCTCGTCTAGCTTGATATATTCAACCTGTTTTGAAAGTCTTTTATTGGCTTTCATACTATTCTTGAGCGAGTCCATATTGAATATATTCAATCCGCTCGTGTAATCTGATAACACCTTGCTCTCAACTATCTCGTAGATATCATTTTTGATCCATTGACCATAATGGTTATGGTATTTAGAAAGATCATCAAATTTTGTTTCCTGAGACAGGTACTTTTTTCCAGTTCTTGCCCAGGGAATGTCCAGGAAACTAGTTTCAAAGAGATCTAGTATACACCTATAAACTGTATCATTGCGTACCTTGGGAGACCAAGACCACATGAACCCAAAAACTGATGGCTTGGAGAATATTTGCAAAAGCGGTATCTTTTCGTTGATCACAGCCATACAAGGATTGAGCATTCTTCTCATATAGTGAGCTTGTTGCTCTACTTCCATTTGCTGAATGGCTTTTTTTCTAGGAAACAAGGCGTGATACGTTTCAACACCTTGGTCAATTTCACCACCAACACGCCTGTAAGCATTGGTTTTTAGCAACTTGAACCAGTTGAAAACGTATCTATTGATCGGAAAAAGGTCAGTCACGTGCCTTCCAGAAAACTCTGCTCGCCCGACACTATCGCCAAAACTTGCAGCAAGTATACAATCTACCCCTTGAAGATCTCTCACCCTGGGCATCGCGTGCAAATGTATTGGAGAATATTCACACCCTCTCTTGGCTGTGTGCGCGATATTGTCAATCAAATCATCAGGTGACAACTGGTAGTGTTTCCATTCCCACCCGAGCCGCCTGGCTATTTCTTGCGCGTAAACAACATCTCTCGATTGATCTACTCCCCAAGTTATTGCCACCACATTGACGTTGATCTGATTGGTCTTGATCAAGTAATCCAAGACTCCGGCAGCTATTCTACTGTCCATACCTCCCGATAGCAAAAGGCCAACTGTTGATTTTCCTTCACAATATTCCAGAATCTCTTCCTGCAATCTGCTAAATAATCCTCCAGCTAGTTCTTCTTCACTCGTGATTTTTTCATCGTGAGGCGGAACCTGGGCAAATTCCCATTCAGTGTTGTCCTCACTTGGTTTAGCCATCCAGGGGGTTCTGAATATCCCCTTGACAAGCGTGCGATCCCCAAAGCAATGGTACCGGCTGATGATCTCGACCACTGCTGCTACGTCTATTTGCCTTGGTGCATCCAATTTGGCGATTATTTTTTCAAAGCTATTTTCGATGGCAAATTTATCGTCGCCGACGACGTAATAAGGGTTCATAAACCCCAAGCTGTCATAGTATTTAAACATGGAACATTTCCTTAATTCGTGGTGCAATTGCTGTTTGCACTCGATCTTTCAAAGATGAGAGTCAATCAAACGTTAGCCACTCAGCGTCTCGATGTAAAGTTCTTCTAACTGTCTTTTGTACCGTTCAATCGAGAACATATCTAATGCGCGTGCTCGCCCTGCTCCTCCATATTTTTCGCGCAAACCAGCATTGTCGACAAAGTTCAAAATCGCATCTGCCAACTTTTGAGCATCAAGTGCTAACGGGGCGCTTGGTTTGCCATCGATCAAGACTTGTTTGGGTAAACTGCTTTGTGTTCCAGAACCCCACCCTTCTGCAGGCACACTAGGGGTCAGCAACCTGCCCGTGAGATCGTCCACAACGACTTCGGGAATTCCATCCACACGAGGCGCAATCACAGGCTTGCTTGCCATTGCAGCCTCGACGAGTACATTTCCAAACGGTTCGTAGATGGACGTGCTTACAAATATATCAAACACCTGCAACAATTCACGTGCGTCTTTTCTCCAACCCGTCAAAATAAACCGGTCGGATAGCCCTGAAATTTGCACGTAATCCTTTAGAGCTTTTTCTTGGATTCCCCCACCCACCAACACAAACTTGACGTTGGAACGAGTTTTCAACACTTGTTTGGCTGCATCTACGAGTGTTTTGAAGCCCTTCTGAGGCGCCAACCGACCTACGCTTCCAACGACTATTTCTGAGCCTAGCCCTAATTTCGAGCGAATTTGCACTGTATCAACCTTGGGCAGTGGCGGACTCGTGTTGTACACAATGCGCACCTTTTCAGGCGAAACTTTGTACTTGTTGCACACCATCGTCTTACAGGCACGGGAATTAACCGTAACGATATTCGCTCGATGATAAGCCCAGTGATTAAGCCATGACTTCGGTGGACGCGCCGACCAAACAGTCCCATGTTCACCGCCTATGCAAACTGGCACCCTTGCCAAAAAGGCCGCCATATTCCCCCAGGCATTGCCAACAACGTTGTAGGAATGAACAACTTGTATCCGTTGCGCACGCATCCAACGAGCCATTTGCCAGATGGCCCTGGGATCATAATGGAAAGAACGCTCCGGTTGAAAAACAGGCAGCCCCAGACGTCGAAAAGAATCTGCAACCTCTGGAATACTGGACGTGCAGATTATGGAATAGGACAGCCGGTCACTACCAGGATGTTCTAAAAAATCCAACAACATCCGCTCCACACCGCCCCAACAAGTCAGGGTAGATACATGGCACACGTGTACTTTAGCTGTCATTAGGTGTATCCCTCAGATAAATCTCCCATCTATATGTAGCCAATGCACCCAATAGTAGTGCTAAAAATCCCACTCGCCTCGAGTACCAAAGGAGATTTGCGAACAAAGCCGTAAATCCTATAGAGATCACGCTGCTTACCAATAGGTCTCTTCCCAGGACAATGCTAACGGCAGACGGCTTTAGAGACCTCAGGTAACGTAAGAACTTTATAATCCTCAGTGTCAGCCACCCAAAAACTGCTGCACCGATCAGACCCAATTCCACCAGAATTTGCAGATACAAGTTATGAGCATGCACCATTGGGTTTGGACTGACCAACGTGCTTGTAGTTTGATAACTAAAGAAGCCATGACCGAGCAGTGGGTTGAGTTGAAATAAACGCAGCGATATCTTGGCATAGTATATTCGCCCCATAAAATGCGAGGCCCTACTAACCACAATCTGGCCATCGTCAATCTGGGGAATCATAGCCAGTGCTCGTTGAACAAAGTAGTTATCTGGATTCAAGTATACAACTGTCAACATCAAAGTTGCACCAAGCAAAACCAGAAACACGAATTTTAACACACGATTTACGAGATAGCGACTCTTGAGAAAACTCAGACACGCAATTGCCACGAGCAAGCCCAAGAGACTATTACGGACTGCGGTTCGGAGCAGAATTAGTGTGAGCAGGCCAAAGTAACCAAACCAGGACCAACGCTTTAGCGAGTTTTTAGCGATTCGAGCGTAAAGAAATACTGTCAAGGCCTGAAAAGCCAGCATGCCAGACCACGTATGGGTGCCTGTATCTCCAATGAACAGGGCAAAGATTTCACGACCCTTTTCCACATTAGCGCCAGGTGCTTGTTCTATCAACATAGCAGGCAATGACACCGGCAACCAACCATCCCAATAGCCAATCTGCAATAGGGACACGGCTGTAGTGATAAAGCTAAACCAAATTGTCGCTTGCAGAATGGTCTCTATCTTGGCACGAGCCGGAGCAGGATGATTATACATTATGAAAAATGTGCTAAAGGCCAACACCACCCGTACACCATTGACCAGGGCATCCTTTTTTGTGACAGAATCAAAGGGCTGAACGATCGTTACCAGCACCGAGAAAGCGATCGCGACCATCCACAGTAGAATCGGCCCATTGAGCAAACTGCGGCGGTAGCGCAACTTGAGTCTCAAAAATGATGGCAGAAGCATATTAAACAGTAACGCAATGCTGAGAATATCTTCAGCGCGAACCGTGACGCCGCCAACCTCCCACCAGACTTGGCAAAAATAAAGTAATATCAGCAAGAAGATAGGCGACAATGAAAGGGAAATACTTCGCGTCAGCCTCAGTGGGTTATCGCGATTGATCAATGTTTGTTTCTCCACAATAGTTAACATGATAATCAGTGTTGAGTCTCATAAAGTCGTACCCCCTATTGTCTCATAAAATCGTACCGCTTTATCGGAACTAAAGGCAAGGCAGCTATGTCAAGTTATCATTTTGGTCGGTTTCATAGATGAAAACGTGCTCATACTTGATAAAGCTAACAGTAAAAGGCATTCTGGTCACTCAAAGATGGTTTTTCCCATCAACAAGACGTAGTTTGGTAGATTTCAAGCTCAAACCAGCACGATTTTATGAGACTTTGTCCAAGTGCAAGGGGTACGATTTTACGAGATTCAACATCAGATAGATCTCTAATGCAATGAACTGGTCAAAAGTGCTATTTTACTGCCTTTGCAAGCTGGCGTTATAAAACCAAAATTGACCACGCCCCTCCAAACGCACCGGGTGAAAACAAGCCCGATTCCCATCAAACTCGGGTGCCACGAAAGAACGCTCCTCGTAGCGCCAACCGACACTTTCGAACTGATTCCCCGGCCAATGCCCACTTTGTTGCCCATTAACGGCTCCCTGAAAGTACAAAGGACGCCAATGTCCCTCTCCAACAATGTCTACTTTGATCCAGGCAGAGTACACGTAGGCCACCCCTGGTTCAAGATGTAAACACTGTTGCCAACTCGCACCATGTTGTGGCGTCACGTCATCAATGATCACGGTTGCACAGCTTTGCCCTGACAACTCGGGACACTCGACAATTTTATAGTTTACACCTTCGCGCCGGTTAAAATGCCAGGCAGTCTGTTCAAACGCAAAGTCAGGGTCCACAAACCAATTCTGATCATTATAAGCCAAAAAGCGAGGGCAAATATCACCTGCTTTGGGATGAACCTGGCAAATCTTACCCACCTGTAGCCACAAACCTGGATTGGCAGGTTGCAGGCGTTCGGCCAACTCGTACCATCGCAAAGATTGCTCTGGCTGATGTCTCTGCATACCAAAAGCGATAAAATTGTCAGCCGTCAAGCCAGCCTGTCGCCACTCGTCAAAAGCGCGGTCATCATCACCCTGACGCCAGTAAACCAGGCCCAGTCCCCGATGGGCACCAGGGTGATTTGTATCCCAGATTATGGCCCGTTCTAAAAGTTTTCGAGATTGGGCCATAGATTGATAGGTGGAAAGATTAGAATCCGCAATTAACTCGGAGGTCAAGATTGCCAATCCAATATTCTCCCACACTGCACTCATTATCCTGGAAGCGTTCATCCCTGATACAATGAGCAAGATCACCACAAGAAGTACGTAGAAAAGTCTGCTACGTTGAAGATTTCTGCTTTCCATATCCAATCGAAATGACTTTATAGGACTTTTTCTTCAGCAATCATATATCAACGAGTGCTCAAAGTCAACACAGTGGACACAAAATGTTCCCATCTATAATTCTCAACAATCAGGTTTCGTGCTCTGGTACACATACGTCGATACTCGCCGTCATCTAGCGTACGTGCTCGCTGCATACTCCTCGACAATGCTTCCGGTGAATGTTTGTACGCAATGAAACCATTTTCCGTATCTTTGATGATCTCTGACGTAGCCGTAAGCTTGCCGGCAAAACCGATACATGGAACTCCTGAAGACATTGCCTCCAGGTACACCTGGCCAAACCCTTCGTACAATGTTGGCAGGACAAAAAAGTGAGCCAATGAATGAAAAGCTGACGTGTTCTCTTGATAGCCTGTAAATATTATCTTCTCTTGCAGGCCAAGGTCCCGACAACGCTGTTCCAGAAAATGCCGATGGTATCCATCTCCTACTATGATGAGACGATTGTCGTCGCCTTCAACCATCGCAAAGGCTTCTATCAAAAGAGCTATATTCTTCTCAGGAGTCAAGCGCCCTACGTATAAAAAGACTCTGTGACGGTCATTCAAACCATAGAAACATGCAAGTTTGAGGTCGCGTTCCTTTGGAGAAAACTCTTTGCTATCTACGCCAGGTCGCACAACTGATATTTTTCTTCCGACGAAAGGGTACTGACGAGTCATCTGAGAAGCCACGTTCTCACTAAAAGTGACAACGGTGCCTACATTTTTAACCGCCGCACGTTCAAAATAAGCTTTTTGAGGAGATTGCACCAGGTAAAGCACGCGTTGCTTCACATTGCGCACGAAATTTCCGCGCAAATTGGCGAATATCTCTCGATAAAATAGATTGCCCAAGGCAGGTGGGATGAGGGCTATTGGCCCATCGAAACCGGCCTTTTGGATAGCATAACACAAATATGCACAACGACCCCAAACCATATCAACGCGATTTTGTCCAAGTGTTTGCTTCCAGTAGCGAGCAGCCGCCAGAACATCAAGTGAGGGATTTGCGAGTTGTGCCCACTTTGACAAGGGATAAGGATAACGCAAAACTTTTATGCCCTTTACCGTACTTTGGCAATTCAATTGCTCGTCGTGCCGTCCCACAAAAATAATTACTTCGTTCCCCAGATGTCCCAAGTGCTGGGCCATATAGTATAAAGAATTCTCTACACCGCCAAAGCTAGGGTAGAATCTATTGCTTACGAGAGCAATACGCATCATTTACGAGTAACCTCGATGAGATAAGGCGCATGGAGAGGCGGATTGAAAGGCGTTACAAACTCTTGATCATTCATTTTCATCTCAGTTACGCGGCTTGACGTTTCAGTAATCTCCCCAAGAATCTGCGCACCTTGGTTATCAGGATAAAGCCAGGGATCGTTGAAGGAAAATAGTAAAGGAAATGCCCGGTCTTTTCCATCAGCGGTGGACGCTTTAGCAAAAAGTGACGGCGCCAGCCAGTTCTGGCCCAAAAGGTCAGCCGATATTTCCAAATCCAGAGAATGGACATCAATTTCAACTTGCCCTGCAACAGCGAGTCTCCATCATAGTCGAATTCTGGGGTGGCTTGCCCTCTCTTCTTCAGCCAAGCGTTACACGCAATTGCTGGCATCATCTTGCTACGGGTAATGTGCCTGATGACGCACGATTCGACTTGATCGTGTGTCATTTCCTGTATAACGATCTTGCCTGCACGTTGAGCGGATTCTAGGGCATCCTGGGCACGCTTTGTACGACATACGATCACCGTCTCGTCAGTTCCGCCACTGTGAATATCGCCCAGGGTCATATCCGCCAGCCAGTTACCGCCGTCTGGGCAGAGGAAACAACGACGCAGTGAAAAATGCGGCACTGCCACGTCCAACCACGAATAAAGAGGTTTCTCGGCAACTGTGCCATCGTCGAGTTCGAAACGGGCACATCCCGGATACGGGCCATACCGCCAGGCTGTAAATTTAGCTTTGTCTGGATATTGAACGCCCAACGTAGCAGCGATACTCGCAAGCGCATCATAACTCTGAATCTGCCCGCAAAAAAGTCCAACGACCAGAACTGTACTTTTTCGTAACTTGGGAATACGCTCGGATGCGCTCAACCAACCGCCGAGTTGACACGGAGTCATAGTCATGGCAATTCGACGCGGATTTTTGCGCAACTCGGGAATGAGCTTTGCCAGCATCGGTACAGGGCCATATTTGCTCATCACAGCGTCACGAACAACCTCAGGATCACTGGTGAGCCGTGTCACTGGTCGATCGTTCTCCATCCCAATTACAGAGACCGTCTCTACCTGTTTTGTTTCGAGCAGGTGCAGCATCAGGGATGTAGCGATACCTCCCGAGGCCGAATTAAGACGGATACCCGGATCCGTCGAGTGTCCTCTCAGATACTGAAGCACCGGACCTCGTTCTGGGAGTATGCGTACATCCGCGTCATAGCGCCGCCTGGCCCGCTCGACCACGGGATACCCCCTGCCAGGGCAGACCTGATAGCACAAACCACAACTAGTACACTTGAATGCATCAATTACCGGCTCATGGGATGTGAAAATGTCGATGCAAAACGCCCCGGTTGGGCAGACACCGACACACGCTCCACAACCGCAGCAGAGGGCATTGTCAATGACTTCCGACTTGAGGTCAGTACAGTTGGCTCTTGCTTTTTCGAAATCATCAATCATGTCTGATCTCCCTAATCTAGTGATGATTCACAATAGTAAATCAATTGATGCTCGTATCAGGTCGCCAATGTCAAGGAAATTCCTTACAGTGGACTTCATCGCCACGAAATATCACTGACTCTCCCTTGCTATAACTTGAACTTGGTTTCCAGTCTACACGTTAGTTCCAGTATAACAGAGCCGATTTCCCTGCTAATACATCGCAGTGTTGATCTGGACTAGTGCTGCACCCAGAAGCACCTAAAACACACGATTTGACAAAGATGCCTTTCCTGTCGCATGCTGCGGATTCCTGCGCTCCGACAATAACTTTATTTTGAACCCTCTACGTCTCACACATTCTCAACTCTAAGCGTGTCTTCTGGGATAATCTAGAACTACTGTTTTCGTGCGAGAATGACGATTTCCCGAAATAAGGGGGCTAGACATCGGAATCTGCCCAGAATACTTCCAACCTCTTCACAAATAATCAATAACGCCTTTCGGATAGGCGAAAGCAGCTTGAGATATGGATTCGCAGAACCAATCATTAGGAGATCAAATATGAACAACCAACACAACCTGACTTTCTGGATACATAAACCAGCAGCTCTCAGCTTCTTGATGATTCCTCCAAGAGTTTCATATTCATTGATCTCCAGCATTGTGCCATGCCGGCGCTGGTATATCCGATTTCGATTGTAGATACACCGGCTGTTATGAACGAGAAGAATTAAATGACCGTTCGGTTGTAGTATATCACCTACACGTTTCAATGCTTGCAGTGGGTCGGGCAGATGCTGAAGTACGGAAATATGCGTGGCAATATCAAAAGAATTGTCCGCTAGCCCTTCCAGATGTTGTGCGTCTCCTAAAACGTAGGACAAGCAATCTGTCAGATTACGTTCAGCGGCATTGTTCTGCGCAATCTCGATGTTTTTGTCGGCAAAGTCAATCCCCTTCACAGTTGCACAACACCGTGTTAGAATCTCGGCCCATACCCCTGTTCCGGTTCCTATATCAATTCCGTGCTCCACACACCCTATTTCTTTCAATAAACTATCGATGATGCGAAAGCGTACCCGATGATTGACCTGAGCAACGTTTAGATGTGGTGAAAGAAGCCGTTGGTTCCGACTTTTAGCGGCGTGTTCGTAATGCTGTTTGACTTGACTGTTCTCGTGCAATCCACGCTGTTCTTTCTCTACCATCGTCTCTTCTTACTCCAACTCATCCGTACATTTTTGATTACTTTTTTCGACGGTCTTGGCATCACGAGTTACGAAAAATTCAATCATCCTGCGGATTTCATACCAACCGAATCTTGATAAAATCAAAAATATGGCAGCAGACGATAAGAAGAGCAAAACCGCAAACAACCATTCGCCCGGAACGACCCATATGCGCAGGATGGTCATCACTATACCCGTCAACACAGCGGATTTATACGAAGTGGGTATTTTTTTTGCCACCCCAAGCCCGAAAAAGACATATAAAACACCAGCAAAAGATGCAACTGCTACGCTAATCATCTTGGCGCCCGCAATCGCAATGACATCATATCTTGACATAAAAACCAACGTCAACACACCTTGGCTCGAAATGTTTAGAAATTGCTGAATCAATCCAAATGCGTTTTTCTCCATACATATAGTAAAGACATTTGTAGAAAGATTCAATGAACGGATTATTCCAACGAGACCAAAGAGGGTCAAAAGATAAGCATATTCAACATATTCTGGTCCGAATATTCCCAGAATTTCCTGACTAAAAGCCATCATACCCAGTGATACAAGGGTGACCGGTACAACGGCCCAACGACTAAGGAGAGAAAAGGCCTGGTCAAAGGCTGCGCGATGGTTTGTAGCAAGGAGATTGGAAAAGGTCGGTATGATCGACGGTCGAATAAGCAAGGGTATTTTCTCAATCAGGACATTGACACTAAGCACCGCCTGGTACATGCCGAGTCCTTCCAAATCCTGGATGGAAAGAATCGCTATGCGGTCGATATTGGCATAGAGAAATGAAAAAATTGTGGACATCATGATTGTGAAAGAAAAAGCCCAGAACCCAGGAGGAAGCAACCAGCCAAATCGTATTCTGAACCGTTGCTCGCGAGAAATGCTAATCACGCAGATGATGGCAGCAAAGACATACCCAATAACAAAACCGCCAAGGATACATGGCAGACCATAGTCAACCAATATCTCGCGCTTGAAGAAAAACAAGATCGCGACCAATGGGAGCAAGACCAGCCGCATCATCTGGCGAGCAATGGCTGCTGTCTTGATAAGCATCAGACCAGAGGCTATATTGGCGAGCGTTTCGGTTGCGACAACCACAATCGCTAACAGGACGAACCATCCATAGTTTCGCATATCGAATTCCCGTTGTAACAGGAACTCAAAGCCCCTTGGGAATAGCCAAAACATACCCAGGGCCGCCATCATAATAACAAACATAATCAGCACATAGGAAAAGAGAAAACGTCCTCGGTCCTCGGCATCGGCAAGTTTCGGCATAAATACGGACAATACAGAAGCGCCACCATAAATGACAAAAGTCGTGATGACGCCTATCAAAATCTGAGCCAGAGCATAGACACCCAAAGCAACAGGCCCGACGCGCCCAAGCATAAGGGCGATCAAAGAGGCTGCCGGCATACCTATGCCATTCATCACAAGCAACCATTTGGCGCCTTTGATGCTGCGTTTTTTGATTTCCGTTGTGCTAAGCGTGTCGGTCATGTAATAGCACCTCTTAACCACGAGCGGATACGGCCATACACGTGCACCGGATAGATCGATATCCAGGCCGTCGCCCTTTTCTTGGTATAGAAAAAGAGTCCCCAACTGCGAGGCGGCCACCAGGAAATAATCTGTACGCTTCTCGCCGTATCGCGATACAAGAAACGCCCGGTGGCAATGCTAACGCTTCTCTCACATAGATTCACATCGATCCGCTCTGAATCATTGACCAGGCGAGTCAGATACTCAAACCATTGAGCGTTCCAGTTCATAGATGCAGCTACATCTTCCCAAACCACGCCGCCACTATCTCGCCGGGAAAGCCCCGTATCATTCTTGCCCACAAACCCCGGATAGGACCCATTGTCGTGTGCCCGGGCCAAGATAGACGAGATCGTATCTTTAGGCGCCGCCCGATTCCCGAGAAGCGGCATAACATCGTCGAGTCCCACCAGTGTCATGCCCGCCCCAGCGACAAACTGGGGGTTCCTCTCGATGCGCCCTTGCTTGGCCGTGTGATAGAACAGGTACGTATTCGAGTCGCGCATAGCAAAAAGATATTCACTTTGCGCGCGAATGATCTCGGCGAAACGTTCATCCTGGGTTGCGCGATAGAGCGCGTACAAACCACGCAAGGATAAGCCTGTATAAAGCGTGACGTAATTGTCAGGTTCTCGCTGGCTTGGCGTGAACTGGTAAGACAATCCTCCATACGCCATCCAATCGGACGTGGGATCATCGGCGACCGTCGTGCGACCCGCTAACAGTTCCTTGTTGATGGTTTGTGTGTGATTCCAACGCTCGATCAGCCACTGCCCAACACAAAGCGCTCGGTCGCGAAATTCTTCGTCGCCTGTGGCATCATAGATACCCAAAAGAGCCTCTGCGGCCATCGTGTTAAAGTTCACGACGAAACGGTCCTCTTGCAGGCTCCAGTAATCAACTTCCGAGAACTTGAAAGCCCCCTCACTTTCAACCCACAGGACATCAATCCAGTAGCGCCTTGCGTGATCGGCCGCAATATGGACATATTTTTCTCGTCTTGTATCGTCGACGAGATCAGAAATCGACAAGAGCGCACAAACTCCCAGGGCACAACTGACTAACGACTCAAATCGGTCGTCCTCGTGGCCTGTGTAACGGATCCTGCCGGTACGCGGATCGTAGCGACTGGCGAACAGATCGGCAGCCTGCTCCATAGCCTTGCCCCAGCGCGGTTCGTGACCCTTGCGATACAGATTGCCATAGCCCCGGATCATGGCCGACTGTGTCCAGGCGGTATCGTGGACACGCCCCATACGCTTCCCTTCCGTGCGATGCACCACAAAGCCATTGTAAGCGCCTTGTTCGTCGCGCCATGATTCCAGCCAGCCAATCAGTGCTCCGAGTGCATTGATAATTGCTTTCTGATCAATCATGGAGCTATTTCCGTTTCACTATAGACTGAGCATACAACCTCCATCACTGCAACGGCCTCGGCCATGCCAGTTTCCGGTTTATGCCCATGCTTAATGCAATTGGCAAACTCGATAAACTGCGCCACACTTCCAGTTAGACCTTTAGGTTTTACCTTTTCGACATTCAAACCATCGTGGCTAGTCCAGAGCACTTGTCCATCCGTAACAAGATGCCCCCCATCAAAGAAAACCTCTAATCGCATATGTCTCGGCGTTGAGAAACTGGTTGATACAGAAGCATGAAGATTATGAGCAAACGACATTGAAACATGAGCCCAATCAGGTGCATCTAAACACCGAGGGGTATTCTCCGCCCAGCCTTGCGTATGCTTGGGCAGGCCAAACAAATAAATTAGCACATCGATGAGATGAACCCCAAGTTGCTCCATACTCCCACCCAGGCACAAATCCGCATCCTGCCGCCAATCATCCCGAGACTGGCGATCAAGTGTGTAAACGGCTTGAGCATACAAAGGTTGGCCCAAAACACCACTCCCCAAGATGTGTTTCATCTCACGGAAGACTGGTTCGCGACGCATTTGATGGCCGATCTGCAGAATGACTTGTCTCTCACGACAGTATTGTCCGAGTTCCCTGCATACATCAGGGTGGGAAGCCAGCGGTTTCTCAACAAAAATATGTTTTCCCGCATCGGCCGCCGCTTTGACCACATCGGCATGAAACTGGTTAGGAACAGTGACGGCAATAGCTTGAACATCAGAGTCATTGAGCAAATCATCAAATTGACTATAGCATTTCGTATTATATCGGCCTGCAAAACGACGAGCGAATTGCGTTTCAATATCATATACACCAAGAATATTGAATCTTTGGCAACGCATAATGCTCACGGCGTTTGATGCACCCCACCCACCAATACCAATCAACCCAATACCTATTGTTCCCCTATTCGCCTTGAGGGCAAATCGATTGTAGACAGTCACAAGCACTTGTCTTAGATCACGCATCTTTTCCAATCACTGTCCCGTGCTTTCTGATGATATCGACAACTGCCATTCTTTCAAGGCATCTTTCAGGCTAACCTCTGACGTCCATCCCACCTGGGAACGCAACTTTTGCGTACTATACCGCAGTCGCCGTGTGTGAAAATAGTATTCGGCCAACGCGTGCCCCTTGGAAACCTCACCAGTGCGACCACGCAGTATTCGAACAATGCTCCGGGAAAGCCACAACAACCAAAAGCCTACCTTGCCGATTCGCCAGGGTGCGAACTGCAAAATGCCATACCGTATCTTGATCGCATTCAAATCACAAAGTACCGGCTGTTCTTCATCCACAACCAGAAAGACGCCATGCGCCCCAGGGTGCTCAACAACCCTGACGACCGCTTCTATAAAACTGTCAATATGTACCAACGGAACACGCTGCCCCGGATCAACGATAACACCCCGCCTGAGCCATGTTTGAGAAGCGGCAAAGGCTCTCCGTCCATAGATCAAACCCGGACGCAAAACAATCAATCGGGTCGAAGCGTTTCTGGCTCGGTCTTGCAAAGCCTGTTCCGCGAGCCATTTGCTCCGCCCGTAGAGTTCTCCTTTGGCATGGTCTGGAGACGATGATTCATCGAGCGTCTCATTTTCAGGGCGATTCTTGTATCCAAGTGCAGCAATGCTGCTGATATAGATGAAGCAACTCACACAACATTCAGTTGCCTGATTGAACAGAGATTCGGTCCAATCTCTATTCACGCTCAAAAACTCGTCCCAAGTCCCACTGTTTCCTACCTTACCCGCGCAATGCACAAGCACGTCTCCGCTTGATAAAATAGATGGCATGTTCTCATAGGTGTGGCAGGATATCCCCATCTCTTCGAGATGTGCGAGACTTTTTCCAACTCGTGCAACAGCAAGGACTGTACCCCCCTGATGGTAAAGTCCCTTACAAAGTTCGCCCCCAACATAGCCATTGGCCCCAGTTATGATCCAACGTTGCCTCATAGGTATCATGCCCACCGTCCCACGGTGCAATTGAGAAACAGGTTAAATAAGACTCGAGTAAGAAGTGAATTCGCTAAAGGCACAAGGCTCTACTCGGAGGTTATGAACCAAGTAAGGTGTATACCATACCCCAATAGTGAAGTTTAGAACAAAACATCCTTATTGAGAATCAAGTTGGGGAAAAAATTGCTTTTTTAAACTACTCTACAGAATAAAACCAGGCGCTTTCCATCTCCAGCAATCGGACTTATTGCATCAAACGTTGGTCCCCTGACAAAGATATTAAATGGATGATGTGTTGCACCTGAGAATCTACTCCCAACTCGTCACTTTTGATTGGCTTCCTGCGTTGTCTTTACCTGCGCTTCAGTTCAGGGATACGTAAGGGAAATTCCCTTCTCGAGGAACACCTTTGCCACCCGGACCATCCACATGCTCAATGTGAATCTCCTTTCCTGCTACCTCGACCACGGTGGACACCAATTCATCCACACTAACGTATTGGGGGGCATCCAATATTCACTGCCCCTTCCAGATCAGATTGCATTAGCATATAAATGCCATCCATCATATCACTCACGTATGTGTAGGAACGTATGGCCGTCCCATCACCCCACACTTCAACTATGCCTCCGGTTTCCGCCTCGGCTACCTTGTGGCAGGCGCTTTCTCTCGTCCGCCAGTCCAGGTTCCTTCTGGACCATAGCAGTTCTGAAAGCGAGCGATCCGAACTTTGATAGGATAATGTTGGGAATATGTCTGGGCCATACGTTCAGCGTAAAGCTTTTCCCACCCATACTCATTATCAGGGTTTGCCGGTACAACTTCATCTTCCGTCATCTCTGGTTCACCAGGCTGTATATCCCGATACGCACACCGATGAAGAAAAGAAATAGCGCGGCACACCAATCGTTGCCGCTGCATCAGTCATATGGATGTTGATCAAAGCACTATTGTGCATGATGTCGCACTCAGCAGAGTGGATAAAGCCCATCCCGCCCATATCAGCGGCCAATTGGTATACTTCATCGAACGTCTCGCCATTCCCCAAGTTGACCGCCTGCCAACAGTTGTGCGCTTCCCGCAGATCCAGTAGCAAGAACTCGTCGGCCTGCGTCGGCGCGAACTCGTGCGCCTTGATGTCCACCCCGCGGACCCAGTAGCCTTCTCTCTTGAGTTTCTTCACCAAGTGGCCTCCGATGAAACCACCCGCTCCACAAACCAGAGCCTTTTTCACAAATGTCAATCCCTTTCAATGAAATCAAAATGATTATTGCCAAATAAGACGATTCAAGTGTAGGGCGCAGATTCGCACAGAAAAACGTAGATTACAATTGAGTCTAACCAAAACAAGTTGGGAATCACCAGTCTGAAGAACAATGCTAGGCAGAAAACTAACCCAGTACCACCTGTTTGACGGTGGTACTGCTTGCGCAACCACTACCCTTTCCCTACCGCACGTACGGTAACGCTATTGTCCCGAAAACCCAACACGTTCCGTCCATCCACCACTACTGGTGTGCGCATTATTGCATGCATCCGTTCAGACATCAACTCGAAATATTCACGGTGTTTGGTCACAATCGCGGCGCAGTCCACACCGGCAAGAGCCTCCTCCAGATCCACCGTCAGGGGAACATTGTGCCCATCGCCCAACACACGCTTCCAGTCAGGCATCCGCACGTACGGATCGTGCGCCACTACCTCAACCCCACGGGCCAACAGCAACTTGGTCAGTGCCGCCGCCGGCGTGTTGCGCGTGTCATCAGCATTCTCCAGGTAAGACACTCCCAGCACAGCCACCTTGGCCCCAGCCAATGTAACATCCCTCTTTTGTAATTCCTGTTCGATCAGATCTAGCATATGCACGGGCATCCCGTCGTTGATCTCTCGCGCCAGTGGAATCAACCGTAACTCATTTGCAGACTCACCACCTACAGACTTGCCATATGTCTCCAGCCCGTATTGTAACAACCAACTATCCTTGGGCAAGCAATGCCCCCCCACCCCTGCCCCCGGAACGTGCATATGCCGATCGGGTCGGGCGTTGATCATCTCCCGCACCTCGAAAACATTCACCCCCATTCGCTCGCAGGCCAGCGCCACCTCGTTGGCAAAGGCAATATTCACGTCACGGTACGCGTTCTCCACCACCTTTGACATCTCGGCCGTCAGCACATCGGTAGACGAGAGCTCTCCTTTTACAATGTGGCGATACAAGGCCAGCGCTCGCCGGACGCTTTCCTCGTCGATGCCGCCTACCACGCGGGGAAAATCAGTGATATATTCCAACAACTTGCCCGGCATCACTCGCTCGTAAGAAAAGGCCAGGTAAAAATCCTGTCCCCCCTCCAGCCCCGACTCCCGTTCCAGGATCGGCTGCACCACGTGCTGCGTCGTTCCTGGGGCCACGGTGGACTCGGTGATTACCAGAGTTCCCTGTTTCAAATACCGTCCCGCCTGCGCGCTCACCTCGCGCAGCGAATCATAGTGCGGCACGTGATCGCCGTCCGTCGGCGTCTGCACGTCGATCAAGATCACGTCCGCCTCACCACAGACCGAATAATCATCGGTGACGCGGAAGGTTTTCTTCTCCACGGCCACACGGTGAATCAACTCCGCCAGGCCAGGCTCATCCCCCTCAAAGGGACTGTTGCCATTGTTCAAGCACTCGATCTTCCAGCCAGAGCGATCCGAGCGCCGCTGCACCCCGGTTACGTCGAATCCCGGCACATCGGCCAACAGTACCGCACAGGGAATACCGACGTAGCCCATACCGATAACGACAATAATCAAAATGCCTCCTCTATACACTGAACATTGATACGCTAAATACGAGAGCAAAGCGTGATCTCTCTATCCCTTTGCCCTCTTGCCTTCTCGTTTCCCTACCCCCACGTAATCAAACAAAAAGGCCCCAAACACTCCCAGCATCAGCCCCAGTGCCAGGCCCACTGCTGTGTTCATCAACTTTCTGGGACTAGTAGGATTACGGGGCGGCAGTGCCAGCGACGCAAAACGTACCTCGGTGCCCTCAGAGGCCATAGATATCTCAAGTTCCTGTTCCTTGGATAACAGGTTGTTGTATGCTTGCCAGGCCAGGTCGCGTGCTTGCCGTAAATCGATCTTGAGCCCGTCCAGCCTGCTGATCTCGGCATGAAGGGCACGCACATGATCCTCCAACCGCGCTATCTCCTGAGACAAAGGCTCGTTCAACACGGAAGAGTAGGCAAGTATGCCCTCCCAACCCTCCATCCTCGACAGGGCCAGTGCGGCCTGGGAATCGGCGACGTTTAGGTACTCGGGTGAGAGGGTTTCTAGAAATTGGTAACTTGAGCCTTGCGCCAGTCCATCCGTTTGCTCCTGGGTATAGGCTTCCAGAGTAGCGACATCATCTTCCATTGCGCCGATCAGACTATCCAAGTCCGAGATCTGCTCGGAGGCACTGATTGCCGGGGACAACCCATCCACCGAGGGAAGCTGAAGCTCTAACGTCCTAAAGGGAAGCAGGGTATCATTGACGTCAAACGTGAGCGTGCCGGACTCGTCGAAAGGAAGCGCATCGGCCGTGGCAAAGACCCTGGACTTGAAAGCCAGCAAGGCCAGTCCACTGGTGGACGCGCTGGCGTCTCCACCTCGAACCAGTTGTTCGCGCATCAGGCGTGCCTCGACCAGCAAGTCTTCCAGGCGCTGACGGCGCAAATAGGCACGTTCAAAGCGGCGCAGTAATTCGTCATGCTGATTCTCTATCACACGCAGGCTAGAGTCAATCTCTGCCGCAACCGTAGTGGTGAATAATCGCCCCTGTATCTCTATCTGGCTATTGACTACGCCTGAGACACGTGCCTGCCGGCCCGTACGCAGATCAGCGATGCTGACTTTTTCCTCCTCGACCTGACGCTGCAACTCGCCAATACGGTCTTGTTCGGAAAGAAATGCGATCCATACATCCTGGTCTTGCTCGTATTCCGTTCGCGCCGCCTCTACTTGCGTATGGATATCGGCAAAGGGGGCAAGGGCAGCTTCACCATAGATGTCGTTCGCGTGGGCCTCGAATGCCCGCGCCCAGGCATTGGCAATGACAGCGGCCTGATCAGGGTCCTGGTGAGAAGCAATAATCTGGATGGTATCGCTGCCATTGAGCACCTCACCCTTCACCCGTCCCACCAACTTGGAAGGTTCTCGCTCCTCCTCGTCGAGCACATCACTCAACTCGTCAGTGACTTGTTGGGCGATAGCGCCGTTGGACACCATACCGACCAAGCTTTCAAGTCGCTGTTTGTTGAGGGCAGCAACTACATTTGCATTTCCACCTGCCAACAAGCTATCGCCAGAGATAGACTCAAACTCGGAACCCAAAGACAACTCTGTACGGCTCCTGAGTATCACCACCCCGGCGGTGGCCTCGTACGTAGGCGTCATCAATGAACTGACCAGGAACGCAGCGCCCCCGGCCAGCAGCGCCCCCACCACGATCAGCCACCACCACTTGAGCAAAACGTCAATGTATTGACGCAGGTCAATTTCTTGTTCCACTAAAGAATACCTCCAAATATGATTGTGAACCACCGAGGCCGAATGGCAATGACAGCAAGCAACCGGCAGACGGGTCATAGTTCCCGATCTACCGGCTACCACCTTCCACGGGGGTCAGAATGGGATTATAAAGGTTCTACCATTCCCTGTCAAGAGCGCACGATCTTCAACCTTGCGTGAACGCGCACTAGGCGTTATAATGCGGGCCAGCATTGACATGGGGGAGTGTCGGAATTGGCAGACGAGCGTGACTTAGGATCACGTGGGGCAACCCGTGCGGGTTCAAATCCCGCCTTCCCCACAAACAAAATTTAGGAGGAACACACTTGAAAATCACTACTGAGACATTGCCAGACCGTCAACTATATCTGACCATCGAGGTCGATGAAGACCAGACCAAAAAGGCGATGCAGCGTGCTTCACGCCAGATTGCCAAACAGGTGAACATTCCGGGCTTTCGCAAAGGCAAAGCCCCCTACGAACTCATCATCCAACGATATGGTGAGGATACGGTTCGCAAAGAGGCAGCGGAAGCCATAGTCGAAAAGGTCTACCGCGATGCCATAGCGCAAGAGAAAATCGAGCCCTATATGCCGGGCCAGCTGGAGGAAATTGAACTGACCCCGATCACCTTCCAGTTCACCATTTCCTTGCCCCCGGTCTTGAACTTGGGCGACTATCGCAACTATCGCCTCAAGGCCCGCAAAGCCAGAGTGTTCAAAAAAGATATCCAACAAGCCATGGAAGAGATTCGTGTACAGAACACAATCTTTAACCCCGCCGAGCGCCCGGTTACCAAGGACGATGGTGCTACGATCAATTTGGTCGCCCAGACCACTAAAGGCGTTACGTTCCTCCAGCAAGAGGAGATCCGCGTCATATTAGAGGATGATGGCAACGAACCTGCTCCGGGCTTTACCGACGCCATAATAGGGATGGAAGCCGACGAAGAACGCACCTTTACCCTGATTTTGCCGGATGATTTTCCCGAGGAAGAGTTGCGGGGCCAAGAGGCCGAGTTCACCGTCAAAATGTTAGAGGTATACGAGAGCATTCTCCCCGAGTTGGACGACGACCTGGCACGCACCGTCGGCAACTATGAGTCTTTAAAAGAACTGGAAAAAGAGACCAAAGAGCAACTACGCCAAGCGACACAGCAAGAGATCGACCAAGAATACACGGAACAAGTGATAAACGATACGCTGGAGCGGGCCGAAATCGAGTATCCGCCCATCATGCTTGAGGAAGAAATAGACGGTGCGGTCAAAGAATTTGAGCAGGCCGTAAAGCGCGAACTGAAACTCTCGTTGGACGATTTTTTGCGCTATCAAAACAAGACCATCGAACAACAACGGGAAGAATTTGAGCCGCGTGCCACCAGCCGGCTCAGGCAAGCCCTGATGTTGGGCGAGGTGGTGACGTTGGAAGAGCTTGCGATTGACGAGGAAGAAATCGATGCACAGATCGAGGAAATCATCGCTCCGTTCGGAGATCGGGCTGACGAGATGCGCAAAGCCCTTGGTTCCAGGGAAAATCGAGCCGGCATACACAGCCGTCTGCTGGCGGGAAAAGCGGTGGAACGTCTGATCGCTATTGCCAAGGGAGAGGCTCCAGAACTATCCTCTGCCGAGGAACAAGAGAACGAGGAAGCAGAAAGCGCCACAGAAGAAGGAGAAGCGTAATGGACAGGACATTCCCCCAAGCACTGATTCCGATGGTCATCCAAACGACGGGGCGCGGTGAGCGTGCCTACGACATCTACTCGTTGCTGCTCAAAGAGCGCATCATCTTTGTGGGTATGCCCATCTCTGACCAGGTCGCCAACACGATCGTGGCTCAACTGCTGTACCTCGACAGCGAAGATCAGGACAGACCGATCTTGATGTACATCAACTGCCCCGGAGGCGTCGTCTACCACGGCCTGGCGATTTACGACACGATGCAACAAGTACGGTCGCCTGTCTCGACCTACGCCGTGGGAGTGACGGCCAGTATGGGCACGGTACTGTTGGCTGCCGGCACAAAAGGTTACCGTTACGCACTACCCCACGCCACTGTACACATGCACCCGGCCGGCGGCAGCGCGCAAGGATACGCCCCCGACGTTGAAATTCAATACAAGGAACTCCAACGCGTCGAGAACCTGATTCACGAGTTGCTGGCAGATCATACCGGTCAATCGGTAGAGCAGATCGAGGCCGATTTCAACCGCGACCGCTTTATGACTGCTACAGAAGCCGCCGAGTACGGGTTGGTGGACAAGGTGCTCGAGGTGCCGGAAAAGGCAAAGAACGAGTAGCGACCTCTGATTGACAAATCTTTTTAGGACACAGATTGCGCGAGGCACTGGTTCAGTTGAATGGGATTACGATGTAGCCGCGCTTTCCATAGCGCGTAAGGCCCTGCGAGGTATGGAAACCTCGGCTACAAGCCCCTTTTTGAGTCACAATTGGCTGACTATCCAGAAATCCCACCCAACTGAACCAGTGCCTTGCGCGAGTATTTTAGCCTAAATCTGTGTCCTATTTTTTGTTTCCAAGCCAGGGCTGTTCAGTTCTAACGATTTTTTGGTACAGATCGCTCACAGCCCTCGCACTTGCAGAGTTTTGTCAGTCGACCAGGCAGCGACCTACTCTACTTCCAGCAGAACAACATCTCCATCGTACTGGCTGCGGAAGCGTTCGGCGTCGGTGCGTTCGCCGACAACGCCCGCTCCCCAGTGCATTGGTACCGCCACCTTTGGCCTGATATCGCTCGCTGCCTGTGCAGCTTCCTCGGCGTCCATCGTGTAGGTGCCGCCTACCGGCAGCAAGGCTACGTCGCAGTTAAAGCCCGCCATATCTGGGATGTGGTCGGTGTCGCCCGCAAAGTAGACCCGCTCTCCACTCACGGTGACAATGTATCCCACGTGCCCGGCTTCCTTGGGGTGAAACGGATTGTCTGGAGAGCGAAACTTGTTAATGTTGTAAGCCGGGACAGTCTCGATTTTCACCGCTCCCACCGTCAACTCTTTCCTCGGTTGCAGCACGCGCACGTCGCCTTGCAACTCTTTCGCTGCCTGTGCAATCGTAACGATCACCGTCTCGGGCCCACTGATCTTTTTCACATCCTCTGGAGAACAGTGATCGCCGTGCTCGTGAGTGATCAAAATAATGTCGGCCTGGGGTGATCCGTCCTTTAATTTCCAGGGATCAAAGTAGATCGTCGGCGGGCCATCGAGCCGAAAGCTAGCGTGGCCTAACCAATGCAAATTGTCGAATAAAGTTGTTGACGTATTCATTTTATCCTCCCCCTTTTTTCTCTCGTGTCAACCGCACCAACGCTGTTCCTCGCGTGGTGCTGAGTTGGTACATTGCGCCTCGCGGTACAACGGTGAAATCGCCCTGGTGTAAATGCAGCATACTATCAGACGTACGCACAGTCGCCGTGCCGTTCTGGACAAAGAACAGTGTGTCGTGAGCAGCCGGTACATCGACGGGCCACGTCCCCTCTCCCCACGCGATCTGCAAAACCGAGCCCTCGATCCGAGCCACGGTCTGAAACTGAAACGGAAAAGTAAGCGCCTGAACTGTTCCATCCAAACTGACGTGCTTGAGCTTTGCCTCGCCGGAGAGCGCATAGAGGCGTCGGCGACCGTTCTTCCGTTCCGCAAGGAAACCACAGCGCAAGAGTAACACACTGGCCCGCCCCCCTGAGCCCGAGCGATGATCAACCCCCTTGGGCACAACGGCCACTTCACCTGGCTGCAACTGGACCTTGCCCCACTCACTCTCCAGCAAAATAGTTCCCTTGTAAGCCCAGAACAACTCGTCGTTGTCCAGATGCTTGTGCCAATCTAGCGTCCCCTGGCAGATATAGACGCTGACGAGAATATCGCCTACAGAGACGACATTCGCCATCGAGAACGGGCGGTCCAGTCCCACGACTATTTCAGAGATGCTTTGCTTTTTCAATCGCGTCATATTGGCACATTATACTTCTCGTTGACCAGGGCGCAAGTAAAGACCTGCCAGGTTTCCGCTAGGGCCTTTGCAAGCCAGGCTTGATCTGATTACGAGTGTTATACTTGTTTAAAAGTGTCTCGCAAAACCTGGCGGGTCTGATTATTCTCGCTTGCCAGTGCCCAACGCCTCAAGTATAATCTGAATAGCTACCAAAAAGAACCGCAAGTACGAGGAGGGTCCAGGTGACGCTTGAACTGAGCAAGTTGACCGGACAAGTGCGGGCCATGGGCGATGATTTTGCCGCCCGCCGGCAAAAATACGCCGACCTGGTGACGCTGGCAGTCCGTTGGCTGACCCAGTACGCCGATCAAAACGAACCTTTGCGCCATCCCGCCCGCGCCGTCCACGCGGCCATCCCCACCGATGAGCCAATCAACGGCCACTATCCCCCGCCGGATGTTCCCGACCGCTTCACCGTCATCGCCGCCGACGGCTCGCAGATTCAGCCTGACCGGCACGGCGCGGCCCTCTACTACCTGATCAACGTCGGCAGCCTGGTCTACCGGCACGGCAGCGGGGAGGCCCCGCAAGCGTACAGCCAGCCTACCATGGGCTATACCGAGACCGACGTGTACGAGAGCGGGATGCTGGTGGCCGGAAACCTACTCGACGTGCGGCGCGACCTGGCCGAGATCACCAGCCTGGCCGACCTGTGCGCCGTCGAGCCGCCAGGAGCTACCGTCGCATTGGTAGACGGCACAATCCTTCTGTGGGTATTAGAGGAACGGTCCGAGGAATGGCGGCGCACCAAGGTGATGGCCTATCTCGACCAACTAAATCGCATCCGCGAGACCGGTGCAGCCGTGGCCGCTTTCACCAGCCGTCCACGCCGCGCCGAGGTGACGCGTCTGCTGCACCTGGCCAGCGTCGAGGGAGACACAAACCGAGCCAAACAGGAACCCAACCCCCTGGAACATCTGCCCGACCGCGCGGTTCTTGAAAAACTGCTGCCCGCAGGTGCCCGCTCGGCCCTCTTTATCAGCCCGTCATCGGTCAACCACGATTACTATAGCCCCGAGGGGCACACGATCCATTTCTGCTACGTCAACCTAGCCGAGGAGGACCACGACCCCATCATCGCCCGGCTAGAGTTTCCGGCCTGGGTCGCCGACGATACCGTCCTGCTGTCGTTGGTCCACGGCGCAGTCGTCAACCAGGCGCGCATTGCAGGCGACTACCCTTACGCGCTGGCCCGCGCCGACGAGTTGGCCTTTGTCAGTGGCCCAGAGCGGGAAGCGTTCGCCGAGATGGTGACCACGTCGCTGCTGCGCGCGGGCGTGGTCTCGACCCTTTCACCCAAAGCGTACTATAAAACCTTGACCCGCCAGGGCAGGAGGAAATACGGTAGATGAGTGAGACTAACCTAAAAGTTGGCCGCGTGCTGCGAGCCGGGACGCGCGGCTTTGCCATCGGATGCGCGGTAATGACGCCCGACATCCCCGCTTTCGGCTCCTTTGTCCGGGCCGACGGCCTGACGCCGGGCAGCGCCATCTATGGCCTGATCTATGACGTCAGCGTGGAGGACGATCCCTTTGTGCGCCAGTTCATCGGCGCGAATCCGCCGGAAGAGGTCGTGCGCGACCAGCGCGAGAATCGCCAGATTCCCATCGAGGTCAGCATACTGGCGGTCGGCTGCGGCGACGGCGAGACCGTCCGCCACTGCCTGCCCGCCCAACCGCCCATCACCCTCGACTGGCTCTACCAGTGCAGCGACGAAACGGTGCGCGCGTTCACGGCCCATTTCGACTATTTCCGGCTGGTGCTCGAATCGCGCGAGGTGCCAGCCGACGAACTGCTGGCCGCCAGCCTGCGAAGCGCCGCCGCCGCCCGGCCAGAGCACGAGCGGCAACCATTCCTGATCAAGGCCGGGCGCGAGCTAGCGCGCCTGCTGGCCGTTGATCCGGTACGGCTGGAAGGATTGCTGCGGCGATTGTGAGTAGGACGCAAAAGTAGGTCAGATTTGCTATCCGACCGTGTGGCGGTTAACGGGCGGAGGCCGCCTAAACCGCCCTACTGAAAGTAACGAGGTCTTAAATGAGTGAAAAATCCCCCGAACAAGTACTAGACGCTTTCTTTGGCCCTCGCGCCACCCCGTCCGAGCCATCCCAACGACTGGGCATCGTCGTCGGAGGGAGCCTCTCCCGAGGGCTGGACGTCAAGCTCGACCCCAGCACCGTCATCGAGGGGCTGGCCGTGGGCCGGTACGTCGTCGTGCACGGGCAGACCGGACGGCGCTTTTTTTCCATCATCACCGACGTGCAACTAGACACCCTCAACCCCCTCATCGAAAAGAATCCCCCCGAACCTGACAACGCTTTCCTATCTCACGTCTACCAAGGCACCGCCGTCTTTGGGCGCATCCACGTCGCGCCGATGTTGATGCTGGATGCTGAGGGCGGCGAGCCGAAACCGGTCAAGACGATTCCCGCTCATTTCACCCAAGCTTACCCCGCCAGCGAAGAGGAGGTCAGCCTCATCTTTGGCCAGGAGGAAGACCCGGGCTACTTTTACATCGGTGACCCGCTGGAAATGGAAGGCATCCACGTGACCCTCGATCTGCGCCGTTTCGTCGAACGCTCGGCGGGGGTCTTTGGCAAAACGGGTACCGGCAAGACCTTTCTCACCCGCACACTGCTGGCCGGGTTGGTCAAAGAGAACGTGGCCGTCAACCTGGTCTTTGACATGCACAACGAGTATGGCTGGAAGAGCCAGGACGAGACCAAGCAAGAGGTCAAGGGCTTGCGGCAGATATTCTCCACCGGGCAGGTCTCGGTCTTTACCTTGGACGAAGAATCCTCCCGGCGGCGGGGCAGCAAGACCGACGGCCTGGTCCGCATCGGCTACGGCCAGATCGAGCCGGAGGATGTGGACGGTCTCGCCAGCCTGATGGCCCTCTCCGACGTGCAGGTCGGCGCCCTCTATTTTTTGCGGCGCAAACTGGGCCAGCGGTGGGTCGCCCGCCTGCTGGACGAGCACGACGCGCTGGAGGAACTGGACAGCGCGCTGGAGCGAGGCACCATCCACGGGGGCACACTGGGCGCCATCCAGCGCAAACTGGGGATGTTCCGCCGCTTTGACTTTCTCCAGGCGCAAGCACCAGAAGACCCGGTCCGCCAGATACTGGACTATTTGGCTAATGGCAAGAACGTCATCCTGGAATTTGGGCGCTATGGCAACAGCCTGGAGGCGTACCTGCTGGTGGCCAACTATATCACCCGCCGCATCCACGCCCACTATGTCCGGCGCAAGGAAGCGGCGCAGGGCGGCCAGGGGGAGGAGCCTCGCCCGCTCGTCATCACCATCGAAGAGGCCCACAAGTTCCTCGATCCCGCCGTCGCCCGGCACACCATCTTTGGCACCATCGCCCGCGAGCTGCGCAAGTACAACGTCACGCTCCTCATCGTGGACCAGCGCCCCAGCGGCATCGACCCCGAGATCATGAGCCAGATCGGCACCCGCGTCACCTGCCTGCTCGACGACGAGGCCGACATCCGGGCGGTCTTTTCTGGCATCAGCGGAGCGGGCGCGCTGCGCGAGGTACTGGCCCGCCTCGACACCCGCCAGCAGGCGCTCATTATGGGCCACGCCGTACCAATGCCGGTGGTGGTCCACACCCGCACCTACGGCACGCCCGAATTCTACGCCGAGATGGGCGTGCGGGAGGACGAGGACCCGGAGGCTGTACTGGCACGGGGGCGTGCGGTGCTGCGGGGGGAAGATGAAGAGGGAATCTAGGGTGAAGAGGTTTACCCTTTTATTGCTCACGATCACGGTCCTCGCGAGTAGTTTGACATCGTGCGGTTCCAATCCAAGCTCGCCGAGCGTTGACCAGTCTTGGAAAGATAGCGCTCGGGAGGTACGGAATAGTGCCATCGTGACGTTAGGAAGAGTGGGACCTGTGACAAGTCCCATTCTAGCACGACTGTTAGAAAATAATGATGCAGATGTACGCCGGTCTGCTGCTTTTGCACTGAGGAACATCGGATCGGAATCCATACCTGTCTTCGTCGCGGCATTGGAACACAGAGACAAAGACGTGCGATGGACCGCTTCCCAATCACTAGGGCTTATTGGCCCGGAGGCCATACCCGTTCTTATTCAAGCTCTGAGTAGCAAAGATGCAAATGTACGTCAGGCTGCTGCCTGGGCCTTGAACCGCATCGGAGCAAGCGCAACAGAGGCTGCTCCCGCTCTTATTCAAGCTTTGGGAGATCAAGATGCACGTGTACGAAGTGCTGCTGCCAGCGCCTTGGGACGTACCGGACCGAAACGAGCAAGCACGATCGTTGCCCTTATCCAGGTTCTAGAGGATAAAGACGCTGATGTGCGTTGTGCCGCTACACGCGCACTGGGGTATATCGGACCAGAGGCAGCAATTGCTGTTTCTGTCCTTATCCAAGTCCTAGAAGATGAAAATGTGGATGTGCGTCATGATGCAGCCCATACTCTAGGACGCATTGGGCCTGGGGCAGTAGACGCTGTCCCTGCTCTCGTTCAAGCAATGAAGAGCCAAGATAGCAATACAAGTCAGGCTGCGGCTATTGCTTTATGGAGGATCGGACCGGGGGCTGTAGAAGCTGTCCCTGATCTCATTCAGGCGTTGGAGAATGGTGACGAGCATTTGCGTAGTTGTGCTGCTGGAGCACTAGGAGGAATTGGGCCTGAGGAAGGCGTTGTCTCTGCCCTCATCCAAGCATTAAAAGACTCAGAGCATTCACACCTACGAAGTTCTGTTGCCAGTGCGTTAAGCGAGATCGGGCCTGAGGCTGCCGAAGCTGTTCCTACTCTTATCCAAGTACTGAGGAACAGAAACGAAGAAGAATTTGTGCGTGATGATGTTGTCTGGGCATTGGGGAGCATTGGACCGGAATCAGCGGCTGCCGTACCTGACCTGATCCAGATTCTAGGAAACAAGAGTGAAAATGAATCTATGCGCGCAAGTGCTGCTTTGGCTTTGGGGAGCATTGGAACAGAGGCTGCAGAGGCCATACCCATCCTTATCCAAGCTCTCAGAGATTTGCCAGTAAGCTTTGCTGCTGCTGAAACGCTCGGACATATTGGAGCCGAGTCTGATGAGACTGTACCAGCCCTCATTCAAGCCTTGGAGGATCAAAACACCGATATGCAACGAGGCGCTATCCGAGCATTGCAATATATGGGATCAAAAGCGACAAGAGCCGTTCCATCTCTCATCCAAGCTTTGGAAAGCGACGAGCAATGGATGCGTGACGATGCTTGCGAGGCACTGAAAGCCATCACTGGTCAGGATTTCGGCCAAGACGCCGATGCCTGGCAAGAGTGGTGGGAAGCACAACAGTAGCGCGACGGCCATCACCGACACGTCCGGTCAGCCCAAAAGCATACACCATGAAACTGCACAGGCATTGATACGTATAGATTGGAGAAGATGACGCACACAGCGGTATGATGGCACGAAACAGTATCAGACAATCTGATTGACTGATCAATTTGGCATTTAACCGCAGATGAACGCAGATGAACGCGGATGAGGGATAAAGCGATGAATCAGCGAGACAGAACATGTGGAGAAGAACTGAACCAGGTGACGGAACAGATTATTGGGAATGCTTTTACTGTGAGCAACGAACTAGGCAGCGGCTTTTTGGAAAAGGTCTATGAGAATGCATTGGCTCACGAATTGCGTAAATCTGGGATCCAAGTGAAACAGCAGTACCCCATCCAGGTCTACTATGATGGAATTGTGGTAGGCAATTACGTGGCAGATTTACTCATCAATGATTGCGTTTTGGTCGAGTTAAAAGCGATACGAGCTTTGGGAAACGTCGAAATGGCCCAATGCCTCAACTACCTCAAAGCGACAGATTTGCGCCTTTGCTTGTTGCTCAACTTTGGTCAGCCAAGAGTTGAGGTCAAGCGAATCGTTAATGATTTTTAGAGATCATCAGCGGTTATTAACCGCCGATAAACGCAAATAAACACAGATTTTTGATTGTTTTCAAGTTCAATTCGATCTTCATCTGCGTTCATCTACGGTTCTGAAAAGATTCATCAGTCATCAGATTGGATAATTTGAACCCAAGAAAGGAGAAAATAATGGCAGAACAACCCCAACCGACCAGAAGAAAACAAAGGCAAGCGCCCGAAAGCGCCGCCCCCACCCCCAAAGGGCGAAAAATAGGCAAAACCATGGGTGAGACGACCGCCACCTTGGAGATGCTGCGCACCGAAGCCGACCGCGTCCGCGGCCCACTGCGGCTTCTCGGTTTTGGGCGGCGCATCCTCGTCCCCGCCGACGAGATTCACGTCGTCGTGGGTGACGGGCGGCACTCGCTCTTTCCGTCGAAAAAGAGCCGCGTCTACGGCCAGACGGCGGAGCGATCCTCCATCTATTGGCTGAACCGGCTCACCCAGGTCATCAAGCTCAAGACCATCAGCTTTACGGTCCCCATCCGGGGCGTCAACGACGGGGGCGTGCCCGCGCTGGATAGCAGCAAGGTTAGCTTTATCCTGTCGGCCCACGCCGTCGCCAAGCTCAACCCCGCCAAGGCCGAGGTGGCCGCGCAGCGCGTCGGGCTCGACGCCACCAGCCTCATCAACACCATCACCGAGGTCGGCACGGCAGAACTGGTCGCGGCGGCGGCGGCGATGACGTTGGAAGAGATCATCGCCAAGCGGCAGAAACTGGCCGAGATCGCCTTCCCCCAGGTAAATCAAATCCTCTCCGAGCTGGGTTACGATCTGGCGCTGCTCACCATCACCAACCTGGGCGGCGTGGCCTACGAAAAGCTCATCAACCAGGCCGAGGCCCGTATCTCCAAAGAGACCAGCGTCTCCACCAACCGCGAGCAGGTGGCCGAGATGCAGGACGACCAAGCCCGCCAGCGTCAGGAGGCCGAGATCCAGGCCCAGACGGAAAAGAAGCTGGCCGCCGAACGATTGGACGCCGAGCGCGAGGTTCAGACGGCAACCCTCGACCAGCAAGAGACCATCGCCATCCGCAGGCACGAGGTCCAACTGCGACAAGTCGACCGCGACAAGGACGCCGCGCAAACTTCGCACGAAACCAATATGGCCAAGGTACAATTGGCCCGCCAGCTTTCTGAGGCGGAAGTGGACAAGGACGCCCAACTGGCGCGCCTCCAGGCCGAGCGCGAGGCGGAACTCCGCGCGATGCAGCAAGAGCGCAACGCAACCATCCACCTGGCCGAGACCGAGGCAGAGGCCCAACGGATGGCCGTGGATCAGGCCCGTCAGATCGAGCGCGACGCCGAACGAACCGAGGCAGAGGCGAAACGGCTAGAGCAAGAGGAACTCGCCGCCGCGGAGCGCGCCAAAGAGATCGCATTGGTGGAGGCCTCACAACTGGCCGAAGCGATGAAGGTCGAGGCCGAAGCCGGGGCCAAATCAGAACTGATCCGGGCTGACGCAGAAACACAGGCCGAACTGGTTCGCGCCGACGCGGAAACCAAAGCCGAACTCATCCGCGCCGAGGCGCAGGCCACCGCCACCGAAAAACGAGCGCAGGCCGCCAAGATTCGGGCCGAGGCCACCCGTGCCGAGACAGCGGCCCCCGGCCTGGCCGAGGTGGAAGTCGATTCGGCCCGCGTCGAGATCGCCGAGAAACAGGTCGCCGTGACCCGCGCCGATGGCTTGGCCAAGGCCGAGGTCGCTCAGGCCCAGGCCGTCGCCGAGGCCGAGCGGGTGCAGCGCCTCAAGGACGTCGAGATCAAGGCCCAACGGGAGCTGGTCAAGCTCTACGATCAAGCCCCGGTCCTGGTCGAACTGGAAAAACTGCGCTTACAACTGGCCCACGAAGAGCGGATCACCACCCTCCAGATGGAATCGTACCTCAAGGGTTTTGAGGCCCTTGCGCCCAGTATGCAGGTCCGCGTCTATGGCGGCGGCGGGCAGACCACCCAGATCATCACCGAGTTGATGTCGCTGGCGCAGGGCGTGCAGTATCTGGGAGAAGAGGTGCCCGCGGTCGGACGGATACTGGACGGTGTGGGCACCGAAAAGGGCAGCACGTTCTTGCCCCGGCTGGCCGAGTTTACGCCGTACATCCGCCAAGCATTGGCCAACGTAAACCCCCGCATGTTCTCCAGCCTCAAAATCGTCGACCTGATCGACCGGTTGAACCCAGTGCTCGCCGGACAAGAAGACTTGGTCACGGCGCTGGCCAACCTCAGGGAGAACGCCAATTTCAGAGTCGTGGGCGATATACCGGTCGCGCCGCTGCTTGGCTTGTTGGGCATCAACCTGCCGCAACCGGGCGTGGGGAACGTCGAAGACGCTATACCGCTAGACGAAACACCGCCAGCCGAACCTCAAGCGCTGGTTCCAGCAGAGGCTGAGGAACCGACAGAGATTATAGTGGACAAGGAGGAAAATCCAGACATCGCCATAGTCTAGCACATGGATTGTAAATCTTTCAGTTAGGCGTTAGACACAAGCGCCAGTTGAGTTTGTCGAAACCAAGCGGTCCGTCCCGAGCGTTTTTGTGGACAGCGACCGCTTGGTTTGTTTCAAAATGACAGATGTCCGTGAGTTGCCAAGATAGCATAAATGAATAGAATATAGTCCACGAGCTTTGTGTGAATCCGTGTCCAACCTTGCTGGATTGAACATTTATGCTTTTTCGATGAAAATCTTGATGTATGTGTACCATTCAATCAGATGTACGATGATAAAAAGCAAACTCGTCACCCTATTACTTGTCTTTGGAATCCTGATCGGCAGCGCGACAGCCTGCGCGCCGACTCTGGGACCATCTGCCCAACCCACACCTATTCCGATTCAGGAAACCCGAAACCCCCAAGTGCAGGCGGCGATCCAATCCTTGACAGATGAACGTCAGGACGTGCGAGAAGCAGCCTTTGACATCCTGGTGAGGATTGGGCCAGACGCTGTTCCTGCCCTCACCTACGCCCTGGAAGATCAAGATGCTCAGGTTCGCCGGGCCGCCGCCGCGATACTGGGAGAGATCGGGCCAGAGGCGCCGTATGCTGTCCCCGCGCTCGTTCACGCATTGTCGGACGAGGACAAACAGATTCGTATGGCTTGCATCGATGCGTTGAGCAAGATCGGGCCAGACGCAGTGCACGCCGTCCCCGCGCTCGCCCAGGCCCTGCAAGACCCAGACACCGAGGTACGCGCGTACGCCGCCCGGTCTCTGGGCGAGATCGGGCCACCGGCGAGAGGGGCGGTTCCCGCTCTGATCCAGACTCTGCAAGACCCAGACCCCAATCTGCGTGAAATTGCCGCCAAGACGCTGGGATTGATCGGGCCAGAAGCCGCGGAGGCAGCTCCCGCGCTTACCTTGGCCCTAAATGATGCGAGCGCGTCGGTGCGCAACGCTGCCGCCACTGCACTGGGACCGATTGGGGTCCAAGCCGTGGGAGCCGTCCCCGCCCTCATCCAGATCGTGGCGCGCGATGGCCAAGACGAAACCCTGCTCAAATCCGCAGCCCTATCACTGGGGTTGATTGGGCCAGGCGCAGCAGACGCCATCCCGGCACTCACCCAACTATTGAACCATCAAAATCAAGAGATATGCGAGACCGCCGCCCTGGGATTGAGCCTGATCGGGTCCGAGTCGGTCACGCCACTGGTCCAACAACTCGAATCCCCGAACTGGAAAACGCGCAAAGCCGCTGTCCAGGCTCTGGGGTGGATTGGGGCCGGGGCAATGAACGCCGTCCCCACCCTCACCCAACTTTTTGGAGACGAAAACCAAGAGGTGCGAGCAACCGTTACTACAACATTGGCATTTATCACCGGGCAGAATTTCGGTGAGGATGCCAATGCCTGGCAGCAGTGGTGGGAGACGCAGTCGTAAAAGTGATTTGCGCACTCGCTTGAGTGAATGTAGACAAAGAAAGGTCACGCACAAGCGTGACCTTTACTGTTATTGGCAGACTGGCTAGAAAGCAGTCAGATGCATAGCCTCCGTACCCTCCTGCGGAGGCTGAACAGAGCCCACGTAGTGGGGGGCGGCCGTGGTTGGTATTCAATTATCTCAAACTAATCCGCTCTACTATACCCCTCTCGCCAAAACCTCCACGTGACTGACAGCAGCGGCGATTGTCACGGGCAGTTTATACCCGCCCCCGTGCACAGACAGAATCGGGCTATTCGCCCGCTTTGCCAACTCGATCACACATCCCGTCAGTGTTCTGTACTCTTGATTCGTCCAGTTTGTGATCCCGCTTCCACAATCGTCCTTGTGCGAGTCATAGCCGGAGAATATACAAATCAAATCCGGCATCCAAGGTATTTGCTCCAGAGCAGACAAAAAGGCGAACAAACTGTCCGCCGCCCGATAGAATTTACCTGGCAAGCCTATCTTTTCAAAGAATTCGTCCTCAAAAAATGCATTCAGCAGCGGGATATTACAATGTCCGCTTTCCTCTCCCGCCGTTGTCGTGCCTTGGGTCATCACTCGCTGGGCTGCCATATACAGGTCCAGGCCGCTGTGGATGCTGAGGCAGTATACGCTGGGATCGTTGGCAAAGATGGATTGCGTGCCATCTCCGTGATGGATATCCCAATCCACGATGAGGACTCTTTCGAGTCCCTGGGTTTGGGCATACCGAACGGCCGCCGCTTGAGGATTCAGCAAACAGTACCCGTGTCCCCAATCGGCATAGGCGTGATGTCCTGCCAAGCTGAAACAATAGGCCCGTTCCAATGATCCGGCGCGCATTTGGTCTATGGCCTGTAGCATTCCCCCAAGCCCGTACAGATAGCCGGGCAAACAGTATTCGAACCCCGTGCACTCGACGCTCAACCGGGGCAATTCCTCCACGTGCTCATCGGCGGCCATCATGCTGAGCTTTTCGAGATACGTGTTCGTATGCACGCAGGCATAATCCTCATAGTCGGCTTTTCTGACAGCAAGCGTAGGATAACCTGCCAGTGCCTTTTCCAATTCTACTCGGACCTGGCTGAAATGAGGAAAGGAATGCCCCACAAACTGGATTTGATCGACGGGTTTGGATGTGCGGCAAGTATGTGGGTGCAGATAGGTAGCAAAATTTAGCATCAGTTCGCTCAGGCGTGCCTACATGTCGAACATGGCCGCATTTGGGAATGCGGCATCCTCAACTTTTACTGTTAGAAAATGAATAGTCATATCGGGTCTTACACCGGATTCAACACGTGCACCTGCGGTTTGAGTGGGACGCGCTCGATCAAATCTACGATGTCGGCGTCGGTGATCTGGTCGTCGGGTTTGTCTACCAGACAGCGGCACACGGCCTCCATCACGTTGGTGCCAAAGGAACGCCCCTCCAGGCGGGGCGTGGTCGTCACCAGGATGTGGAGGTTGCGCTTGACCAGTTCCTCGACGTTCTTGGCCGTGGTCGTGTTGGTGATGACGATCTTGCCCGTGAGGTCGTCGGGCAGGTTCGACCAGACCTGGATAAAGTCGCCAACAATGAGATCGGCAGATTTGTAGTAATGGCTAAATTTGGTCGAGGGCTCCCTCTCCTGCCGCTCGCCCTGAGCATAGTAGAATGAAAAGGGCAACTGGGTCAGAATGGGCAAGAGCAACGCAGCCAAGATGTGCACAGTGCGCAGGCTGCGGACAGAGATGGGAATACCAAGCGTGAAAATCAGATCGCCAAAGGTAACATCGCAGCCCGCATCCACCAGCGCCTTGGCCAGGCCATAACGGTCCACGGACGTCGTTTGCAACGCCCTTTTGCCCGCAAGCTCGATGCCGTGTTCCTCCAACGCACGCAGCGCGTAGGGAGCCAACAGGTGCTTGAGGCCATTGCCGTCACCGACCTTGGATATTTTGATCGCCTCGCGGATGCGGCGGGATTCGCACCAATAGTAGCGACGATTGCCGACGAGTTGGTAGAACTCTGTTCCTCCCACGCCAAAAGCGTCTACTTTGCCGTCATACTCGCGATAGAGTTGGAGCGCTTTGCGAAAATCGCCATCGGTGCCTTGGCGGCTGATCCAAAAGCGTTCACCCAGGAACTCGGCCTCGGTGGTGTGGTCCCGCGTAGAGGATCCTAGGCTAACGCTCAATACCTTTTTCATCGCGCGCTTTTTTCTTTCTCGAAAATTGACTCGGCGTGTTTCAGCAACACGGCGGTTCGCTCCGGGTCCGTGTCCTTTGTCTCCAGATATTTAGCCAGCAGCTCACGGTCCGTCATTTCCTCTGGGGACAGATTTCCCAGCCGCACCCGCGCTTCCTGCTCGATCTCACGATTGATGCCGCCGATAAAGTACGCGTCGGACAAAAAGGCGCGCACGTCGCGGTCGCGCACCAATGGTTCTTGATCAGCACCCAGTTTAACGATGAGGCGCGTCACGGCTCCCTGTAAGTCTTGGGCGATGATTGCTTGTTGTAACGCTATCAACGGGTCGGGGGCATCTTGCACGTCTGCGCGCACGGTGACGAATGGACGGGCATCCACCTCGACGAATTCCCACGTGGTCTCGCCCCGCGCCAATTCTACCCAGCAGAACCCTTTGGTCTGACCTTCCTCGCCAAAATCGATCCGCTCTAGGCTGCCAGAATAGACCACGGGCGGGTATTCTTGGCCGTTGAGGCTCTGGTGCAGGTGAATATGGCCCAGAGCGACGTAATCCCAGGCGGGATCGGTCAGGACCGATTTGAGCACAACGGCATCCCGCCCGATCATCACGCTGCGCTCGGATCCAAAGGTCGCGCCAGAGACGCTCAGGTGCGCGGTCAACACCGCCGGGAGGTCCGGCTCCAGTTGCTCGGCCATCGCTTGGATGTTGCCGGTGACGATCTCTTGCACCGCCCGATCCAATTCCTCGATAGAGAGACCCCGGTACTCGTCGTGGGCCAAGAGCCGCTGGCGAACCGGATAAGGGACCGTGGCGACCTGCACCGGACCACGGCGAGTCTCGATACGGTGCACGCGCTCGTCCCACCCCACAGTAACGTTGGGCACGTCCAGAATGCGAAAGATGTCCACGCTGGACGCCTTTTGGACCATCGCCGGCAGGTCGTGGTTGCCCACCAGGAGAACGATGGGCACGCCCGCATCGGCCAGCCGCTTGACCCGCCGAGCAAAGGCTCGTTGGTGGGTCGGGTTGGGGTTGCGGGTCTTGAAAGCGTCCCCGGCAAAGAGCACCATGTCCACCTCGTGTTCCAGGCCATATTCGATCAGGTCGTCAAAGCGGTGCAAAAAGTCGAGCACGCGCCGGTTGATACCGGTGGTGGTGTCGAGCCGTCCATAGTTTTCCATACCGATGTGGAGATCGGCAAAGTGTAAGAGGCGAATTTTGCTCATAATTCGATTATAGCCCAACGTCAGTGCTTGCACAAACCAGACTTGCAGTGAGGAGTGAGCATTCCCAAATGCGAAGCGGGTCTTACAAAACCCGCTTCGCACATGGGTGTGCTCGTTCCTCGCCTGGTGATAATGGTTGAAACAAAAACAAGCGCGGTAGGCGACGAAACTGTCCTCCCGCGCTTGTCGATGTGCGAGTTAGCCAGCTAGGGCGTGTACCACGTCCCGATGAACGCCCCATCACCGATGCTATTGTTCCACCAATCGATCGCGTCCACTCGATGGACAATCCGCGAACTCAGCAGGATCGCATTCTGCCCATCAAAAGAGTATGCCTCGATGGCGAGATAGATCGGGGCCGAATCTGCCCGCACGAACGCGTCCACGGCAGCAAAGACAGCCTGGCTGATCTGGTTGTTGAACTCGGTTGCCTGGGTATTCGGGTCAAAGGTTGCCACGTAAACTACGGCCAAGATCCGTTCACCGTCGGGGGTCGCGTCAAACTCGGAAAAGACCTGGTGGCCACCAACGCCTGCCCTCGCAGCGACGGCTTCCTTGGCGATGCTGGCGGCGGCCCCTTCACTGAGCGGGTCTCCCTGGGGGCCGGGCGGGTTCTGGCGGCGGCAGATGTCCCAGCACTGGTTGAACACTTCGTCGGCCACAAAGTTGTCCGGGTCCAGGTCGCGGGCCTGGTTGAGCACTGTGGTCGCTTCACAGCAGCGCTCCTGCCGGGCGTAGGCGACGCCGAGGCCCACCAATGCCTGCACCGATTCTTCATCCCATTCCAACGCTTTCTCAAACTGCTGCTCGGCATCGTAGGAACGGTCCTGGTCCAGATAAAAGCTGCCCAAGGCCAGGTATGGGTCCGCCTGTTCCGATTCCAACTCGATGGCACGCAGATACCCTTCCTCAGCCTCGTCGTACTTTTCCAGTTCGGCGTACGCATCCGCCAGGCTGATGTGGTACGAGGGGAATTCATCGTCCAGT
Source organism: Chloroflexota bacterium (assembly GCA_024232355.1). The sequence goes on along the minus strand of JAAEPW010000932.1, from coordinate 34,929 downwards.
TCGATAGCGGCCAGGAATTGCGCCTCGGCGTCCTCGTAGCGTTCTTCTCCCATGTAGGCGCGCCCCAGACCATACGGGGCAGACGAATCGTAGGGGTCCATCTCTGCGGCGGTCTGGAAACTTTCGATGGCGGCCGTGTATTCTTCCTCACACAAATTGGTAAAACCTACATAGACCCACGCCCGTTCCGAATACGGCTGCAGTTCGATAACTTTTTCAAACTCGCCCCGGGCGGCCTCGCAATCGCCCTGGTCCAGGAAAACTCGTCCGCGGCCAAAATAGCCGCCCGCACCCTCGACGTTCCGGTCGATGGCCAGGTCATAGTTGTCCAGAGCCTCGTCCTGGACACCTCGCGCCAGGTACGTACTGCCCCGGCAGACGTATCCGTCGGGCAGTTCGGGTTCTAGTTCGACAATCTGGTCACAAAGCTCCAATGCCTCGTCGTATTCTTCATACTCTTCGTGAAACCCTGCAAGTCCGGCGATGGCCCCAAGGTACTCGGGGTCATATTCCAGGGCCTTTTCGATAAAGTATAGCCGATCGTCCGCCTCGTCATCGATGCTGTAGAAATAGCCTTTGGTGACCAAGATCGGCACAAACTGGCTGTGCAGGAGATAGGCCTCGTTGATTTCTTCCTGGGCCTCCTCCTCCTCACCGATAGCGATATGGGCAATGGCCAGGCTGCGATGCGCCTCCATCTCGTCGGGACCAAGCTCGACCGCCCGCTCGGCGGTGGTCAGCGCTTCGTTGTATTGGTTAACGTCCACATAGACCTCGGCCAGCACCGCCAGCACCAGGGGGTTGTCGGAATCCAGTTCGTACGCGGTCTCGGCCACTTCCAGCGCCTCGTCGAAACGGTTGTTGTGGTCTAAGGCCTTGACCAGGTAGGCGAGCATCTCCGGGTCGTCTGGGGCTAGGTCGGCTGCCTGTTGCGCCTCGTCTACCGCCTGCTTGCGGGTCTGTGGACGGTGCACGTGCAGGTACGACAGATGCGCGTAGGCCATCGGGTCGTCGGGGTGGATTTCGATGGCCTGGGCATAAGCCGCCTCTGCACCCTCCCAGTCGCTTTCCCACATCAACGCGTCTCCGTCGGCTACCAGGTCGGCAGCGGGGATGAGGGTCGGGGTGGGTTCCAGGGTGGGCGTCGGGACCAGGGTCGGGGTAGGCGTGTCGGTCGGTGGGACCGGTGTGGCCGTGGGGGTGGGTTCTTCCCCGCCACCGCATCCGGCCATAACGATTAAAATCAAAAGCGCGAAAAAATATAGATAGCGTTTCATTGTTCTCCTTTAGTTAAAATCAAAACTGTTGATGATGGCGTCAAAGATCGATTCGTGTTTGTCTGCGCCTTCGGTGCGCGTGGTGGCGGTAAAGATAAGGACTTGTTCATCGACGTACGCGTACACCTGGGTGACGGTCACGGGCACGTCGCGCAGTCGTTCGTCGACGGCGGTCCAGGTAAAGGTGCGCCGCGCGGCGGCGTTTCCGTCCACGCGAATAGTCCGCTCGCTGAGCAGTTCATAGTCGGGCAAATCGTTAGCGCCAGGGCCATACAACTTGGCGAGTTTTGAAGGCGCCAGATAATAGTCGATCTCAAAGATGGTCAGTACCAAGCTGGCCCGATAGTCCTTATCCAGCGGCCCCATGAGCAGCAAGGGCGCGACCTCGCCGGGGTCCACGTATTGCCGCCAGTCGGCCGGGTAGGTGATGTCGAATTCGTGGTAGACGTCGCGCCAGGTGCGGTTTCCGTCCACCGCCTCGGGGATGCGCTCCAGGTCGGCGATGCCGCTCTCGGCCAGTTCCACTTCGCCGACGTCGATGGCGATCTCGAGCACGGATTGCAAGGCGGTGACGGCGTCGTCGTAGCGCTGCAATTGGTCGAGCGCTGCCGCGCGCCAGACGCGGCCATCCACCCACTCGGGCTCCATCTCTAACGACTGCTCAAAGTCGTCCAGGGCGGCGTTGGCATCGCCCCCCTCCAGGTAAATGAGGCCACGGGTGACCAGGACCAACTCGTCGTCCGGGGCCAATTCCACGGCTCGGTCGGCGTCGGACAGCGCGCTGCTCCAATCCCGCTCGTAGACGTAGACGAGAGCGCGCGCCAGGTGCGCCTGGGCCGATTCGGGGTCGAGTTCCAGGGCACGGGCGGCGTCGGCACGGGCACGGTCGGGATCGTGCAAATCAAAGTGGGCGTGAGCACGGGCAGCAAATGCGCGTGCCGATTCGGGGTCGAGGTCGATGGCATCGGTCAGGTCGATGACGGCCTGAAAGTAGCGTTCCTGCTCGTATTGGAACATTCCCTCGATCATCTGGGGGATGGGCTGGTCGGCGTCCAGCGTCAGGGCGCGCTGGGCGTCGCGGTAAGCCAGCTCCAGGTTGTCCAGGGCCAGGTAGGTCTCGGCGCGCAAGGCAATCAGGTCGACGTCGGTGGGGGCCAGGGCGATAGCGGCGTCCAGGTCGGTGATGGCGGCGGCATAGTCCTCCTGAGCGAACGCGGCCCGGGCGCGACGGCTCAGCGCGGCCAGATCGTCGGGGTTGGCGGCGAGCGCCTGGTCATAGTCGGCGCGGGCCTCGTCCCATCGCTCCTGCTCAAAGTAGAGGTCGGCCCGTAGAGCATAGGCGTCCGCGGTGGGGTCGAGTTCAAGAACGGTGTCGAGATCGGCCAGGGCGGCGTCAGCGTCGCCGTTGGCCGTGGACACCCGCGCGCGCAGCATGATGGCGGGAACGTGGTCAGGCAGCAGGGAAAGCGCGGTGGACAGGTCAGCCCCGGCAGCGCCCAGGTCCTCGGCGTGCAGGTATCCGGCGGCGCGGCCCACGTAGACGATGCCCGACTCGGGGTCGAGGTCCACGGCTTGCTGGTAGTCGAAACTGGCCTGGGGGCCTTCGTCGCGGGCCAGGTGGACGTCGCCCCGGAGCAAGTAGCCCCAGCTCCAGCCGGGGGCCAGGGCCACGACCTGTTCGGCGTCGGAGAGGGCGGGCGCGGTTTGGCCGTTGTCCAGATGAACGCGGGCGCGCAGGTAGATGAGGCGGGCGGCGGTCTCGTCGTCCGCCGCGCGGGAGACGGCGTGGTTCAGTGCGTCCAGGCCAACCATCCCATCACCGGTGCGGGCAGACGTCGCGCCCAGCAGCGCCTGGGCCAACACCAGGTTGGGTTTGGCCTCGATGGCAGCCTGGGCGTCGGCGCGGGCCTCGATGATATCGTTGTTCAAAAAGTGAACGAGCCCCCGGTTGACAAATGCCTCGGCCAGCGCGCCGTCGCGCTCGATAGCGGCGGTCAGGTCGGCCAGGGCGTCAGCGTCGCGCCGAAAATGGAGGTGATCCAGCCCCCGGTACAGATAGGGCTCGGCCCGGTCTGGGTCCTGAGTGATGACGGTCTCATAATCCGCCAGAGCCGCCTCGCGGTCGTCCAGGTCGAGGTAGGCCGTGGCGCGCAGGAGGAGCAAGTCCGTTCGATTGGGATCGAGGGCCAGCAGGTGGTTCAGGTCCTCGATGGCGGCCTCCGGTTCTCCCAGACCCAGGTAGGCTTGGGCGCGGGCCAGGATCGCCTCATCATCGTACTGGCGCACCTGCTCGGGTTGGACCGCCAACGCCTGGTTGAAGGATTCAATCGCGGCCTCATAATCACCCGCAGACAGCGCGGCGTATCCTGCGCTCAGCAGAGCCGCTTCTTGGTTGCGTTGGTAGACGAGTAGTCCGGTAGCAGCGGTGGCCACGACGAGCAGGACAGTGACGAGAATCAGGACAATGGTGATGGCCCGTCTCTTTTTGCGGCCGGTTTTTTCCGGCGGCGCGGGAGTGGGTTCGGCAATAATCTCTTCCGAGGTTTCTGCAAAATTATCTGTGGGTATTTCTGTGGACATGATGACTCCTATCTTTCTATCGTGACAACCGCAGGCCAGAGGACGGGAATGGGAGATAAACGGTAGCCTCGGATGTAGGGCCGGATGAGCACGTAGGCCAGCGGATGGACCAGGGGCACCGCGGGCGCGTCCTCCAGCAGCAGTTCCTCGGCTTGCTGGTAGAGCGCCAGGCGCTGGCCGGGATCCGACTCGGTGCGGGCCGATTCGAGCAGTGCGTCAAGCTCGGCGTTGGCGTAACCACTGTGGTTGGCGGGGCTGCCGGTGTGGTACGGCAGGTCGAGGACGTTTTCCGGGTCGGCGTAATCGGCGCACGACTCGACGGTAAACAAATGGCCGTGCTGCTCGGTGATGGCGTCGGCGTAACCGGTCGGTTCCAAAAGTTCGGTCTCGATGGTGACGCCCAGGTTGGTGGCCCACACGTCGGCCAGGGCGACGGCCAGCGGGTCGGGGTCGCCCACGCCGGGGGTGCTCAGGGTGAGGGCGGGCAGCGCAGACCCACTGCCATAGTCGGACGCGGCGATGAGGGCCTGGGCGGCTTCGACGTCGAACGTATCGGCGGCGGGCCGGTCCACGTGGCCCGGCATGCCGGGGGGCAAAAAGCTGATGGCAGGCACGGCCGCGCCGTTGAGCACCACCTGAGCCAACTGGTCCCGGTCGACGGCCAGGGCAAAGGCTCGGCGGACGTTCGGGTCGTCAAAGGGCGCGCGGGTGGCGTCGAACACGACCCGGTAGGTGCAAAAGGTGTTGCCGCTGATCAGGTCGCCGGATAGCGGGTCGGCGGGGTCTTGGGCGCGGGCCAGGTTGTGCAGGCCGACGTTGGCGACGTCGACGTAACCGGCCTCGTAGGCCAAAAAGCCAGAGCCGCCCGAGATCAAATAGATCATGGCCGAGATGGCGAGGGGCTGGTGATAGGTCTCGGCGCGCTCTAGGATGATGGCCTCGCCCTCCAGCCAGCGGCGCAGGGCAAAGGGACCGCTGCCGTCGGGCCGGAGCCACCAGGACGCGCCGCCAGCCACGTTGTCGGCCTGGGTGACAAAGGCAACGGGCTGGGCCAGCTTGGCCAAAAAGTAGGGCTTGGGGCCGTCCAGGGTGACGACCAGGGTACTATCGTCAACCGCCTCGGTGCTCGCAATGTCACCCAGGTAGAGGGCGGCCGTCGGAGAGCCGAGGGCGGGGTCGGCGGCGCGCTCCCAGGATTGTTTGACGTCGGCAGCGGTCAGCGGCGCTCCGCTGTGAAAGGTGACATCGGGGCGCAGGTGAAAGGTGTAAACGGTGCCGTCGTCGCTGACGTCCCAGCGCTCGGCCAGGTCGGGCTCAACTTGCAGATCGGCATTGAGGCGCACCAGGCCGCCAAAGATGTGGGCGACGATGCCGCCGGGGCCCTCCCGCGTCAAGGCGGGGTCGAGGGTCGGGACGTCGCTTGCCAGCATGACGATGGCGTTGGCGCGGGAGACGCCGTACAGTTCGGGCTGCTCCAGCGCCAAGGTGTGGCCGATGGCCTGGATGGTCTGGGAGCGAGTCGTCAGCACCTCAGGGTGGGCGGTCAGGACCAAGACGTAGCCCTTACCGCCGGATATGGTGGCGTAGCCTTGGGTCTGGAACGCGCGGCCCTCGTCGTTCTCCCAGGCAAAGGTCACCTCCCACGCGGGGGTACCGTCGGCCAAGGTGGCGGGACCGTCGGCGATCAACTCGACCTCTTCCGCCAGGCCCAGCTCCTCCCCGACGCCGCGCGCAAAGTCGGCCAACTCGGTATCATCCTCGATGGGGCGTCCACCGGCCATCAGGCGCACGGGGTCGTCGTTGTCGCTGATGACGACGGCGGGAAAGTTGCTGCCGGTCTCCTCGCGCTGCCACTCGCCGGGGTAGAGGAACCAGAAACCGAGATCCGTATTGCGATAGTAACCGGCGCTGGGCGTGGGCGTGAGGGTCGGCGGCGGCGCTGGCGTCGGCGAGGGGGTGACGGTGGTCGTTGGCAGCGGCGTCGCTGCGGGCCGGAGCGTGGTGGGCGTGGCCGCCGGGGTGGATAGGATGGGCGTGGGCGACAGCGCGCTGCACCCCGTGGCGAGTACGAGTAGGGCGATGGCCCAGGGCAGTTTATGTAGGAGTGATTTTTTCATAATGGGTTGGGTCCTTTTTAATGAAGGAATTTGGTTTTCAGTTGGTTATGGTTTGGTCTTTATCTGGGGTTGATTGAATCAGATTGATTGTATGGATCAATTTGATCCTGACATCAACGTGAAAATAGCCTACAAAAGAGAGAAGAAGTAAAAGTGTAGAATTCGAATTGTCCAAAGGAACAAGTATTTCGAATAGCATAAATGCGACAGCCATAAATGACAAAAAAGTAAATAGTGAACGAGAACGACAAAGTTGGACCAAGAACTTCTCTCGGCGTACTGGATCTTGAATCTCGGCTAAGAATCGTTTATCACTGCGCTCATACGATTTGGAAATTCTCGAAAACATCATTCTCTCCTTTGTGCGTGATCATGGTTTTGTCTTTGGGGTTGACTGAATCAGATCGATTGTCTGATTTCCCCACCAATCAAGTGTTGATAGACGAACCAACCACCTCTATTACAATAAACGTAGGGCGAACCTCTTTACCGAGGCTAATTTTCCAGTTCAGCCGCGCAGTGACAAATTCGCTGGATCCGACAGCACGAAATTATCGTATCTTGTACACGTAAAACTGATGTGACTGTTAGATAAAATCAATATTGAATATCGATGGGTGCGTAACTTGTTTGTAAGACTGACGAGTGGATTTCTCAAACCCGTTCCGCATTCAGGGATGCTCCACTCCTCATAACGAGTAAAATGTGCCATTGTCAAAACAGTGACCCTCTCCCAATGTCTACCTACGTAACCACCGCACGGCAAATACAATCACCAGAACGAGAAGAACAAAACCACCTCCCACCCGCACAAGCCAATTGACAGCAGGCTCACCATCATCCGCACCGACGTCAACGACCGCCGTCGGCTGAGTGGGTAGCACAGCAGGCGTCTCAGCCGGTGGTACGAGGGTCGGGGAAGCGGCGAGTGTAGGAGTGGCCGACGGCAGCGTGGACAGGGCCAGTGTGGGAACCGGTGTGGGGGTGCTGACGTCCGTCTCGCCAGCGGCGATGGGAGCCGCACCGATGGCCTCACGCCATGCGCTCTCCAGCCCACGGGTGTCAAAGCCGTACGCGCTTATCAGCGCGTCGTCCGGCGTGGCTCCCTCGCGAAAGGCCGTCAGTAGGGCCAGCATTTTGTCCTGGCCGTAGGTGTCAATGAGAAAGCGGACCAGGCTGTAGCTCTCGGCGTAGGAGAGGTGGGCACGGTCGGCGTGGACGGAAAAGGTGCTCTCAATCTGGCGGATGGTCAGCAGGCGGCCGTCGGCGATGGCCTCGTCCAACGTCGCTATCGCGTCGGCGTCCTCTTCCAAGCTCTCAGCGACCATTGCCAGCCCCTCGCTGAGCCAGACGGGCAGGTCGGTCAGACAGTTAAAGGTGAGCCGTTGGATGACCAGGTGACCGAGTTCGTGGCGCACGGTGAGACGCCCATAATCGGCGTACGCCTCGTTGGCCACTGCCAGGACGGTGTTGTACTCTGGGAAAGCGATGCCGCCGATCCACGTCGGCGCACCGGGGATAGTCATACGCAGGTCGTTCGGTTCTTCGTACAGGTAGATGGCGATGGAATCCTCCAGGTGCAGGCCGGTGTCAGTGGCAAGCTGCTCCAGAGCCTGGTGTCCGGCGGCGAGCATGTCTTGGGCCAGGGATGACGGCCCACGATACCAGTGAATGGTGAGGTTGCGCTCCTGCAACGATTCCCAAAAGAACCACTCATCGTCAAAGGTGACGGTCTGGGTTGGGCTGGTAATCTCGGTGCCGTCGGACGCGGTCAGTTGCCAGCGCCACCAAATCGCCCCACCCGGCGGGATGATCTGGCCGAGCGCGACGTCCCAACGCCAGGTGATGTCCAGGGAGGTGCCGGGGTCGAATTCCGGGGTGGCAACAGTGGTCACGTCGCCGCAGACCAGGGCGTCCACGCCGTACTCGATGGTCACGTGCTCGATGGGCGCGGATGCTGTAGCGACCAGGTGAAAGTCAATGGCATAGGGGAAATCGATCCAGGCATCGTTCTGAGTGATCTGGATGGGTTCTTGAGCGGTGACCTGGGTCGGTGGAGCGACCGGCAGCACCGGCCAAAACAGAAATAAAAACGCGCAAGCTAGACAAAGCTTGCGGTCCAGAACGCTCTTTGCTTTCACCGGGCGGCATGATAGCATAAATTTTGATAATGGCAATTTAGTGGGGTGAAGAAAAACTAGCAATTGTAGCCGCGGTTTCCGTCGCAACAAGTTGCGCACGCGCGGTATGGAAACCGCGGCTATATTCTTGTGCTATGAATAAACTACAGCCGGTCGACCACGGCCTGCGCCATCTCTAGTGTCGAGTTGTCGCCGCCCAGGTCGTAAGTGCGGACCTTTTTCTCGGCGATCACGTCGGCGATGGCCTTTTGCAGTGTTGCCGCCGTATCAGCCTCGCCTAGCCAGTCGAGCATGAGCTTGACGGCCAAGAGCATGGCGGTGGGGTTCGCCTTGTAAAGGCCGGCGTACTTGGGGGCCGAGCCGTGGGTCGGCTCGAACACGGCGAATTTGTCGCCAATGTTGCCGCTGGAGGCGAATCCCAGCCCGCCCACCAACTGCGCCGCCAGATCAGAGACAATGTCGCCAAACATGTTGCTGGCGACCATCACGCCATAGTCCTGCGGATTCTTGACCATCCACATGACCATCGCGTCCACGTTCGTCTCCCACATGTCGACGGCCGGATACTCTTCCGAGATCTTGCGTGCCTCACGCACCATGAGGCCAGAGGTCTCGCGGATGACGTTCGGCTTTTCGACCACGGTGACGGTGGGATAGCCGTGCTTGTTGGCGTACTCGAAAGCGGCACGCACGATACGGCGGCATCCCTCGCGGGTGAAAATACGGGTGGAGAGGGCGACGTCTTCGCCCGGCACACCGTCGAACGCGCCCATACGCGGGTTGTGGGCCTTGAGCACACTGCGCACCTCGTCGGGCAGGGGGTGGAACTCGACCCCGGCGTAGAGGCCCTGGGTGTTCTCTCGGAATACGACCATATCGACGTCGTCCCGATAGTTGAGCGGGTTGCCCTCGAACGCCTTGCAGGGGCGCAGGTTGGTGTACAGGTCGAACGCCTGGCGCAGCCGCACGATGGGGCTGCGATAGGTGAGCCCTTTGCCTTGCAGCTCGGGGATCAGTTCTGCCTCAGCCTCCTCCTTGGGCTTGGAGGTGATGGCAGCAAAGAGGGAGCAATCACAAGTCTTGAGGGTGTCGAGCGTGCGCTGGGGCAGCGGCTCACCCTCGGCGCACCAGAATTCCCAGCCGATGTCGGCGGGGACGTACTCGGCATCAAGCGCGACCTTGTCGAGCACGAGTTGGGCAGCTTCCATTACTTCTTTGCCGATGCCGTCGCCGGGCATCAGCGCGATACGGTACTTTGGCATTTGTCCTCCTAGAACTAGGTAAATTATTGGGACCTATTGTCCCAGAAACGCGCCTATTCTACCCGATGTTTGCGAGAGGGCAAGCGAGAACGATACAGCCCCCGGAAGGGGTCCGGGGGCTGCGTTCGTGTCACGTGGAAAGCTACGGTGGATAGTTGCGTATGATGAGTGGTAAGAAGATAAACTGCCCACTCACCACCTCAGTAGTCAGTACTGCCGCGTCCGTCTCCGATGGGTCACCCTGCGAGGTAGCGGTGACAGTGACGATGACTTTGCTGAACAGCACAGTACCCAGCGGGACGTCGACGTAAACGTCCACGTCGATTCCCAAGCCAGCCTCCAGGTACAGTGGGTTGGCCGAGTAGGTCACTGTCCACGTAGCGGGGCTGGTGTGGCTCAAGTTGATGATGTCGGCAACGCTGCCCGTGTTGGTGACGCGCAGAGTGTAGGTGACAGTGTCACCGGGGGCACCGCTGCCCGCCGCCGCGAGGGGCGCGATTGCCACCGCCCTGGTAATCGTCTGCGTCGTGGCGATGGTGGTCAAGACCGATTCATCACTCACGCCTGGCGTACCTTGCGACGTGGCTGTGACCGTCACCACGTCCTGCGCCCCGTTCACCGCGCCGCCGGGGATCGTGACATAAACCTCGAAACTCTCGTTGCTCCACGGCGACACCGGCCCGACGGTGCTTGCAGAGAGCGAGGCGGGCCAGACGGCGAGGGTAGTCGTCAGGTCGTAGGTATCGGTGACGTTGCCCAAGTTGTAGATGGAAAGGGTGTAGGTGACCGTCTTGGACGGGTTGTCCGTCAAGCTCACACTAGGAGGCTCCAGATTCATGCCATAGTGCGCCATCACCTCTGTGGTAAAGACCGAACTGTCAGAGATGGTCGGACTGGCGACCGAGTGGGCCGTGATCGTGGCCTGATCCACACTGTACGCCGCCGCCGAGCCCGGTACCGTGACCGATACCCGAACCGTCGCCGTGACGTTCGGGGCCAGCGGGCCGACGCTGCTGGCGGAGAGACTGGTCGGCCAGTCATCGTCTGTCACTGCCAGGCCAAAGCTGTCTGAGACGTTGCCCGTGTTCTCCACAACAAAGTCAAAGGTAACTGTGTCCCCATTGTCCCCATAGTCCAGAACTGCGTTGGGCGTCAGGTCCACATCTCGGACGATGATCGTCTGTGTCGTGGCGACGGTGGTCAGGACCGAATCATCAGTCACACCTGGCGCACCTTGCGATGTGGCTGTGACAGTCACCACATCTTGCGCCCCGTTCGCCGTGCCGCTGGGGATCGTGACGTAAACCTCGACACTCTCATTGCTCCACGGCGCTACCGGCCCGACAGTGCTCGCAGAGAGCGAGGTGGGCCAGGTGGCGAGGGTGTGCGTCAGGTCGTAGGTGTCGGTGACGTTGCCACTGTTATAGATGACGAGGGTGTAGGTGACCGTCTCGGACGGGTTGTGCGACAGGCTCGGGGTAGGAGGATCCACGTACATCCCATAGTGCGCCATCACCTCTGTGGTAAAGACCGAGGTATCCGATGCAAACGGATCGGCGACTGACGTAGCCGTGACCGTGACATAGTCAGTGCTGTAAGCCACCGCCGCGCCCGGTACCGTGACCGATACCCGCAGAGTGGTCGTGACGTTCGGGTCCAGCGGGCCGACGTTGGCAGCAGAGAGACTGGTCGGCCAATTGTTGCCCGCCAGCGCCAGGTCAAAGCTGTCCGAGATACTGCCCATGTTCTCCAGGACGAGGTCAAAGGTGACTGTGTCCCCATTGTCCCCATACTCTAGGGCCGTGTCGGGCATCAACTCTACGCCATAACTGGGCGAGATCGCACCCGTCGCCGTAAAGCCAAAGCTGGCGGGCAGCACCATCATAGTGCCGCTGTAGTTGACACCACCGCTCAGAGAGAGTGTGTACGCCTGCCCCGGCTCGAACGGCTCGTGGTCGATGGTGACCCGGTTGCCATATTCACCCGCCAGCATGCTCCGGGGGGCCAACGACACTATGTCCCAGGTCGGCGTGATAGCCACCGTCGGCGTGATACTGATACTGATACCACTGACGACTTGGGTGTAGGTAACTATTAGCGCGTCGTAGCGCGAGACGATTCCCCCACCCCAATCTGGCTGGTGCGGCTGCATAACGGTGAACAGATGGTCCTCGACCTCACCAAAGCGCGTATAGCCGCGTGGGCTTTCCCAGTCGGCAGCATAGTCCAGCCGGAAGCGGGCCCACAGGTCGGCCACGTCGCCGTTGTCAAAGACAGTGCTGGGAATGGTGATCGCTTGCACGACACCATAGCTGGCTTGCCCGGCAGGCCACACGCCATCGCCCGGGTAGCCCGACCAGTTGACGACGAACTCACCCGTGTCATTCCAGTCGCCGTCACCGTTCCAGTCGAACCAGCCGTGGACGTTGAGCGGCCCCCACGGGCCGTAGCGCGCGCTCCCCGGCGAGGATACTGTCGGCGTAAAGGTCAGTGTGCCCGCAACCAGGTCTACGCTCACGCCGTCGTCGTACAGATCGGCGTCTATCTGATCGCTGTCCCACTCACCATCTCGCCAGGCCCCCAGCCACTCGTGCCACCAGATGCCGTGAACCGCACCTTGGTTGAGCCGGTAGCTGGGATACGGCAGATCGGGGGCGTCGCCGACCTCCGGCGGGGCAAGAACGGGAGGCCACATCCAGGGCCACCACCACCGCCAGTGCCAGGGCCACCACCACCACCAGCACCACCAGAACCATCCGCCGTTCCACCAGGGCCACCACCACCAATGCCACCACCACCAGTAATGGGGCCACCACCAGCATGACCACCACCACCACCAGGGGAACCACCAGTAGCCGTTCCACCACCAGGGATGCCAGCCAGGCCATAACCACCATTTACCCCACCACCACCAGGGTCGCCAGCACCACCAGTGACCCCACCAGTGCCAGCCCCACCACCAGCGCCAGTACCACCAGGGCCACGAAAAGTGCAAGCCCCAGGGCCACACGGGCCAGATCAACCAGGGTCGCACCCACGCGCCCGGCCAGGGCCACAGGTAAGGCCACGGGCGCGGCCAGGGCCAGCCCCACGGTCGCGCCCAGGGCCACGGCCAGGGCCAAAAGCGAAAGACGGGCCGCCAGGGATGGAAGGGGCCAAAGGGCCAATAGAGCCAGGGCCACGCTTTGACCAAAAAGTTACCATACCACGGATCCCAGAATACGCCCCCGCCAAAGAGGATCAGTTGCACTCCCGGGAACCACCAGGCCCCGTGGATGCGGATGGGGTTGTAGATATCATTGTACCCACCGACGTAACCCAGGTCGGTGCCATACCGCGCGACCACCTGGAAAGTGAGCGCGTCAACCATCCAACGCACCCGACCACGGCCATCGTACAAGAACAGGTAGTGGCTGCCGTCGCGCCACATGCCAAACACGCCATGTCCGCCGATGGTGTACTGGGCCAACACGTCGCCGTTCGCATCTAACTCGACGTAGATGTCCTCACCGTCACGCAGGTAGTAGCGATAGTAGCCAGTGGCGTCCATCGTGCCGATCAGGTTACCCAACGGGTCGTAGAGGAAGGTGAGGCCGGGGGTCACCTGGGTCAGCCGCATATCGTTGTCATAGACGTAATAAATGTCTTGTGCGGCGACCTCTCGCGTCCCGCCGGGCACGCCCATCGCGTTGGGGGCAGAAGCCTGCCGGACTGGAGGGCCCACGTGCGCCACGGCGCGCGCACCCATCTCGTTGGTCTCAAAGGTCGCGTCTCCGGCCTGAACCAGTCGTCCATGCGCGTCGTAGACGAACGCAGTGTCGCCGCCATCAGCCTGCGCCAATGTGCGGTTGCCGGTGCCGTCGTACGCAAAGAGAACCTCGCCCTGTGTCCCGCCGGTCGACGAGATCACCCGGCCCACCGCATCGTGGAGGTAGGCGTAGGTATCGCCCTCGTCCATCTCGCCGGTCAGGTTGCCCCGCCTGTCGTACTGGTAGGTGTAGGAGACGGGCATTCCGTCGGCCAGTTGAACGTCCAACTGGGTGAGATGATTCGTCGCGTCGTAGACATAGTCGGCCCCCGTCCCACCGGGATGGTTGAGCACATCCACACGGCCCGCCGCGTCGTACTGATAAGTCGTGGAGCCAGAGCCATCTATCACCTCTTGCACGCGGTTCCGGTCGTCGTAGGTGTATGCGACCGAATAGCCGCCCGGCCCACTGACCAGGGTCAGATTTCCGGCCAGCGGATCACGGTCGAGTGTCAGCGTGCGCGTAGCTCCCCAGGTGGGCGTCCACATGTCGGTCTGGGTGCGCTGGTCCAACGCGTCGTACACGTAAGCCAGCCGCACGTGCTCGTTTTCCGTCCCGACCAGATTGCCCGCGCCATCGTAGCGATAGCTGTTCGTCTGGTAGGGAGTTACGGCTCCATAGTCATAGTACTCGGCCTTGGTCATGTGGCTCTTGGCGTCGTACTCGTAGAGGGTGTAACGGCCATCAGCGTCGTAGCGCGAGACCAGCCGGTTGAGGTTGTCGTACTCGTACGTCGTCATCTGGCCCATACTGTTCATCTCGGAGACGAGCCGATCGAGGACGTCGTACTCAAAGGTGGTCGTCACCCCGTTGGCGTTGACCAGTTGGGTCAGGTTGTCGTTGCCGTTCTCGCCATAGGTATAGCTGGTGACACCGCCCTCGGCATCGGTGACGGACAACAGCCGGTCCGACTCGTCGAACTCGTAGCTCGTGTGATTGCCCGCTTGGTCGGTCGTCGTAATGGGCCGCCCCACGTCGTCGAACTCGTTCCCGGTGGTGTTGCCGCGCGCATCGGTGATGATGGTGGTGTTACCAAACTCGTCGTAGCCATACTCGGTGACCTGGCCGTTGACGTCCTGATGCGCCAGTTGACCGTAGGGATCATTCACGTATACGCTGATGCTCTCATCGGGCGTGCCTGCGGCCTGTATCTCTATCAGCATATCCCCGGTGGGATCGTAGGTGTGCTGGTAGAGCGTGTCCACGCCGAGGCTGTTGGTGGTCGTGAGGATGTTACCGTAGGTCAAGTCAGGATTGTTGACCAGAGATTCATAGTAAGGCTCCTCCCAGTAGAATCGCTGCTCGACGCCCAGGGCGTTGGTGACGACGCTCGTGTTGCCCCAGTTGTCGTGATCGTATCCGGTCGAGTGCAAGTTGGCGTCCACCCGGAGATACGGCAGCCACCAGTATACGGGATGCCACCACCACCATTTGCCCCACCACCAGCCATAGGGGAAAAAGAAGTCGCCTTCGTAGGTGACGTTGCCATGCGTGTCGTACTCGACGCGCGTGAGGCTGCCCTCCCCATCGGTGATCTCGACCGCGCCGGCGGGGTTCTGCTCGGGATAGCTAAGGTAGCCGTCGCCGCGACCGGGTGGCTCATAGTCCACGATGAAGAAAACGTCAAAGAAACTGTCCACCTGGTAAGTGACCGTGACTGCACGGCTCGCCCCGTCGTACTCGATCGCCTGAGCCTGGCGCACGCCGTCGGGCTGGCGGATGTCGTTGTAGGCGATCAAGCGATTCAGACCGTCGTACTCGTAGGTGAGGGCCGTGGCAGGCGGACGCTCGGGATACGCCACGTCGATCAACTGACCCGTCGGGTCATCGTATACATAGTTTATTATACGCCCATCAGCGCCGAACAAGACCTCCTTCACCTGTACGATCTGGGGGCCGCGCGCTCCCATTGCGTACCAAAAGTCCAGGGAGCGAAACGTGGAGGGGCCGAGAACCTGGCACAGCGTGGTGACACCAGGAGTCCCGCAGTAGTCGCCATAGTACAGGTTGATGTGATTGTTGAACGGGTCTACGATCTCGACCAGCCACCCGTTGGTATCGAACTGTTGGTACGTGCCGTTCTTATAGATCAACTGGTAGCCACTGGGTATGGTGCGCAACTGGCGATAGAGACCCGGCGGGGACTCGTAGCAGATCTCGCCTGGATCGTCGGGGCAGGACACGGGGCTGTGGTAATCGTGCAGCGCCCCGTCGCCATCGCGGACGGTCAGTGTCAAGGGTCCCGTGTACGTGAGGACACTGGTCTCGTAACTGTGGGTCCAGCCAGGGCCAAAAGCACCTTGCTCGCCGTTGGCGGCGGCCAGACTGTTATAACTACGGGCCAGTTGCAGCGACAAGCCCCGCGCGGGGATAAAGAGATCGCCGACAGTCAGGAAAAAGTTACCGTTGAGCAGGTTGACCGGCCCGGCAAAGTGATGGCCGGGATGGTTCTGCGGATTGTCGGTGTCTCGCTGCGTCTGTCCATAGTTACTGTTCCCCGTACCCAGGGGGATCGCCATGACCTCCTGGGGAGCCAGTGGCGTCAGGGAATTGACGATTGCCCCAGGCGGCAGCGGACTGGCCCGGGGCTGGGTTTCATTGGCAACGCTGTCAACGCTGTCAACAACGGGAATGACGATGGGGTCGTGGTTGACCGGAGTAGAGGGGAGACGTGATTGGGGTATGCCTTCCGCCGGCTCTGACGGGGTAGCCAGCGCTCTGCTGAGGGGCATCACCAGTTGGGCCATGACGACGACGACGGAGAGGCATACAGAGATGAAATGTTTCGTTCTAGCTCTCATCCAAGTCTCCTTTCTTATTTTAACTTTGTACGTGTTTGATCAAATATTTACGGTTGTCTAGTTTTGATTTCACCTCCTTTTTTACTTTGACGCTGGCCCAATGCCATATACCAGAGCCTTTGTCAATCTGCAAAGTAACTATTCGGTATGTTGTTACAGAGAGCATCAGAGCATTTCACAAATACTCACAAAGAGAAGCGTTTTTCTCTGTGAATCTCTGTCTGCCAGGGCAATCGCTTTTATTTGCTCGTCAAAGATCGTCAAATCCCGGTTCTTGGGTGCAAAAAAACCAGATACGAACGGGGACCTGTTGATCTCCTTTGAGCAAAATGGGACAATCAAGTATAAAAGCGATTACCTTACAATCTACTCAGTGTGCTCTGTGTCCCATCGCGCCAGGCCAAGTAGCAACTCTGCAAGTGGGTTGATGGCCCGCATCAACGCAGTCTTTAGTATAAGGGCATATACCCCCACGTGTCAAGTGTTCTTGGCAAGTACGAGAGTGAAAAAGGAATGATTTATCTATTTATTCTTTTTGTCGCTGAACGAACTAGTTCCCCTGCGCAGGTACTGGTTCAGTTGAATGGGATTACGATGTAGACGAGGTTTCCATACCTCGTAGAGCCTTACGCGCTATGGAAAGCGCGGCTACAAGCTCAATTTCGAGCCACAACAGATTATTCTCTAAAAATCCCACCCAACTGAACCAGTGCCCCTGCGCAAGGGTATAGGGGAAATCAGCAATCCCCCCCGGACAAAGGTCCGGGGGGGATGAGGTAAAAAATATTAGGGGTTGCGCATGACGATGGGCAAGTAGATGTCGTACCCACTGATGACAATCCGGTGATCGTCGGTCACCGGGGCAGCGGTGCACGGGTTGGTCGCCGTCACCATCAGGGTGTGCGGTCCGGTGCCCAAGCTGCGGATGGAAGTGTCGGCGTACCCGCTATCATCCCAAGTGTACGTGATGGGGATGGAAGCATCGAACGGCAGGTAGCTGGTGGTAAAGGTGTAGGTTCCCGGCGCACCGCTGGTGTCTCCCGCAATGGTGACGCTGTCCAGATCCACACACTCGCCCAACGCGCGGACGGTGAGTGTGATCGCATCGGTTATGGCATAGGCCGGCAACATGTTACAGTTCCAAAAGGCCACCTCGACAGTGTGGGTGCCGGTGCCGACAAAAGTATTCTCAATGCCAAATGGATTGTCACTGGTAGTATTGGTCACGACCGGCGAACCATCTATGGTGAATCTGTAAGTGTAGGGCGTAGAAGCGCCGACCGGCTCGACGGCAGCGCTATAGTGGACCACCGTGTCGGTATAGATCGTGCCCGTGTTGGTGATCGACAGTGTGACCGTCTGCACATCTCGACACATAACGTACATATCCACCGTAGCACTAAGCCACAGCGGCTCGTCCGGATCGTTGCTGCTGATCGCCAGCGTGGTCGAAAGCCTATCACCGGGAACCAGGCCGGTCGCATCCACGATGATAGTGACGCCATCGTCGCCGCCCGGGGCCACCGTTCCGCTGTAGATTGACGCACTCATCCAACTCACCTCCGGGCTCTCTGCCAACTGCCAGTTCAGATCGGCGGTAGCGCTGGGGTGATTGCTGATGGTCAGCGTGTCGGTAATCGTCTCGCCAGGATAGAGCGCCATGCTAAAGCCATAGGTTGGAGCCACGTTAATGTCCGGCTCGCCGGTGACGTTCACCGCGTGCTCCATATACTGTTGGCTGCACGAGTTCGTGGCGGTGACTTGCACCCCGTAACTCGCGCTGATCGCATACGTGTGCGTGACCAGAGCGCCGGTAGCCGTGTAGGTATCGCCAAAGTCCCACGTGTAGACAACCGGCTGCGTGGCCGTCGTCGGCGAGAGCGAACTGATACCGAACGTCACCGTCTCCCCAGCATTTGGATTGGGTGGCGTCCAGTCATAGTCCACCCACGTGATCGGCGTGCAGACAGATATAGCCGTCGTCGTCAAGAGCGAAGAATCAGAGACACCGGTTCCCTGGACGGTGATCGTGGCTGCGTCAAACTGCCCGCCGATCGCGCTGGGGGGAATATCTACGGTGACGATGACCAGATTGGTACTACCCATGCCGAGAGAAAAGTGAGTCGGGTTGATGTCGGTCGTCCAGGCATTGCCCGATGCGCTCACACTGAACGAGTCAGTAATGTTGCCCGTGTTGAACACCGTCAGATAATAAACGACGCTGAAACCGACATAGTTGCTCTTGGCATCGGTGGCGGGCGTGACATCCACATCCCGCACCACCGTCTGCGTCGTCGCGACGGTGGTCAGCACTGAATACTCGGTCATACCCGGCGCGCCCTGCGACGTGGCCGTGACCGTCACCACATCCTGCGCCCCGTTCGCCGTGCCGCCGGGGATCGTGACGTACACCTCGAAACTCTCATTACTCCACGGCCCTACCGGCCCTACCGTGCTCGCAGAGAACACGATGGGCCAGGCGGCGAGCGAGTTTGTCAGATCATAGCTGTCAGCGACGTTGCCGTCGTTATAGACCGTCAACGTAAAAGTGACGACCTCGGACGGGTTGTCCGTCAAAATCGCGCTGGCGGGGTCCACGTGCATGTCATAGTGCGACATCACCTCCGTACTGATGACCGAACTGTCAAAAGCACCCGGACTGGTGACCGACGTGGCCGTGACCGTGGCCTCGTCGATGCTGCCCGCTACCGCCGCGCCCGGCACCGTGACCGACACCCGGACCGTGGCCGTGACGCCCGCGCCCAACGGCCCCACACTCATAGTGGAGAGAGCGGTCGGCCAGGTATCGCCAGCCTTTGTCAGGCCAAAGCTGTCCGCCGTATCGCCCGTGTTCTTTACCACGAGGTCAAAAGTGACCGTGTCGCCATTGTCCCCATACTCTAGCTTTGTGGCCGGCGTCAGACTGACGCCATAGAGCGCGCCCACGGTAGTGCTCACGCGATTGCTCTGCCACGTGCCATCCGGGTCAGTATAGACGGCAGTGTTGGTGACGACGACAGATGACCCCGTGACCGTCACCTGGAACGTGATCGTGATGCGCACCGCCCGCGTGATATAGCCGCCCCAGTCAAAACCGCTCGCGCCTTCCACCGCGTTGCCGCCGCTATAACTCAAGTGATCGTTGTACGTCGTGTTCAGCGGCGCGCCGTCGGCCAGGTCCATGGAAATACCCATCCCAACGGGCAAATTGCCGCCATCGACCACCAGAGTGTAGGTGAGAACGTCGCCGGGATCGACTGTGGCGTGGTTCACAGCCTTGGACACACCCACGTGGCCGCGCTCGTACGCGCCCCGGTCAGTTTGAGCCAGCGCGTCGTGGTTCCCGTCCAACGGGCGCGACACGTCGTCGTGATCGTCGGGCGGACGCGCGGGCACGCCGTCGTTGGCCGTGTCCACGCAAGGCGAGCCAAACTGCAAGTGATGCTCATCCAAAGCCGCGTCCACAAAGAGCGGGTCGAGGCTGATGTCGTTGGGATGCGCCGGGACGCCGCCGCTGTAGAGCGTGTTCCAGTTCCAGACGTCATTATAGTCCAGCCCGGCGATGGACGCGCCCGCATCGGCCAGGACGCCGATCGTGTTGATGGGCACAGTGCCCGTGCTCCAGGTTCCCACGACAATGTTGTTATACACGTTGGGCGAGGACCCGCTGCCCACCCGGATGCCAACAGCCATCCCGCCGCCGCCATTTCCGCTGGTCGCGCCGGGCCCGCCGTTGTTGCCTGGGGCGGGCGCGGGCACTGTCCCATTGTTATCTCCCGGGTTTCCGCCCAGCCCGCCGTCGCCATATCCGCCGCCCAGCCCGCCGATGAGGGGTGATTCGGGGTCTGCCAGCGTATTGTTGGTGGCGTCAGGTTGGGCCGGGTCAATGTGCAGAACGATGCCGTCCCCGGCGGCGCCGCCGTTGCCCGCGTCGCCGCCGTCTGCGCCATCGCCGCCGTTGCCGCCTTGCCCCTGCCCCCCGTCATTGTCGAGCCCGCCCGCGCCGCCCATGCCGCCTGCCTGGCCGTCCGCGCCGAATCCGCCCGCGCCGCCGTATCCGCCAAACACGTCCCAAACGTCATTGTTGGTCACGGGATAGGCATTGTCGGCGTCGTTATAGATCGCCAGGCCCATACCGTCGCCGCCCGCGCCGCCGTTGCCGCCCGCGCCGCCCGCGCCACTGTGGCCGCCATTTCCGCCTGTCCCGCCAAAGGGATAGCCAAAGACGGTATTCGTGCCGCCCGTGCCGCCATGCCCCGCCGCACCGCTCGCGCCGCCGTTGCCGCACGCGCCGCCGTATCCGGCCACGATGTTGTACAGCGTATTTTTGTCTACAATGCTCAACGTGGCCGGGGCCGTGTCGGCGTGCAAGCCATAGGCATAGCCGCCCGCGCCGCCGCCGCCGCCATCCCCGCCCGCGCCGCCCGCGCCGCCGTTGCCGCCGGGGGGCGCGAGGGCTGGCTCGTCGCCAAATCCGCCGTCTCCGCCCAGCCCGCCAGCCCCGCCCGCGCCGCCATCGCCGCCATTGCCTGCATTTCCGGCCAGGATCACCGTGACCGTGTTGTGGGTGATGTCGAGCGTTCCGGCGGCCAGCGCCCGGATGCCGTCCGCTTCGCCGCCGTCGCCGCCATCGCCGCCATCGCCGCCCAAGCCGCCATCGCCGCCGTTGCCGCCCGGCATGTAGGGTTCCGCGCTGGCATTATAGCCATTGCCGCCGTTGCCGCCGTCGCCGCCCATGCCGCCGTTGCCGCCCAAGCCGCCGGTGACCGTGATGATGGTATTGTGGTCAATGACGTGGGATATGCTGCCTTGCAAGTCGATGCCGACCGCGTCGCCGCCGGTGCCGCCGGTGCCGCCCAAGCCGCCCGCGCCGCCCGGCATTCCGTCGAGGGAGATGGGGTTGTGGGTGGGGTCCAAACCGTCCGCGCCATCCGCGCCGCCGCCGCCATCGCCGCCCGCGCCCGCGTTGCCGCCAACGATGACCGAGATGGCATTGTCAAAGATACCCGGAAACGCGCTATTCATTACAAAGATGCCATAGGCATCACCGCCGTCGCCACCGCCATTGCCGTCGCCGCCATTGCCGCTGGGATAGACGCCGGATGCGCCAGACGTCCAGCCCATACTGTTACCGCCAAAGATCGTGTGAATGTTATTGTCCTCGATGCTGGGCGCGGCGTTCGCGCCGTCGACCAGGATGCCTACGCCGTCGTTGCCGCTGGCCCCGGGAACAAGGCCGTCCTCCCCTGTCATCAAGCCGATCTCGTTCACGAGAACGTCAGGCGAACTGTTTTCGATCATGACGCCCACCACGCCGTCCACGATCTGATTGTTGTACAGATAACCGCCGCTGTCGGTGCGGTATTGAATGCCAAACCAGCAAGACGGACTGCCGTCACCGCGAAAGGTAGCCCCATCGGCGCGCAACTCGCTGCCGCTCAGGACAATGATCTCGATGCGCGCGGCGTCGTATCCGCTGCCATAAGGCGCAGCGTCCGTACACTGCACCGCCACGTCGACACCGGCGGTGACGGTCAGTACCGCGCCGCTTTGGATGACAACGTCCTGGTTGAGACTCTGATTGGTGTTCCACGTCGTGTCCGTGCTGATGACCGTCGCTTGTGGCGCGTGGGGGGCGCGGCCCGCGCCGGGGTCGAGCGGCCAACGTTCGAGATTGGCGATAGACCGCGCCGGGGCATTGCCCACCGGTGGCGCATCAGCCGCCGCTGACGAGAAAGGAAACAAGGCCACGATCAATATTAACACCATCCCCAGGTTTCCGCCGCGATAAAACGAATGTTTGTTCATTGTTCTTTATTTCTCCTTTTGTAACTCTTGTGATGGTTTCTGAACCTTTGCCGGGGCGGAATGCTTCGTGCGCTCACTCATGCGAGTTCCGCCAAATCGTTCGTACTCGTCGCTGTCGTTTTTGATTATGTGGAGGAAAACGCCCCCACGTCGATGATGCCCCACCGGCCTCGCGCATAGCCTCGCGGGCCCGACAGGTAACCTATCGGGCCCGACGAGTAACCCGCTAGAGCTAACGGGCAACCCGTCGGGCCTTGTCTCTGTCACGCGCTCAGTATAGCATACGTCAACCGGGCTGACAATCACCCTTGTGACGGGGTGCGGCTAGTTGCGCAGCACGAGCGGCAGGTAGATTTTGTACCCGCTGATGACGATCTCGTGCGTGTTGATGACCGGAACGGCGGTGCACGGATTGACCGCCGTCACCGTCAGCGCGTGAGTGCCCGCGACCAGGGTACGCGCGGACGTGTCCGCCTGCCCGGCGTCGTCCCAGGTGTACGTGATGGGCTCCGAGGCGTCGAGCGGCAGATAGCTGGTGGTGAACGTGTACGCGCCCGGCTCGCCGCTGGTATCGCCCGCGATGGTGACGCTGTCCAGGGCCACGCACACACTCGGCGCATGGACGGTCAGGGTGATTGCGTCGGTGATGGCATAGCTCGACAGCATGTCACAGTTCCACACGGCCACATCGACGGAATGGACGCCCGTTCCGGCAAAGGTGACGTCGAGGCCCAGCGGATTATGGCTGCTGGTGCTGGTCACGACCGGCGAACCGTCGACCGCAAAACTGTAAGTGTAGGGCGTGGTGAGCGCGACCGGCTCGATGGCAGCGTCAAAGTGGACCTCCGTGTCGGTATAGATCGTGCCGGTGTTGGTGATAGAGAGCGTGACCGTTTCCACGTTGCGGCACAGTACGTCCAAGCTGACTGTGGTACTGAGCCACGGCGACTCGTCCGGGTCGTTGCTGGTGACCATGAGTGTGGTCGAAAAGATGTCGCCCGGGACCAGGCCGGTGGTATCGACGGTGATGACGACGTACTCGTCGTCCCCTGGGGTCACACTTCCGCTGGTGATCGACGTATCCACCCAACTCGCCGGTGGCTGTTCCGTCAACTGCCAGTTCAGATCGGCAGTGGCGTCGGGGTGATTACTGATGCCCAGCGTGTCGGTGATCGTCTGATCGGGAAAGGCCATAAAGCTAAAGCCATAGGTTGGGCTGACGTTGATGTCCGGCTCGCCAGTGACGTCCACCTCGTGGCTCATGTACTGGGTGCTGCACCCATTCGTGGCTGTGAGCTGTACATCATAGCTCCCACTGATGGCGTAGGTGTGGGTGATAGGAATGCCGCTGCCCACGGACTCGTCGTCAAAGTCCCAGGTATAGGTGATCGGCAGAGTGACCGTGGACGGCAGGAGCGAGTAGAGGCTAAAGGTCACCGGCTCCCCGGCCTTGGGGCTGACCGGCGTCCAATCATAGTCCACCCACGTGAGCGGCACACACCCCGTAATAGTGATCGTGTGCGTGTCGGTCACTTGCCCGCCGGAGCAGTTGGTGGCCGTCACCATCAGGACGTGTGTGCCCACGCCCAAGCTGCGGGTCGAGTCGGCGGTAGTATCGCCATTGTCCCACAGGTAGGTGATGGGGATGGAAACGTCGAACGGTGCATAGCTGGTGGTAAAGGCATAGCTTCCCGGCGCACCGTTGGTGTCGCCCGCGATGGCGACGCTGTCCAGACCCACGCACGCACCTTGCTCGCGGACGGTAAAGGTGATGGTGTCGCTGACGGCATAGACCGACGTCAAGTTACAGTTCCAGACGGTGATCGTAGCGGCGTGGGTGCCGGTGACGTTGAACATATCGTCGAACGTGATCGGCATTACGGTGGTCGTCAACTGCCCCGTGTACAGCCCGGCGTCGGTTTCGGCAACGTACGTGTAGGGCGGAGAGGCTTTGACCGGATCGACGCCAGCGCTAAAGTAGACCACCGTGTCAGTATAGATTGTGCCGGTATTGGTGATACCGAGTGTGACCGTCCCCACGTCGCGGCACTGCACGTACACGGAGACCGTGGTACTGAGCCACGGCGACTCGTCCGGGTCGTCGCTGGTGATCGTGAGAGTGGTCGAAAAACTGTCGCCGGGAAGCAGGCCAGTGCTGTCGACGGTGATGATGACGCCATTGTAGCTGCCCGGGGTCAAGGTATCGCTGGTGATCGACGTGCTCATCCAACTCGCCTCCGGCTGTTCCGTCAACTGCCAGTGCAGGTCAGCGGTGGCGCTGGGATGGTTGCTGATGGTCAACGTATCGGTGACCGTGTCGTCGGGATAGGTCATAAAGCTAAAGCCAAAGGTCGGTGTCACGTCAATGTCCGGCTCGCCGGTGACGTCCACCTCGTGGCTCATATAGCGAGGTGTACTGCACTCGTTCGTAGCAGTGATCTGCACGTCATAGCTCCCACTGATGGCGTAGGTGTGGGCGATAGGAGCACCGCTGCCCGTGTGACCATCGTCAAAGTCCCAGGTGTAGGTGATAGGTCCCAAAGTGGCAGTGGTTGGCAGGAGAGAGTAAATGCTGAACGTCATTGGCTCCCCGGCCTTGGGGCTGACCGGCGTCCAGTCATAGTCTACCCACGTGATCGGCACGCACCCGACAACGGTGATGGTGTGTGTGTCGGTCACCTGCGTGCCGGAACAGTTGGTGGCCGTCACCATCAAGGTGTGAACGCCTACGCCCAGGCTGCGGGTCGAGTCGGCGGTGGTAGCGCCATTGTCCCACAGGTAGGTGATGGGAGCGGAGGCGTCGAACGGTTCATAACTTGTGGTGAAAGTGTATGTTCCTGCCTCGCCGCTCGTGTCGCCCGCGATGGCGATGCTGTCCAGCTCCACACACGCGCCCTGTTCGCGGACGGTAAACGTGACGACGTCGCTGACGGCATTGATCGACGTCAGGTTGCAATTCCAGACGGTGATGGTGGCGGCGTGGGTCCCGGTGACGCCGAACACGTCGTCGAACGTGACCGGCATGACGGTGGTGGTCAACTGGCCCGTGTACAGCCCGGCGTCGGTTTCGGCGACGTAGGTGTAGGGCGCGGAGGCGTTGACCGGCTCGACAGCGGCGCTAAAGTAGACCGTCGTGTCGGTATAGATCGTGCCCGTGTTGGTGATGGAGAGCGTGGCCGTCCCCACGTCTCGGCACTGGACGTCCACAGAGACCGTGGTAGTGAGCCACGGCGATTCGTCCGGGTCGTTGCTGGTGATCGCCAGCGTGGTCGTAAAGTAGTCGCCGGGAAGCAGGCCGGTGCTGTCGATGGTGACGATGACGTACTCGTCGCTGCCTGGGGCCAGGGTTCCACTGACGGGCAACACGCTCGCCCAAGCTGCCGCCGGTGTCTCGGCCAACTGCCAGTGCAGGTCGGCGGTGGCGCTGGGGTGGTTGCTGATGGTCAGCGTGCCGCTGAGCGTCTCGTCGGGATAGATCATAAAGCTAAAGCTCGTGGTTGGAACCACGTCAATGTCCGGCTCGCCGGGGACGTTCATCTCGATGCTCATGTATTTTTCGCTGCACGGGTTCGCGGCGGTGAGATAGGGCCAGTAGGTTCCACTGACGGCGTAGGTGTGGGTGATGGGCATGCCCGCGCCCGCGTTCCCATCGTCAAAGTCCCAGGTGTAGGTGATGGGCAGCGTGGCCGTGGACGGCAGGAGCGAGTATAGGCTGAACGTGATCGTCTCCCCGGCCTTGGGGTTGGGCGGCGTCCACTCATAGTCTACGGACGTGATGGGCACGCAAGCAATGGTGATGGTGTGGGTGTCGGTCACTTGCGCGCCGGAGCAATTGGTGGCCGTCACCGTCAGGGTGTGGATGCCCACATCCAGGGTGCGGACAGAGTTGGTGATGGTGTCGCCATTATCCCACAGATACGTGATCGGCAGCGTGGCGCTGGTCGGGTCATAACTGGTGCTAAAGGTGTAGATTCCCGGCCCGCCGCTCATAGCCCCGCCGATAGAGACGCTCGTCAGCGTGATGCATTCATAGATGGTCGTCGTGACCACGTTGCTCCACTCTGCCGCCGCGCCGACGGCGAAGAAAGCGTCGTTGGTAATGTCGGTGCCGTTCGCCAGCCCATTGTCCACCGTGACCGTATAGGCCAGCGTCAGCACCGTGTTGGCGGGCACGTCGCCGTTCCACCAAACGTCGCCCGCGCCGTAGCTACAGGTCGCCAGGTTGCAGTCTGGCCCGCTGTGCCAGGTCGTGTTGGCGGGCACAGCGTCGGTGATCCATCCGCCGCTCACCGTGGCGATGGCGCTCGGGTTGGTAACGACGACGGTATAGACCAACAGATCGCCCGGCGCGGCTGTCGCGGCGTTGACCCGTTTCTGCACCTCAAAGTCCTGCACCTCGTCGAAACCAATGTCCCAAGTCATGCCCCACGGGCGGAACTCGTCGTCATAATCCTCGGTGGGAACACCCACACCGGGGCCGGTTCCCACGTCTATGGCCGGGGAACCTTGTTGCAGGTGGAAAAAGGTCGCCAGGTCGCCAGAGCCGACAAAGAGCGGGTCGGCATAGATGTCGGTGGGTGGGGGCGCGCTGCCGCTGTCGTATTCGTCGCCTCCCATCACGCCAGCGATGTTGCCCCACACGTCGTTGAAACCCACCGAGGCAACGCCGCCGGTCCAGAACACGCCGCCGCCGTCGTTGCCGGCCGTGTTGTCGACAATGATCGTGTTGGAGAGCACGCCGCCGTTCGCCCACAGGTAGACGCCGCCGCCATCCCCGCCAGCTCCCAGCGCCCTGTTGTTGACGACGGTGTTGTTGACCAGGTAGGAGCCAAAGCCGTCGGCATAGATACCGCCGCCCCCCGCCCAAGGAATAATAAGAGAGGGATCGTCGGCGATGTTGTAAGCCACCAGGTTGTTGGTCACGGTGACGGTGTTGTTCTCCAGCAGGCAGATACCGCCGCCGCCCGCTCCACTGCCGCCCATAGCCTGGGCCAGGTTGTTGTAAATCAGGTTGCCGTCGAAACGCGCGGCGCTTGCCTGCCACGCCATCCCGATGCCGCCGCCACAGGCATCCGCCCCCTGGTTGGCGTTGCCCGCGATCAGCGTATCGCTGATGAGGGCTGTGGTCAAACTGTTCTCAAAGAAACCAATGCCGCCGCCAAAGCTCCAGGCAGACCCCATCGTGTTGAGCGTATTGGTCGTCACCTGGCTGTCGCGGATGATGGGCTGGGGCGTCATCGCCTGCGAGCCGATAGACACGCCGCCGCCGTAAGCGTTCCCGGTCAGCGCGATAGCGGTGTTGTCGTGGACGAGGGTATTGGCCTCGATCACGGCGCTGGTATTGTCGATGTCTATGCCGCCGCCAAAGGCCCGGTCGAACCCCCGGACGTGGTTGCTATAGACCTGGCAGTTGCGCAGGGTGGGCGTTCTGCCGCCCCACAGGTTCATGCCGCCGCCAAAGCCGTCGCCGCCAAAGCTATAGGTGCGATTGTCGTACACCAGGCTGTCCTCGAACAGCGTGCTGCCGCGCAGCAAGTATACGCCCGAGCCGATGGCACTGTCGCCGCTGCCGGTCGCCACTGCGGTGTTGCTATAAATGTGCGTGTTGGTCACATAGTGGGTGCCGGTAAAGATCGCCACCCCCGCGCCCCAGGCATTGCCCGAAGAGGTCGAGTGAAGGTTGTAGCGGATGTGAGAGTCGGCGATGGTGACGGGGATGCCGGTGTTGATGACGACGCCGTGCGTGCCGTACTCGATGATAGTCGGGTCGATGTAGCCGTTGCTGCCAGCATGGAACTGGATGCCGTACCACTGGCCCGGCTCCGGTTCGCAACCCGCCACGGTAAACGTGACCGGACTGGTGCCTCCCGCGCCCGTGCGCAGCGTGCCCCGGTTGATGATCTCGATCAGGGGGTCTGTGCCAATGTCCCACAGGTCCAGCGGGTTGATCTGCACCAGCGCGCCAGCCTCGACCGTGAGGATCACGCCAGCGTTGATGCCCACGTCGCCCGTCATCAAATACTGCCCGGGGGGCCAGGTGGTATCTGCGGCGATGATGCCGTTGAGCACCATCGGGTTGAACCAGGCCGGGGTGTACTCGTCATAGCCCATGTCGAAAAAGCCCCACGGGCGCGCGTCATCATCGGCCCCGTCGTCGTAGACGGTCACCGCCATGCCCGCATCGGCGGCGGGGGACTGGCATCCGGCCAGGTAAAAGTCGTCGCCGGGCCAGTTTGCGAACACGGGGTCCTGCTGGATGTCGTTGGCCGGGACGAGCACGCCGCTGTATTGGATGGTGTGGGTCCAGACGTCGTTATAATCCAGCGTGGCCGCCGAGCCGCCCGCGACGCGCACGCCGTAGGTGTTGGCTCCCGGCGGCGAGGTGTGGGCCAGGATGTTATTGAAAAAGGCCACACTGGCGTTGTTGTCGGCCCACAGGCCCATCGAGTCGCCGGACGCGCCGCTAGAGCCGATGGCTCCCGGGTTGCCCGGAATGGGCGGTGGGTTGAACGGGTCGCCAGGCGGGTTGCCGGGAGGGCCATCGTTGCCGCCGCCACCGACGCTGCCAGCCCCCCCCGCTGCGCCGCCGTCGGCCACGTCGGCAGAGGTGTTGTGGACATAGTCCACGCTGGAGCTATCGGCGTGCAGGCCGGTGCTGTCGCCTCCATCACCGCCATTGCCCGCGTCGCCGCCGTCGCCGCCGTTGCCGCCCCAGCCACCCCAATTGAGGGGGGGCATAGGTGGCATACCGGCGTTTCCGCCAGGGCCGCCGTTTCCGCCGTCGCCGCCGCTGCCGCCGTTCCCGGCGTCGCCTGCAAAGATGTCGTGGACCAGGTTGTTGATCGCCTCGTGGATGGCGTTGTAGGAGAGCATTCCGGCTGCCTCCGCGCCGTCGCCGCCGCTGCCGCCGTTGCCGCCCAGGCCGCCGTCGCCGCCCGCGCCGCCATTGCCGCCCTGCATAGAGTTCAGATCAGGCCCACCGTCGCCGCCGATGCCGCCGTCGCCGCCCAGACCGCCGTCGCCGCCCGGGCCGCCGTCGCCAGCGTGGATCTCGGCCGCCGTGTTACGCTGCACGGGGGGAGCGATAGTAGTGTTCAGAACATAGATGCCGCTGGCCAGGCCGCCAGGGCCGCCGTCGCCGCCAGCGCCGCCGTTCTGGCCGCGACCGCCGTTGCCGCCGTTGCCCGGGAGTGGCATCGGAAATATGCCGACCCCGCCGACCCCGCCAGCGCCGCCTGTGCCGCCGTTGCCGCCAGCGCCGCCTGTGCCGCCAGCCCCACCGTAAACACCGGCGATGTCATTGTCGGCCACGTTGGGCGAGGTATTGGAACTCTGAACGCGGATGCCGTGCGCTTCGCCGCCCACGCCGCCGCCGCCGCCGTTGCCGCCAGCGCCGCCAGCGCCGCCCGCGCCGCCAAAGACGCCGTCGACGGTGTTGTTCAGCACGTCGGGTACCGTCGGTGCCGCAACGCCGCCCTCTACGCGGATGCCGTTGGCCTCGCCGCCGCGGCCGCCAACGCCACCCTGGCCGCCGCCGCCGGGATTGCCGCCGTTGCCGCCGTTGGTCTCGAAATCCACGCCGTCGCCGCCAGGGCCGCCAGCGCCTCCGCCGCCGCCCGCGCCGCCGTCCGCGCCGCCGCCGCTAACGATGGCGTCAATGTCATTGTCCATCGTCCAGGGCGAGCTACGCTCCAGACGGATGCCCACGGCCAGGCCGCCAGTTCCACCGTTCCCGCCAGCGCCGCCGTTCCCGCCGTCGCCGCCAAGGCCGCTGGGCGCGCCGCCCTCGCCGTTCCCTCCGGCACCACCGTTCCCTCCCATGCCACCCGCGCCGCCCGCGCCGCCGTCCCCGCTGATCACGTCGTGGATGACGTTATCGATGATGGGCGAACCGTCGCCAGCGTCCTGGTAGTGGATGCCGTAGGCGTCGCCGCCTTGGCTACCCGCTCCGCCAGTGCCGCCGTTCCCGCCAGTACCCCCCGGAGTACCCGGTCCGGGTCCTGGGAGGCCATCTCCGCCGTCGCCGCCAGCGCCGCCAACGCCGCCAGCGCCGCCGGTGATGGTCATCACGGTGTTGATGAATAGAAGCGGGGTCGCGCCATTCCCGGCAAAGATGCCGGTCGCCAGCCCGCCGTCGCCGCCAGAGCCACCGCCGCCGCCGTTGCCGCCGCCGGGATAGTTGGGGGCTCCATTGCTGCCGCCCGTGCCGTTCCCGCCTGTACCGCCGGTGATGGAGTAGACGGTGTTGTTTTGCAGCATTGAGTTTACAGTACCGGTGATATAGACGCCATAGGCCGAGCCGCCGGACGTGCCGTTGCTCCCCGGGACACCGGGGGTGGTCCCATCGACGCCGTGCATATAGCGAATGGTATTGTCCACCAGGTCGGGCGATGCGGCCTCTATGGAGACGCCAGCGATGCCGTATTCGACGGTGGTGTTTGCTATCCAGCCAGCGGAGCCTGGCAGGAAGCGGATGCCATGCCAGTCGCCGCCAGCGGGGGAGCCGCTCTGCGAGGTAAAGGTCACCGGGCCATTGACCTGCAAAGTGCCCATGACTATGTATTCGATTCGATTGATGTCGATGCCCAGGTTGGCCGCGTCGCTGGTCGCCATCTGTATCGTCGTGCCGGGGGTGATGACGATGGTGACACCTGGGATGACGATGATGTCGCCGGTGACTGTGATAGTGCCCGGTCCCCACACGTCGCTCATAGCCAGTACGCCCTGGATAGTAGAGCCGCCGGGCAAAAGAAGCGGGGCCAACTGTGATTCCCGCTCCGGGACCGGCGGCGGAGCCAGGATTTCATGGGTACCGTTTGCTGCGGTGGGCACGAGTGAAAGCGGTGCTAGCTCAGAGGAAAGCTGTGCCCAGGCTGGCAGTATATTTGGTAGAGGGAGCTGGCTCGTGTCGTTGGGAGGAGCCGCCCCCACGATTGATGTGAACGGCGCGAGCAGCATGGTGAGCGTCAATGTGAGACTAGTGAATCTGAAAAACAACATTTTCGTTTTCATGGATTTTCTCCTTTTTATACAATGACCAAGTTTTTCACGCGCGTATATTTTCTATTGTGGTTCGAGTCGCGTCATAGGCATCACACCTCGTCTGTGTTCATAGGGGGGATCTGATTTTCTTTTGTCTTGGGTTTATCGGTTGTGCCGCGATTATCAAGCCGGTGGGTCGGTGAGGGAGAAGGAGTAAAAAGTCATCAAGTTGGAAGGGCTTTCCCAATTAATATACAGTGATTCGAATTCACTGTCAAGCATTTGACGCAAAAGATCTGTATTTCAGTCCAGGGGGGAATTGATCCTCGTGCAAGTTTTGACCCTTTTCTACTCTAAAATGGTAACCTTGTGGTAACCTATAGGTAAACTGGCAGTAACCTGAGCGTGGTATTATAATGCCAACGACAAAGCAATTGAGGAGAAACGTGAATAAAACGCTTTATTTCAATCCTAGTCCTTGGCCTGTTACTGACATCGTGCCTGATAAGGATCAGACCGGTCAAATCAACTCGACAGATGATAAAGCTAATCTCTTTATCCTGCGTCTTTCCAAAAACTAGACAAGTGAAGGAGTAAATAATGAAACGAGGATTTTCTACACGGCAAATCATACCCGGCTTGTTCGTCTGCCTGATACTAACGGGCTGCACAATAGGCATTGTCAACCAAAAGGAATTTACAACTGATCCTCCTGCTGCCAGCCCCGCGCCCGCGTCACCGACCGCACAAGCCACCGCCTTGACCAGCGGCGGCATCTTTGTTGCTAACGATCCAGGTCTGGATAGTACTTGGAGCGAGGACTTGGCAATGGGAGACCTAGACGGTGACGGCGACTTGGACGCTTTTATCGCAAACAGAGATGAGGCCAGCACAGTGTGGTTCAATGACGGCACAGGAATATTTAGGACCAACGGCATTGATTTGGGCAATAATTTTGTCATCAGTATAGCACTGGGAGACTTGGACGGTGACAGTGATTTGGATGTCTTTTATGCAAATATCGATGACAACATGGTGTGGCTAAACGATGGCACGGGGATCTTTTACGACAGCGGCCAGAACTTGGGGCATAACGAGATCAGTTTTGACGTGGCGCTGGGGGATGTAGACGGTGATGGCGATCTGGATGCCTTTGTTGCGAATGCTGGCGAAATGTATACTAGCGGTCGAGCCAACGACTTGTGGTTGAACGATGGAACGGGTATTTTTAGCAAAAGCAGCCAGAGCCTGGGTGAATCAGATAGCAGGAGCGTAGCACTGGGAGACTTGGATTACGACGGTGATTTGGATGCCTTTGTCGCGAACGGACTTGATCAAGCCAACAAAGTTTGGTTGAACGATGGACAGGGAACTTTTAGCGAATTCCAGAGCCTGGGCAACCAAGACAGCAGGAGTGTGGCGCTGGGAGATTTGGACGGCGACGGCGACCTGGATGCTTTTGTCACGAATGGAAGCAGCCAGGGTGACACAGTGTGGTTGAATAATGGAACAGGGTCCTTTATCGGAACGCAAAGTCTGGGCCGCCTTGGTTATGCATCATTAGGTGATATAGATGGCGACGGCGACCTGGATGCCTTTGTGGCAAACAGTGGTGCCAACGCGGTGTGGTTGAACGATGGAAATGGGATTTTCAGCCATGGCGGGCAGAGTTTGGGCAGTGCAGACAGTCAGCGTGTGACGCTGGGAGATGTGGATGGCGACGGCGACTTGGATGCCTTTGTTGCGAATCACGATCAAGTCAACATGCTCTGGTTGAATCAGCAAGTAAGGTAAGGCTTTTCTAGTTCTTCAATCCTCCCAGAATTTACAGTAGAAAAGCTCATGAATCGCACGCGAGTTACAAAACAACCGGAAAAGCTCAAGGAATTCCATCATAATCTGCCTTTTCAAGGTGTCGTTGACTGAATCACAAAATCTGTTTGGGAGATTTATTTCTCTGGAATTCCCTAAATTGAACGGAGGAAAATGGTGCATCGAATTGGATTGATCTTTTTTCTTGGCCTGTCTCTGACGGCGTGTACTGTGGGTATTGTCAGCCGCGAAGAACTCACGCCTGGCGTATCTGCCACGCCAACGCCGAGCGCGATGCCGACCGACACGCCTCAACCGTCCCGGACGCCATCGCCGGTACCAACCAACACACCAGAACCATCTCCCACACTTGCCCCATCACCCACCGACACGCCGCTGCCGTCGCCGACCGAGGAGGTCAGTTCAGGCCCCGTCATTCACTATTTTCGCGCCGACGTGGAAGAGGTGGACCCCGGCGATACCATTGTGTTCGAATGGGAAAGCAAAGGAGCTACCGGGGTTACCTTGTCGTACAGACCAGACGGGATTTGGTTGCAATCCGAGATCGACTTGGATTCCAACGGCACTTTTACGCACGAAATCGCCTCCCATCAAGAAAATCAATCCGCTGTGTTTCGCCTTTACGCCTGGGATGACGCAGGAAACACAGTTACGTCCACGCTTGCCATATCTGTACGCTGCCTCAATACCTGGTCCTTTGCTCTTTCATTGAACAGTTGCCCAACGCCCCCTATCCTGCGTGAAGCCGTCGAACAACACTTTGAGCACGGTACAATGATCTGGATCAAAGGAAATTGGGGGGAACAGGTTTTTGAGGAAAACTTGATACTCGTGTTGTATGATGACAACGCGTCTAGTCCCAAGTGGGCAACTTTTCCCGATGAATGGGCGGACGGTGATCCATACAGCGACCCAACAATCACGCCGCCATCAGACCTTTACCAGCCGGTGCGTGGCTTTGGTCTGGTGTGGCGTCAAAACTCGGATGTGCGCGACCGGCTTGGTTGGGCCCTTGACCAGGAAACCGGTTACAGTACGGTCATACAACGCACACTGGTGTTAGAGTATAGGTCGACTTATCTGCGCGCTGTCGATGGGAACGTCTGGCACCTGCTCACGGAACGGAGCGGGTGGAGGAAAATATTGGTCGAGAATTAGGAGATACAAGGTGAAAAGAATCATTTCTAGTCTATTTCTATGTGTGCTATTGTCGGCGTGCACGGTGGGCATTGTCGAACGAGAGATGCTCACACCTGGTGCGAGCATATTGCCGACACCTACTGTTGTCTCGCCGCCAGTAGACACACCACAACCAACCATCACACTGGCACTACCGACGATCACATCACGACCGCTCCCTACACCGACTCCATTTCCGCCTCTGATAAATGCTAGAGTAGTCAGTGTCGCCACCTCTGTCAAAGCTCATAACGTGGAACTGGTGAGTCACGTTGACATAGAGTTTGTTGCCGATGTTGCAGTAGCGGGCGGCTTTGCGTACGTTGCCGATCAGAACGTAGGCTTGCAAGTGGTGGATGTCTCGGCTGTTATGCCTCAAGCAGTGTCGGGTTTCAAGATAAAATCTGGTCAGAGGCTACTTTTACCGGCAAAAGCCCTGGTTTGAGCAAGCCAAACATCGGGCGTGGAGTGCTTGCCCACAGCGTCACTGTGGTAGGTGACTATGCTTACGTTGCTGGATGGGGAGGCTTGCGGGTGGTAAATATCTCGGACCCCATCGTCCCCAAAGAGGTTAGTTTCTATCGCACACCGGGAACAAGTTCTGAGGCCTATGACGTAGCAGTAGCGGGGAGCTATGCCTACGTCGCTGATGGGCTTGCGGGTTTGCGCGTGATAGACGTCTCAGACGTTGCTGCCCTTGTCGAAGTGGGCTTTTACGATACGCCGGGGAGTGCTCAGGGTGTGACAGTGCAAGGTGACTACGCCTATGTCGCTGATGCAGAGGGGCTGCGAGTGGTGGATGTCTCAGACCCTACCACTCCAGTCGAAATTGGCTTTTATGACACGCCCGGAATGGCCTAGGATGTGACAATATTGGATAACTATGCCTACGTCTCGTGGAATTGGAGGGAAACACAATCAGAGGGTTGTATCGATTGCCAAAGGGGCATGAGCATTGTAACTGTCCCAAGCAGCGGCACGCTGGCAGACGTTGGCATCTACTATATTGGAGTTTGGACAAAGTTAAGCGTTAGCTGTGCATTTACAAAATCGCAACGAGGCAACATAATGGCGAAATGATAACAGAAAAAGTTGATCGAGAAAATGTTCGTCAGTTTCGCGCCGATGTATACGGAACTT
>JAAEPW010000931.1 GCA_024232355.1 Chloroflexota bacterium | reverse complement strand
CCAGGCCCATTTTGGTGCCGTATCCCACAAGGATGAATACGAAGCCGGCCTTCAGCCACATGGGATCGAGTTCTTTCGCGACCGTGCTAAGCGCGGAAAAGGAGAGTGGCCCCTCCACGCTGCCCACATCCATGGCCACGGTCACCAGAACCGAGCCCAATAATGCCATGGCAATGCCCACGGAACAGATCAGGACATATTTCCAGGTGGCCTCGAGAGACGCGGCCGACCTGTGCGTGTAGATCAACGGAGCGCTGGCCAGGGTGGTCGCCTCGATGGCGATCCACATCACCATGATATGGTCGGAGAGGGTCACCATGGTCATGGTGGACAGAAACAGCAGCATAGACCCGATGAAAATGGATTCGGCCCGGATATCCGAGGCCTTGAGATAAGAGATAGTATATATGGAGATCAGGAAGAACAGCAGCGATATCACCAGCAGGGACAGCATGCCTTCCGGCGTGACGGCAAAATACTCCGGAAACAGGGCCTCGGGCTGCCGGATCCACAGCATGATGGAGAGCAAAAGGTGAACAGCCCCAGTGATAGCCAGCAATGGACGCCCGAGATTCCGGGGAAGGAAAAACGCAAGAGCGCCGGTAATAAACGGAGCAATAAAAACGATTTCAACCATGAAATAACACCTATTCCTTTAAGGTTCTCAGCAACGCCGTATCCACATCATCAAACGTCCGTTTGATATTCTGAAAGATAACGGCCATGATCATGACGCCGGCCAGCACGTCCAGGAGGATGCCGAACTCCACGATATGGAGGGCGCGCACCGAGAAAGTTGTTCCCACCAGATAAATGCCGTTTTCCATCATGATATATCCCAGGACCATGGCAATGGCGTTTCGCCGCGCCATCAGCAGGAACATGCCGGAAACGAGGACCGTGATGGAGGTAGGCAGCAGCAGCGTGCTGGAGCTGACAGGGGAGAGATTGAACTGATGGCTGATCCAGGTCGCCGCTACGATCAGCCCGAGCCCCGCCAGTATGGAGGCATGGTACCCAATGATGGGCTCTACCTCCCGGTGGATGGCCACTCTTTTTATGGCCTGATAGATGAACACGGGAATGACGATTCCACGAATGATCAGGGTGACAAGGGTGAACAAAATCCCCCCGCCGGTCATATCGTGGCCTATAAACAGCGGTGTGATGGACACCACCACTCCCTGAAAGGCCAGAACTTTGATCAGCCCGGGGAGACGGCTGGAGCCGAATGAAAACAGAGTCGACAGCAGTACAAGGGCCAGGATTGTATCAACCGGATGGTTCATTTTATAAACTCCAGAGTGATGATGGTTGCAAAAAAAGCCAGGGCGAAAGAGGTGAGGACAAATTTGGGGACCTTGTCCATCCTGTAACGCGCCATGATCGATTCCGTGACGCCGACGGCAACATATACGAGCATAAGCGATGCGGCGAACATGCCGATGGAAAGGACCGGATGGCCCGGTTCAAAAGGGAGAATCAGTCGGGCCACAATGGTCGAATAGAAAAAAAGCTTACAGAAAGCCCCGAGTTCAATGAGTCCGAAATCGGGCCCGCTATGGTCCAGCACCATCACCTCGTGGATCATGGTCAGCTCCAGATGGGTGGCCGGGTCATCCACCGGGACCCTGGAGTTTTCCGTCAGAAGGATGATGAAAAAGGCAATGACCACGAACAACAGGGGCGTTCCCGCCGTCTGCCAGAGTCCATACGGCTGGCCGACGGAAAAATACGCGGCAAGGCGAAGTTCACTGGTGAGCATGTAGAACAGAATCAGGATCATAAACACGGTTGCTTCGCAGATGATGGGAAAATACGCCTCCCTGGCCGCTCCCATGCCTTCAAAGGGAGAGGCCGTGTCCATGGCGGCAGCGATGGTGAAAAAGCGTCCAAGTCCCAGCAGGTATAATATAAAAATAATGTCGCCGTTAAACGAAAAAATCGGTGGCTTACCCGCGATGGGAAGAAACATCAGGACTGTCGCGGCCGCGCCCAGGGAGACCATGGGGCCCATTCTGAAGAGGAAGGTCGTGCTGGTGCTGTAGACCGATCCCTTTTTGAAAAGCTTGATCAGGGTGTAATAATTGATCAGAAGCGGGGGTCCTTTTTTTCCACCGAAAAAAGCCTTGACCTTGAGAATGACCGCGGAAAAAAACGGGGCCAGGACCATGGCGAGAATCCAAAGAATGATAGACTCAATCATAAAACTGCCTCATCGTTACAACGTTAAATAAAAAACAGCAGCACTACAATGGCCAGAAGGATATAGCCGATGTACAGGTGAATATCTCCATGCTGTATCCATCGCAGCCTGTCGAACAGCCACAGGATCGGACGCACGATAACATTTCCCATGTGAAGCTCGGCAATATCATTGACATGGCTGTGGTAGTGGGTCTTGTTCGGAAACCGGCCCCGTATCACGGGGTGATCCTCGT
>JAAEPW010000930.1 GCA_024232355.1 Chloroflexota bacterium | reverse complement strand
TCCATTTTCAGTCCGGTCGGCACGAGGGAATTAACATGTCTAACCAATACTCTCAATATTCTGCTATAATGCCAGCAAGGTTTGGGGTGCCACCCTGTTTGGATCGGCCCATTCCCGGCAGCCCCTGAATTCGGACGTTGGCTGTCCACGGAGGAGTTGATTAGCCAGTTCATCCCAGTGGGGTTTTCAGGAAGTATGCCATAAATTACGATAGCTGCACGATACTCCGGCTACTGACACCGTGAGGATTCTGATGGCCAGTTCACAGAATAACATCCCCGTGATCGGGACAGACATCAATTGGCACTCCGTCGGTCGGCAGAACAAGAGTGGCGGGCTAAGGCTTGTTGGATTCGATCCACTGGTTTCTGTCGATGTTCCTCATCGTGAGGTCAAAATAGGTAGACCGGCTCGTGGGAAACCGTACGCCGTCGCTACTCTTGAGCTTGTGGAGACGAACACGCTCTATCAACTCCTAGTTACTCGAAAGTCTGACTTTCGCCGGCTGTGGGAAGCCGCTGGCCAGCGTGACTACTGCGACAATACCGCAGATCTAGACGAGATCCTTGAGACGAGGGCCAAGCGATGGGAGGATCTCTCGCTGGGCACCCGCTCGGAGTTCAAGCGACTACACTCAGAGCTATTTCCCTCATCCGGATTGGAGGTGATAGTTGTATTCT
Organism: Chloroflexota bacterium; assembly: GCA_024232355.1. The sequence continues at coordinate 589 of JAAEPW010000930.1, read as the reverse complement.
CAAGCTTGCTGGAGCCCTACGGCAAGAGCTTTTCCGCTTGGGTCTGCTGGGAGGGTGTTCACGAAAGGATGATTTCGAACGACTGGGGTGGTGAAAGCGGTCTGCGGCAGCATTTGTTGTGTCAACCCATCTTCGACTTTCCACCAGAAGACTGATCCTGACACGCGGAAGACTTCGGATTTGGATCATAGCTACAGTCCTTGGCCAGCCAACAACTCATTGTTATGTAAAAGGTCAACCCCCTATCTCAGGAATCAGTATAAATAATAGAGTTGTGGAGACTGTGAGCAAGGCTGAAAGACCTGTCCAAACGATGAGGACAATCAAAGCGCGTCCAAATCGCGTCAGTATCCACAATGATGATTCACCTCCTTCCAAACGCCCCCAGAACCCCGATAACCCTCCGATATGATCTGCAGAGGTGAAGTTAGCTACAACCACCTCTACTGGGCCGTATAGTGATCCTCGAGGTAATCGGCAGGATCGTGTGCCTTTGGGCTCCCATCTATCAGGGCTTCGGTCTCACCCGGATCAACCGTTAGTGGCTTGACTACATCCAATTGGTTGGGTACGATAAGTGGAAACTAAT
>JAAEPW010000929.1 GCA_024232355.1 Chloroflexota bacterium | reverse complement strand
TTGGCACAAACCATTTTGGCAAACGAGGTGCCAACTGAGGCACTGACAGCATATTTACAGGAGGTAACGACAGAATGACGATCTATCGTATTGAATTGGTCCGTTCGCCTGGTCTCACAGAGGATGAACGGCAACGCAGGTTAAAGCAGGCGTTCGACGTGCTGCTGAACTTTGGAATAAACAAGACCGCCGATGGTGACACCCTGGTAGGAGAACCATTGGCGGCTATCGCGCCCGGCCCAAGAGGGCAGAACACGAAAACAACATTATGCATGTGTTTTTTGCTCAACCGGAAAGGTCTATAGCACCAGTTGGCGGAACAAGCGAATGAGAAGTTTGACTGAGAAGCAGAAGAGGTTGGTATGTGCGCTGGAAGCGAAATACCTCGAACAGCGTGTCGCAGCCTCTCAAGCCCTGGCTCAGGCCCTCGTCCGCAAGTGCAGTCAATCCGTCGACAAAAACTCCATTGCCCGCTCAGCGATTTCACCGATGGGAGAGCCGAGGCAAGCAACGTAGGAACGCTGCTTTACAATGGGGTTCTTTGGCACAAACCATTTTGGCAAACGAGGTGCCAACTGAGGCACTGACAGCATATTTACAGGAGGTAACGACAGAATGACGATCTATCGTATTGAATTGGTCCGTTCGCCTGGTCTCACAGAGGATGAACGGCAACGCAGGT
>JAAEPW010000928.1 GCA_024232355.1 Chloroflexota bacterium | reverse complement strand
GAGCGAATCTGGGAAAATCGTCACAAAATATGTCAAACCCGAAAAACTGGTTCTGGAGCAATACGCGGAAAAAACAAAATAAGAGTTGGACGAACCAAACATCGATCACAAAAGCGAGACGAAAAACAAAATGATATCCATCCGTCAAATGACTCCATCTGACATAAACGCCGTCGCGCCACTGGACGTGCTGGCCTTTACGGCATACGCCCGCAAGATAGGCCACGACGGCGATATTGCTCCCCGCACGCGCCAAAACCTGCTGGCCTCCCTCAGCCAGAACCCGACCGGGTGCTTTGTGGCCGAGGCGGACCAAATCGTCGGGTTCATCTTTACGCACGTTTGGGGAACCACGGGCTGGATCGGGACGTTCGGCGTCCACCCCGATTGCCGGGGGCAGGGCGTGGGCCGGTCGCTGCTGGATGTCGCCGTCGATTACTCGGTGTGGCTGTGCACCTCTTGCTGGCGCTGCCAGGAAGCGTGCCCCAGCGGTGTGAACATCTACGAGCTGATGATGGAACAGCGCCGCCGCGAAGCGGCCCCCGCCGGGTACCAGACGGGCTTTGACCACGTTTTGGATTATGGGCTGGCGTTGCCGGTCTCGCAGGAAGAACTCGACCAGGTGCGGGAGGATTGGGGGTTGGAGCCGGTTGAGTTGCCAGCTTCTGACCTTGTCCGTGTTTTTCTTTATGATGATGAGGGTATAACGTGATGGTGGAACCAGCGACATTGCAAGATGTGGGGTTTATCATAGCATTTGGAATGCTTCCCATTGCACTGTATGTGATTGTTCGCGTGGGATTAATCAAAT
>JAAEPW010000927.1 GCA_024232355.1 Chloroflexota bacterium | reverse complement strand
ATTGTTATTTGAGAAATGCTCAACGGTTACAAGATGGCAATATGGTGAACTGTGCGTGTCATCAATTGGATCCCGTAGCCTCAACACGGTTGACGGAAATGAGATTCAGACCCAGGTCGCGGATTTTCATCAAGACTCCATGAATGGCAGCCTGATCGAGCATACCAGACAGCACCGTTTCCCCTTTAGGTTCGTGCCGCATAGACAATCCCTCAAACCGTGCTGCCCAGTTCGCGCTCAGATGACCCGCCACTCGGACCTCGTACAACTCGGGTGTGTTCCTTGTTCGTTGCGTTTTCATAGGTAAGCAATCCTTACTTGGGCATCGCGCTATGGCGATGCCTTGTCTCAACTTATTTCCCGTTGGACTCCACTTTGAGGCCGCAGTTGTTAATCACCAGCTTGCCATCCATAAAGAGGGCATCTACCCGTCTACCGATCACGCGGAAATCCTCCAGCGGATCGCCGTCGAGGAGTATCAGATCTGCTGTTTTTCCGCTTTCGACAGAGCCGAATTCCTCATCCAGTCCCAGGGAGCGGGCGCTGTTGATGGTGGCGATTTTGACTGCGTCGGCGCCGCTGAACGACGCCCTGTCCGCATCCCCCTTCAAGACGTGATCAAACATACTCAGTTCAAGCCCCACCATAGCTGGCGTACATGGAGGCATGGTGTCGTTTCCTGTCGCCATAGGAACGCCGTGTTTGTAGAGCAGACAAAAGTTCTCGAACAAAGTGGCAGCTTTGGTATCCCAAGCAAGCATCCCAGAGGCATCTATGATGCCCATCAATTTGGGTTTACCGTCGGTGCACTGCTTGTAGCCATTCATCACAACGGCTCTCAACTCGGGGATATAGTACTCGTCTGCGATGGTGGCAAAGGTATAGGTTATGTCCCTGAACTCGGTCAATCTATCCAGTTCCGGATGGTCATTCGAATGATTTCCCCCCAACTTCCAGGAAAAGATTGCATAGAATGCAGAGATTGTAGGATCGTTGAGACACCCTGATGCCTTGAAAGTCTCTATATCCTCTCGGGTAAGCAGGGCATCCATAGGACAATGCGCCAGTGAAGACACACCAGCCTTTACCCCGCGCCGAAAGGACTCGACAGATGAATGATGCATCGTGGACTGCACCCCACGTCGCCGCGCCTGGTCTGCCAGGGCGCAGAGTTGTTCGATGGTCATTATCGGTATGGGCTTGCCAGTATTGACGCTGATGGCCTCATCCCCAATCTTGATCGCCTCCGCCCCACGCTCGTCGATGGCTCTATCAACGGCATCCCTGACCTGTTTCTCACTTGCGTCCATAGGAAATGCCACGGCCCCGGCATACTCTTTTAAAGGGTCGGCGCTTGGCATCAGGAACTTGCCTATCAGAGAACCTTTTTCCTGCAAATAAGATCCCGGCAGACCGACAGCAACTGACTGCAAGATGCGCGGGCCTGGGATTTCACCTTTTGAAATTTGTTCCCTCAAAACTCTGTTTTTGCGCAGGTCTGGCTGCCACGCATCCCTGACGTGGGTGATGCCATGAGCAAGGCATTCGGCCATATGCTTGGCTTTTTGTTGCTCCCGGTACTTTTTTGATCGCCGCATATCAAACAGACCAGAGGTCATTGTAGTAGTTCCACCCATCAGCAAGTGAATGTGGGTATTGTACAAGCTGGGAAGCACAGCCTTGCCCTGCAGGTCGATGCAATAGTCAGGCTCGATGCCAGTAGGCTCGCCCGTGGTGCTTGGCATAGATTCGATCTTGCCGCCTTGTAGAATGACGCGCGTTCCTGTATCAAAGTAGCGACCATTGACCACGTCCAGGATGCGGCCATTCACTAGCTCAACACGGGCCTGGGTGCCAGGTTCGTACCGCTTGACAAAATTGGTTTCAAAAGTCTCCATTATGATCTTTTCTCCTTACCCTTGCTGGTTTTGCTGTCCTTTTCTATCCTAGAGTATAGATGATCAGGGCAGTTTTGTCGCCATACGGTCGAGTAATCTTTGACGAGTCACTTTAGGTTTGGGTATTACTCAATGGTAGTAGGTGAACAAGTGATCGGGGAAATTAGAGCAGGTTTAAT
>JAAEPW010000926.1 GCA_024232355.1 Chloroflexota bacterium | reverse complement strand
GCGCTCGATGGCGCTTGGGACATCTATGTGGCCGGGCGCTATGCCTACGTAACGGCGCGCGAAGACGACGGCGTGGAGGTGCTGGACATCTCTGACCCCACCAACCCCACCCACGTGGGCGTTATCACCGACACGGTTACAACGGCGCTCGATGGCGCTAACAGCATTTATGTGGCCGGGAACTATGCCTACGTGACGGCGCGCGATGACGACGGCGTAGAGGTGCTGGACATCTCGGACCCCACCAACCCAACCCACGTGGGTGCTATCAGCGACGATGCGACGACAGAGTTGAATGGTGCCTGGGATATCTATGTGCTTGGCAAGTATGCCTATGTGACAGCGGACACTGATAACGGGGTGGAGGTGCTAGACATCACCGGCCTGGACGCCCCGGCGGCCAACTTTGGCGCGGTAGCAGCCGGCTCGCTGCACGTCGCCGAGAACGCCCAGGTGGCTAATGACCTCACTGTGCATGGCGGGCTGAACGTGGGGCCTGGCGGCGCGCTGGTGGGCGGCGACCTGGCCATAGCCGGCAGCGATCTTGTAGTACAACATGGTGATATAGCCCTAAGCTCTGGGAACTTTATGCAGACCCCCAGTACCCCCACTTTTACCGGCGTCATCACCGATGACGCGACCACCGAACTCAGAGGGGGGCGGGATATTGTCGTGGTTGGGAACAAGGCTTATGTGGCCTCCAATTCTGATAGCGGCGTGGAAATTCTAGATATTTCAGACCCCAGCAATCCAACTCACCTGGGCGCTGTTGGCAATTATCCATACCATGGTATCTATGTTGCTGGGAACTATGCCTATGTTTCCTCGACAAGTAGTTTGATGGATATTCTGGACATCTCGGATCCCAGCAACCCAACCAGGGTAGGTCGAATCATAGGCACCGGTTCGATGCGCTTATCTAGCCTGGCAGGCATATTTGTGGTTGGAAACTATGCTTATGTCGCCGCGAGAGGCAGTAGTGCCTTGTCTGTGGTGGATGTATCCGATCCATCCAATCCAACCTATGGCGGTCATATCGTCGATGATGGAACGATGGAATTGGGTGGGGCGGTTGGTGTTTATGTGGATGGGAGATATGCTTACGTCGCCGCCGAGTCTGATAATGGCGTCGCCGTGATCGATACGTATCTTCTCAATAACGTGGGGCATACTTGGAAGCAAAGTGATTTCGATCACCATATCTAGAGATTTGCACTCTGGCCGACTTCTCGTCACATATGACAATATGACACTTGACTACCTACCCCCATATCTAGGAAAAAT
>JAAEPW010000925.1 GCA_024232355.1 Chloroflexota bacterium | reverse complement strand
GGCATAACTTGCTCCAAATAAAAACGCCCGCCCGAACCCACGATTTCTCGTGAGTACGGGCGGGCGCAGGTCGGGCGGCGTTAGGGCTTTTGCAAAAAGCAAAAGCCTGTCTAACGACAGCTTCGTCACGGTTGGATCAAATGAAACAGACCGTGTCTTTGCGGCAGCCCCTTGCCCTGAAAGCCGGTCGAGGTGATACGTCCACGTCCAAGAGCGGCCCAGAGCCGGGCGGTATTCGGTTTACTTTTCTCGTTCGGTCAGTTTGATTGCTTTCGATAACCCTTTCAGGAAAATCATCGCTGAACGGTGAAATGTTTTGAGCAACATCAACCAGATTTCGCGTTCCACGTCCTTGTCTGTTCGTTGGTTCATTGCTGGTGTGATGTTTCCCCCCGCGTGCGCAGAGACTCGATGGTGTCGCGCGTCGACGTCATTGGATTGACTAACCGCATCCGGTTAATAAACAATCGTTGGCCTAAAAGCGCCAGACTTCCTGCCGGGTAGATGGCCCAGGCGGTCAACACGACCCAGGGGGCCAGCGAACTCTGCACCATCGCCAAAAGCGACGCGCCCCCTTGCTCCACCCCCATCAATTCAGACCACCCCGACGTGTCCACGGGTGATTGAAAGATCAGCCGTAACCCGATAGCCAGCGCGGCGTAACCCAGGATCAACCCCTTGTGTGTCCACAGGACGTTCTCCTGTTCCCAGGGCAGGGCCAGAGCGCCGATCAGTAGAGCTACCCACAGTGCCAGTCCCCACCAGGTCACGGGCGAGCGAGACAGGAGCGATGCCGCCGTCCAGCAGACGGTGACGACCGCCGTGGAGATCATTGCCACCGGCGTGGCTTTGACCACGGCTCCGCGCTGTCTGCGGCGGGGGCGGTGACCGGCGACTCGTTGTATCGAGCGGTCGGGGCCAGCCATCACCAAGGCGGCGGCTGCCAGGGAGAGCAGGGTAGGACCTTGTTCCCAGGAGCGGTACAGGATTTCCAGGAGGCCGTTGAGGGTCAGGAGGCCAAAGTCTTGGATGTGTTGGGTGATGGATTGGATGACGAGTTCGAGTTTCACTGTTATCCTTTGATCGTATTTGCATTGCAATATCTTACACGATAATAAGTATAGTATAGTGCATTTCCGCATGTTGTCAATCCGTACTTTGGTACTATTGGGATGTGCGAAATTCGGTGGCCCAATGACGGGCGAAAATCAACGACAATAACTTGATGCCCACTAAACCAAGCGCGATGAACGGTGTAAAGGGTACGGTGGTACTGGTTTGTGCGTCGTATTGTTGTTTTTTGGGTCGTGTAGTGGGGTTATGGGGATGATTTTGCTGGGGGAGATTAGGGCTGTTCAGTTCTTGCCGCGTAGAGCGCATCTGAAAAATCCGCTGCTGGATTGCCGTCTGATCCAGCAGCGGCTCTTTTACGACGATGTGGCTTGCCCACTTTACTTGGCTGACCTAGCATTGAACAGCTCTGGGAGTCAGAGTGGGTATGCTATAGTGTTTCTATATCACCGCAGATATTGTCTGTGCCAGGTCGTCAACTGGCGCGTTCGTTCCCCGCTGTCTTGCGTCTGGTTCTCAGCTTTTTCAACAAATCCCGCCAACTGGGAAACGCCGGTGGCTCTAGCGGCCAAGCAAAGATCATCGCCGCTGGTTTCCAGGTCTGGCTGGACATGAAGCGCATATCATTTGTGTCGTCTGTTTGCACTTGGATGTGTACTGACTCGCATCCTTGCTCCTGCAAACGGATGCACAATGTGTCTAGCAACTCGCTTCCCCAATAGCGCCTGCGCCACGACGGCGCGACGTAAACCCTCGATATCTCTCCATTGGTCTGGTTCACGATCTGCCCGACCGCCGCGCCCACAGTTTGCTCGCCCACTTGCAGACAGAGCACGACTGCCTCCGGATTGTCCAGCAGCACAGCCCAGTTAAATCCATCGACCGGGAATGCTGCCAGTGTCTCCAGATCCTCAGAGCGTGCCAGCCTGATCCAAGGGCGTGGTGCGACGCCGCGCACCTCGCCGTGCAACTTGCGCCAGATCGTTCTGGCCGCGTGGGGCATCATGGGCACCAACATGGCTGTGAGGATGACTAATCCTGACGCCACGAAATAGGGTTCCCCAGAACGCAGCAGCGGCAATGCGCCCAGCCCGGCGTTGTAGACGAAATGGGCCACGATCGTCGTCGCCAGGTCAAAGCGAAGAAAAAAGAGTCCTTCCAACAGCATCGCAGCCATGGTCAGTTCGACGCCACGCAGATAGATGGGATCTCGAACGTAGCTCATGTGTGCAAATCCCCACAGTGCTCCCGGTATCAGCAAGGCCAGGAACCGGCAGGCGGGTTCCGAAAGTTTGGTAAAGGACCGAGCGAGCCAAAGGACGCCCGAGATGAGCAATAGTCGAAATACCAATTCTTCCCACATCGCAGGGAGCAGACCCGATTTTAGCGCACCCAGGAACGGCAGGGGCGTGGCGTAGGCACTGCTATAGTCTGGGCCTATTGGTGTCCAACTACCCAGGAACTGTGTGGTCACCAGGTAAAAGATCACCACAAAGCCTGCCATCATCATCCCCAACATAAGTCCCCGCCAACCCGAACGGGCCAACGTGTGCCACCGGTCTCCCCGACGGGAGAGGATCCGATCCTGGCGTGGCCATACACGTTTGCTTATCCATTGACCTATGAACCAACACATCAATACCATCACGCCACTGCCCGCTGCTCCAAACCCGACGGACATCCATTGTGCCAACCAAAAAAGTTTGTAACTTTGTGTGGTATCGTATGCGGCGTTGACCAATGGCAACCGGTTCAACCCAGCCAGCAAGATGATCACGCTTACCAGCACCGCTGGCCCAACAGCGGTGGAGGCGGATGTCGATATCTGCCCCCGAGCCTTCCACAGCGTCAGGGCCAAGATCACGAACACGAGCAAAAGACTCAAAAGGAGGCTCATGCTATCGACAAACCCGGCGATAGTCCGTTGGCGGGTAAAATCACGCTGAAAGGTCTCGGGTGTTTTGAGCCAATAATTATAACTGCCGATCTCGTCGCCCCGCACCGTGACCGACAGGCGCAGTTCGCTCTCGCCTACGTCCCAATCACGCTGCTTCCAGGCAAAACTGTGATCGGTGCGTCCACCGGGACGATCCTCGCTCGAAGCGGATATCTCTTCCCAATTCGCCAAGTCCCATCCCTGATCTGTGGTCAAATAGTCCTGGGCCAGTCCCCGAGCATTCTCCAGTGTGAGGCTGGCTCCATGCGCATCTTCCAACATTGTGTGCGATAGTGCGACTATTTGACCATCTGGTGCCAAGTAGACTCGAAACTCTTCTTTCTGCAACGGAAGGAACCAACGAGCGCGCCAGTACCAGATAGGTACGTCGGTCTCTTGAATGAGACGGTTGGTCTCTGAAATGCCCAAGGTGTGTTGCAGATAATACGAGGTCCAAGAACTTCCGGTGAACGTGAGTGCAAACTTATAGGGACCATCGACACCATTGTCTTGGAGTTCGTAGCCCTGTGTCTGCATGTACGCCTGAGCACGCCGGACGATCTCGGCGCGGGAAAGCGTCAGGTCGATGGCTGCGGTGGGAAAGGCTTGGTCGTACAGGCTCAGGAAAAGGACCAGCCCGAGCAAGCCCAGCATGGTGATGGCGATATCCAGCCATCGCGAGGGGGGCCGGATAAAAGGTTCTGAGCGTGACTGGGGAGATTCGGAAACTTTGCGAATAGTCATCTTTTTTTTCCTTTTGATGCGAGTTTAGCATTCAGTGAAAGATACGTGAGAGATCGGACCGTGCGAGTTTATTCCTTGGTCATGTTGTTAGTGTATTGGTGCCCTGATGGGCATTGATTATTTTGGACGATGTGATGGAGGATTTATGGGGGACACTGTAGAGGAGTCTTGGGCTTTTCCAGGTTCTAAATCGTCCCAAGCTTGGCAGTGAAGACAGGTTACGGGAAAAGCAAGCTTTTCCTTACGAAAACGCTACAAAAAAGGCGAACGAAAAGGGGCTTTCGCTTTGCACAAAAGCCTTGAGGAATTCCCACAAAATACCTAGTTTACTCTAAGAATTGGACTAGCGAAATCAACTAGTGGGATACTTATTTTTCTGGAATTCCCTTAATACTCTGACAGGCATTGATTGGTTTTGGACGGAAAGCACGCTGGTTTAGGCACACGTCACGGCTGCGGATTTGACAAAAGGCCACTCTAGCTCTCGGTTCGCTAATATATATGGGGGTAAACGAGATTGCAACCCCCATATATATGGGTTCGATGCTTGAGCAAATGCAGTGACCGAAAATTGACAAAACTGGCTATCCCAGATATAGGGTATAATCACGCACAAAGCCCATATCTGGGGGGCAATTTAATTTTATCCGAAAAAAATAAGCGAACCGAGAGTCTAGGCATTGGGTTCCTTTTGTTTTTCCTGCAACTGTAACTTGATCGCCGCCAAAAGCACCGCCTTGTCTTGTATTTCCCAATCGCTAGCACCCTGCTCAAAAAGTAGTCTGATGATTTTGGCTATAACTTCATCTACTGTCATTTTGTTGTCCTTGTCTATTTCGATAACTCTAATTTCCCGAATGTGTCCAGTGTAGCAAGTACCAGTGGGGCAGTCGCCGAATGGTCCTAATGCTCTGACGAGTATTGATGGGTTTTGGATTTGTTTCTAGTCCATATTGTACCACACAAACCAGTATTGTCTTAATGCCCTGACGGGCATTGATAGGATTTGGACGCGCAAGCGTAAAGGCCACACCCAAGAAGGCCACACCGTCTTAATGCCCTGACGGGCATTGATTGGATTTGGACTCATTGCGCGAGCAGTTAACCCAAGTTCAACAGATGGGGTCTTAATGCCCTAACGGGCATTGATTGGATTTGGACCCACCGAGTAAGTCAATCGCCGCGCTCACCGCTGCCCCGGTCTTAATGCCCTAACGGGCATTGATTGGATTTGGACTTATTCTGGTCCCGGAGATGTCGGCCGAGGTCATCGCAAGTCTTAATGCCCTAACGGGCATTGATTGGATTTGGACTTGATTGCACCGAGTGCAATAAACAATGCCTTAATACGAGTCTTAATGCCCTAACGGGCATTGATTGGATTTGGACCGTTGAAGTCGAATACGAACAATGGACTGCCGAAAACAAATTGGTCTTAATGCCCTAACGGGCATTGATTGGATTTGGACTAACGCTATACAAGAGAGTCGCGCCGTACGGTAGCACAGTCTTAATGCCCTAACGGGCATTGATTGGATTTGGACCTGAACTTATTTCTCGGGTCTTACCCAAATATATTTTGTCTTAATGCCCTAACGGGCATTGATTGGATTTGGACGTCGAGCAAGCCTCCGAGAACCTGCGGCTTTCGACTGGTCTTAATGCCCTAACGGGCATTGATTGGATTTGGACATATTGTGTGGGCAAACAGAGCGTGACGCCATCTTTGTCTTAATGCCCTAACGGGCATTGATTGGATTTGGACCTTTCGAAACTGACCCACAGACAGAGTTCCATCCTTACTCGTCTTAATGCCCTAACGCGCATTGATTGGATTTTGACGATGTCGTCCGCGAGGCGCTCGAGATCGGCGAGTACCCGTCTTAATGCCCTAACGGGCATTGATTGGATTTG
>JAAEPW010000924.1 GCA_024232355.1 Chloroflexota bacterium | reverse complement strand
GAGCCGTCTGTAAGGTTCAACAAATCCTCCGTCGTAAAAGCGCCACTGCCCGTAGGTACAAGCTCAACCTGCACAAACTCAAGATCGGCTGCCGCGCCCACGGTGTCGGAATCAATCGATAACACCGCTGCGGCCGAGGTGCCCGCTCCACCACGACTGATCACCGCCGGCGTCGATACCTCAATGTCAACAAGCGATAACTCCGTCCCATTAGAAACACTCAAAAGTACACTCACTGGATTCGCAGCCGTGCCCGTCAACGACAAACCGGCAAGCGAGAGTTCCTGCGTTCCACTATCCATAAACGTTAAACTGCCTACTGAAACGGTATTCACTCCCAAATCAGCGCTAACCTCAACCGTAACAACTCCGTCTCCAGTAACCGGCGTACATGTTAAACTCAAAACACTGCCACCCGTCAAACGACCGGTGAAATCGATGCGAACACGGTTACGATCCTGCGACGCGCCGCCCAAGGTATCAGGAAAGGCGCTCAAGGCATCGCCGACTACATATTCCTCGCCAACAACAAAGGTATTATCATCGGCACTGTTCGTGACTACCGTCGAACTGAAACGGTCACTCGTCGTCTCTTCAATTACAAAATTCGCAAACTGCTGACTAACCTCGTCAATAAGAACCGTACGCGGCGTCAAAGATAAGGAATCACTAACCACCGCTGCCGATAAGGACAACGGACCATTCGAGAACTGAACATCCTCATCGTCTATCGTTAAGATCAACGTCTCATTATAGGCAACATCGGTAACATTCAAGACCTCGATGGTAACGAAAAAGTCGATCGGCCCACCACTCGTGGCCGGTAACACCACACTTGCGTCTACCTCAATGGTTACATCACTGCCCGAAACTGTCGATTTGCTCGGCAAAAAGGTGTCCGCTCCATATTCAAAGGTGCCGTTACTATTCGCATCGGACCATAAACCATAACGAAAATCGTCAACACTGGACGTGCCGCCATGGGTTACCATTACACTGTCAAGACGCTCGGAACCACCGGATAAGGGCTGCCAGGCATTGATGCCGAAAACCGCAACCGCACTGCCTGAAGAACTCGGCGCATCAATCACATCGTTGGCGCTCGTCAGCTTGCTCACTACATGGTTGCCGCCAACATTCAACAACACCGAGGTCGTATTGGCGCCATTGCCGGCAATATCCGTAACGGTGCCTGTCGGAGATATGATATACTTGTCATCAAGATCAAGAGCGCCGATGCCGGCTGCCAGACTAACCGTCGCTATCTTACCATCGGCATCCCAACTAACCGTACTAGACGCTCCAAATGGATTTAATCCCGTCGCCGCGCCTGTATCCGTCAAGACTGTCAAATTACCATTTAACTCCCCTACCGTATCCAGGGTCGTCGTGTCCATCGGCTCGCTAAAGGCAAATTCTATCTGATCACCCGCATCCAAACCGGTTGTGCCGGTTAGATTAATAAAATCCGCACTCACTAACGTCGGAGCGCCAACATCATCAAAGGTCACTGTCTGAGCAACCGTCAACTGATTACCGGACTGCGTGCCCGTAAAACGATCACGGATAAAGACCAGAAGACTGACCGTCTCACCATCAACTATCTCACTGTCACTGCCAAGTGTTATCGTCACACTCCGCTCATCAACGCTCTGAACCAGACTCACGCCATCGCCAAGACTGTTGCCGCTATCCACTACATAGTTGCTTAAATCTGAAACCGTCGTCGGATCCATGCGCTCACTAAAATAAATACTGAAACTGTCGCCGTCACTTATCTGACCGTTCTGATCCGCATCCGTCCACAAAACATCATCGGTCGTCACAACCCCGGCTATAGACGAGGCGGCAAGAACCACCGGAGCCTCATTATCAACCAACTCGGCCGAAGGATTCGATTGAACCGCAACGTTGCCCCCAACATCGGTCAATGAAGAGATATCATCAACCGTCATTCCCGCATAGACATCATCGCCGCCGACACCAACGGTTACCGTCGCAGTATCACTGCTCGGGTTCCAGACTGTCGACGTAAAACTAACCGAAGCCCCATCAATCGAGAGCAAAGCTATATCCGCTTCCGTCATCGGTTCACTGAACACCAGAACAAGCTGGTCGCCCGCATCCACTCCCGTTATCGTATTCGCCGTCGAAAGCGTTATCGTATCCAGGGTCGGCGCAATATTATCAACAAGCTCGATGCCGGGCGCCGGCGTCGCATCGCCGTTACCGGCTACGTCAATAACCGTAGACGCCGGATCAAGATAGGTGCCCGGAAGTAAACTCGAACCGCCGGTCGTCGTCACCGTAAAGGTGCTCATATCAGCTCCCTGAGCTATGTTTACTGCACCAAAACTGCCGCCGCTTAACACCAGATCGCCAACCACCGGCGCTACATCCAGCAACTCGCTGAACTGAAGGATAAATTCATCCGTATCGGTAAAATATCCGTTACTGTCGTTATCAACCCAGGTGATGCTCACCAACTGCGGGGGTACGTCATCGAGAATCATCGTCAGCGTCGGATTGACAGCTGAACCATTGCCCGCGAGGTCTTCAATCAGATTCGTCAACGCCACCGTATCGCCATGATCCAGATCAGGCGACGCTCCAAGCGTAATCTCCACGCTCTGCGCATCGTTCGCCCAAGCAACCCCGCCGCCGTTACTGCTGTCGAAAACATGAGCGTTCGAAACCGTAAGACGAGCATCGACATTGGTCGCATCCAAACTCGAAACATCCATCGCCTCACTGAAGGAAAGGGTTATCCTGTCGCCCGCGGTAAACTCGTTGTCACCATCAACATCGGTAACCAAAACACCCGTAAGATAAGGAACTACCGTATCGATTGTATACTCAGTACTCGTTAAGGTGTGATTCGTGCGCGTATCCGCGGAAGGACTGTCATAACGAATGCCGCCCGATGGAATGCGAACGCTGAACGTCTCACCATGCTCGGCATTGGCGCTGACACGCACCACTACAAAAATACGCTCGTGACCCGCTGCTGCTATCGTCTCGCCACCTGTATCCAAAACCACACTGTAAGGGCCGGTGCCCGTCCAGGATGGCGTCGAACCAAGTGTTATCGGAGCATCAACTCCATCCTCGAAAACCCCATCGCCGTCATCCGTCCAAAGCTCAACTCCTCCGGCGCTCGAGCCGTCTGTAAGGTTCAACAAATCCTCCGTCGTAAAAGCGCCACTGCCCGTAGGTACAAGCTCAACCTGCACAAACTCAAGATCGGCTGCCGCGCCCACGGTGTCGGAATCAATCGATAACACCGCTGCGGCCGAGGTG
>JAAEPW010000923.1 GCA_024232355.1 Chloroflexota bacterium | reverse complement strand
GTTGCTTGGCCAGGCCATCGAACTCAAGGGAGCAAGCCTCTATACGGCATCCCGCTCAAGGGTCGAACGCCACAAGCAACGCTATCTGACGGCCATGGCTCAACACGACGCCCGGCACCGTCGTGACGTGGCGCCACCCGCCTATGCTGGTTCCCAGGCTCCGCCAGGCGTCCAGCATACAGGACATGTCAATATGCCGACCACAGCACCACCCGGTGGCGTTCAGCGCCGTTAGGCCCGCCGCAGCACTATGTGTCGTCCCGTAGAGTTTGGCTTCTTCTGGAGGGAAAAAAGTGCCACCCATAGCCTGACCATGAAGGACGAGCCATGCGGAAGGAGCCATAACGGGGAGCACCCAGAATCTGCTCAAGACGTCGAGGTTGTGGGTGGCACCTTCTTTCGCTCCGCAGTGAATATGGTGTCTCCCGGCATCGCGCTGTTCCCAGGGGCCTCCCAATCATAGACGCCGGTTTGGGGAGACGGGCGTCGTGGAAGGCAGGACGCGGGCAACTGTCCTCCTACTCGTCGATTACCGTACTGCGCGCAATGAGTTCCAGCGGACTAATGATAAGATCGCCTTGTTCGCCCGTCGGCGGCCTGAGTTCTTCCGGCACGTGTTGATTTTTGGCCCACCGAGCCATCAATTCACGCATTTTGAACGATTGCGTCAACGCAACATGCCAACAAGATTCAACATCAGCAGAACAGATCGCGCTCTCTTCGGATGTCGACGCGGCGCTGAGTCTGGAAAGCCATTGTACGATTGGAGCTTGGGAATCGAGTGCAAACACATCACCAGGCGAGCCAAATGGCACAATGTGCAATCCATAAGGTTGGATATTGGACTGATTCGACATCCCCAACTCTCCAATCCAAGATTGCATCTCGAACGGCGTACGCTCAAAACCATCGCTCTCTCGCTTAGCCGAAAAAGTGAGGAGCCAAAGGTTCCCATGCGTCTGGACGGAGTGGAGGTTCATGAGAAGCAGTTTTGCCTGAAAGCGTTTCTGCGCAAAGAACGGAATGTCGGACCAGGACACGAGGGGAACAGTCGTATTGATGTCCTGGGGGTGAGATTCAGTCGGCGGTTGAGCATTCCTGCCAAATAAGGGATTGTCCCCGAGACACAATAGGAGAGTCACCTCTTCAAGGCCCAACAACTCCTTCACAGCGATGTCGTTACGGCGTCCACCTTGCCAAGTGACGACGGTTTCGGGGTATACGTCTCGCCATTCGTTTGCCACGGGCGCGCCCGACAGCACTCTGCCCCTGTAAAGGGTGCCCCGCTTGCCCTCAGCACGTTTCGCGTCCCGGAGGTGCGCGGCGACGACGCTGCTTGCGACATCGGCGGCAACTCGATCGGTAATGTCGCTGTCACCAACTTCTCCCTTCAATCCGGACTCTCGCATTGGTGAACAACTGGCTCGACTGCTTCGTGCCATTCCCAATCTCATGGCTCGCGTACGGATATCGGCACGCTTCAACCACTGTGCTTCTGGACGCCGATAGAGGATCTTGAAGTAATCGGATTCTTCAACCGCCTCGTTCAGGATGGTTCGTAGACGCTGCGATGGGAATGGGGCACTGTCACCCCCATCTCTGTCGATGTTGATGCCACAAAGGGCTGTGAATGACCCGTGCAGGACGGGGAGTTCGTCGATGCGTTTGCCGTCTAGTCCTCTCTTGTCAGGCCAGCAATCGCACCAGCCTTCTCCTTTTTCGTCTTGGTAAGCGATGATACCAATCTGTCCTTCAACGTCTGGGCTCACCAAATCAAACATACGAAGGATGAAACGCCCAGCCGGGTTCACCCGGCTTGCTCTTAGAACGGTTTTATCTCGAAGCCGTTTGGCGAGAACAATCACCTCATCGTCCTCAGATTCTGTGATGATCGGCACTTCAACGGCAACGCACCAACGACGTACCAGATCAACAAGCGAGACGTCATTGGGCCAATCATCCAATACAACGCGAATGCGAGTGCCGGTTCTGAGTTGACCGGTCACACTATTAGTAGGTACGTCCCATCGTTCCGTCAGCAGGTAGTTTCGAGGTTCTCGGAGTATCAGGCGCACGCCCTCGACTTCGCCGGTGACCATATTGCGATGTGCTGTTTCGACTGTAATGTTGCGTGATACGGCAAAAGCGCTGAGAAATCCGACACCGAAACGACTCGTTGGCGCGAAGTGGTACTGCTTGCGGAATTCGTCCGTGTCGTAGTAGGATCGCCCGATCTGAAGGAAGTACTTTGTGATGATGTGTTCGTCCATCCCCGTGCCGCTGTCTTCGATCGTGAAGACCTTGCGCGGTTCAGATGGCGCGTCAGGCGATACCTCGACTTCTTCCTCGGCAAAGGCCACGACCACGGGATAACGTTTGCGAAACTCCTCGGGAAACTGTGTCGGGCACTCCGGCAGCTCACCCCCAGGATTCTGGACTGCAAAGTCCGCATACATCTGGCAACGCGTGGCGTCCAGAGCGTTCTGGATCAATTCGCGGACGAAAACGACGGGTTCCGCGTAGACATCATAGATGAGCCGATCTAAGATACGCTCGTGATCGAGTTCGAGTCTCCAATCGTGAAAAGTGTAATTGGCGTCTTTGGCCGGTTTGATCACGATCGTCGGTTGCGGCTTGTCGTCAGTCGCCTGGGCGGAGGCTTGGCTACTGACCCAGCATCGCGGAGGCCCCCAACCTTCGTGACGGGCTGAGTGCACTTGTTCTAGTCCAGCAGTCCGAACCTCGGATTCGAGCCATCCAAACCAGTCACGAAGAACTCTGTGGGTTTCCTGATCCTTACATTCAAAGCGAAACTCGATCCTTTCCGGAGAGACATTCTCGTGCTTCTTCGCGGAGTATTGCTGCCAATGGGGAACAGAACTGGATGGTAACGGAGCGACAGCTCGGGCCGTCATTGGGTCGGCCCTGCGTGAGTCCATGTCGAGTAGGTCCCCGATGCGCAAGAGCCTTGCCAGAAAGCGAACGTTAACCTTGTCGCCGAGCACGTCGCGTTCTTCCGGGAATCTGCTTGTATCGGCCAGATCGCTTTCCCGCAGGCCATGTCCGACGCCGATATCCCCAATTGTCTCAAAAGCGACGGAGTCGCCATGATCGACAAGCTGCTTGAGAAAAGGGTGCAATTCGAGCGTCGTCTTTCCTCGCTCGTGGTGTTGTTTGCGTATGAACTCAGCAACTAGCTGTCGAAGAGCTACATCGGCCAAGAAGTTCCTCTGTTCTTCATGTTCAATCCGGTTGTCGGCTCGCAGTTCTTCGCAACCTCGATAGTCATTGTGTCCTTGCCCGTCTTCGGCAACAAATTGCTGCCAGCTCTCGGATGCCAGAATTTCCGTTGCCTCACGAGGTGAGACTACCATTCCAGCGTCGTGTAGGTGCGTGGCGCATAAGAGGCAGTAGACCTCGCCGGATGAAAAACTCACAACAGGTTTGCTTCTCCGAAAGAGAAGCTTCGAAAGCTGCGCAATAATCCGGTCGCTGTGATCGAGTCCGTGGCTTGGGTAATGTGGAAAGAAACCAACGATCTGCGGCAACCACTTTGCCAATTCACATCGGATCGTAGCAACACGGTCAGCGAGATCCGCATTCTGTTTCTTCAGCCACTGGAAGAGTTGCGTCTTCTGCAATTCCTGACTCACCCCATACTCCAATACTAAGGTCAAAAGCTGGAGGAGATTGCGACAGGCAAGATTCTACCTTTTCTGGGGAGCTGTATCAATGTAGCAGGTTCTTTTCGTACGGAGTGACATCTGAGATCTGAGCCAGTTACCCGGTCTAATGGCTCGTGCGCCGATCCGAAACGGTCCTCCTGTATGGGATAGGTCACGTTCTGTCAAATCTTGTTACTCCCAGCAGCCGGCAAACGCGACCCGGCACTTGCGCTGAGAAAGCGCATGTCAGAGTCGCTTTTGCCTGCAGATACACCAAGCACTTCTCGAATCCAATCCGGTTTGACGTTTGGAGATATTGACGGTACACCGTCGAGAGTCGCTGGGCCAGTTCAGCGGGCAGCCACACTACTCCCGCAAGTCTTCAGGACCGCTCAAACGAACGACGAACACGGGCTCGCTTGACGATTCATGCGGCAAATGGTGCCACCCACAAAGCTCGCGAAAGGTGCCACCCACATTGCAAAGAGGAAAGAGGGGGCACCCAGAATCTGTTCAAGACGTCGACGTTGTGGGTGGCACCTTCTTTCCTGGAGCCTTCTGCCGTCACGTGTGGTGCCGCGAAACACTTCTCTGCGCTGCCGTTTCTGATGGAAAGAACCCAGGAAGGGCGCAAGATGTGGGGTGAAAAATATTTATCCAAGAACGCGATTGACGCTCCGCGTGTGACCGCTAAGATGTGTACGTGCGATCAGATGTCATCCGTGGCGTTCCTGTAGAACCGGAGTATTCGTCATGGCGAGGATCCCCCGACGCGAGATCATCGATGAGCAAGCGGTAGGCGTGTATCATTGTGTCCAACGCTGTGTGCGAAGGGCGTTTCTGTGTGGCAAGGATCCAGTCACGGGTAGAGACTACG
>JAAEPW010000922.1 GCA_024232355.1 Chloroflexota bacterium | reverse complement strand
GGCCAGGGCGGCGGCAATGTCGGGATGGGAGGCGATGCGGTCGAGCAGAGCGGTGGTATAGCCGATAAAGGGGGCCTCGGCCTGGGGCAGGGCTTTGACGCCGAGGGTGCTGGCGATGTCGAGTTCCGCGTGTTTGCGGTCGGCGGTGCGGATAAAACGATGGAGCAGGACGAATCCGGGGCGGGCGGCCTTTTTGGTTTGGGCTTTGGCCTTGTGGGCCACGTCGGCCTCGGAGACTTCGCGCTGTTGGTCGGTGCGGGCGGCCTGGGTTTGGGCAAGCAGTTCCAGGTCGGCGGTGCGGGTGGCTTCGTCATAGCCCCAGGTTTCCAGGAGCGGGGCGATCTCGGGATGGGCCGCATTCTGCAGGGCGGCGTTGAATGCTTCTAACTGTTCCACTTGGGTCAATGGTTTAGGCATTTCGGGTCTCCTTTTTTGTAGGTGGTTTGCTGATTTGATATGCTCACCTTTGAGCCTGATGAGGGCTCCTGCTCGCTTGATGAGGGCTCCTGCTCACCTGATGAGGGTTCCTTCTGGCCTGATGAAGGCTCCTTCTGGCCTGATGAGGTCTCCTTCTGGCCTGATGGGGTCTCCTGCTCGCTTGATGGGGTCTCCTTCTCGCTTGATGAGCATTCCTTCTCGCCTGATGATGGCTTTTTCTCTCTTGTTTCGGTTGGTATTGTGTGGGTTTCACCTCCTTTTGTCGCGATGGTTGGTGGTTGTTCTTTCGTGGTGTGTGTATTGATGTTTATCCCCGCCGCTCGACCGTCGAACTTTGACAAGTATACCGCAATGTCTCGCAGGATGCAAATTGGTTTTGGGCGTGGGCGCTTTCTTGTATGGTGTGCTTTTGTGTGCTACAATGCGAAAGCTTTGTGGCTTTGTTCAGGCCCGAGGTTACGACCAAGACGGTGGAACGACCTGGCAAGGGAATGGTAACACCAAGCTTGTTGTTAGACGAGCCGCCCGCCCACCGTCAAGAATTTCGTGATTGCTCAACAGTACGGCGGACTTTTTGTTTCGCCATAGGAACCAGATGAACCAACAAACAAGAGTTGAAACACTGCTTACTTGCCTTGGAATAGATACTGACTCCTTTGCGCACTTTCTAGAGTGGGCATTGTCTGAACAACTTGTAAGAGCATTGGGGAGTGATATTCCAGATAGTTCCCTTTTTGATCACCCCGACAGTCTCCGGCAGTTTCGCGATCACCTGAGACTCCGCACTGGCCGCACATGGTCAGTCCACGACCTCAACTTATTGTATGACGTGGTCAAGAAGCAATTTAGAGAACACTATCGAGAGCCAATCACCTACGGTGAGTATCTGAAGCTGTTATGGACTGCCCCTCATTGCTGTACTAAGTGTGATAGAGTGCCTCCCGAGGTTGTGCTACATATTGATCACATCATTCCAGTTTCGCTTGGTGGCAAGTCAAAACGATACAACTTGCAGTTTCTTTGTGCGACTTGCAATTTGAAGAAATCCAATAAACTAGAAGGAGAAAAACCATGGCTGGATTTGAAGTAACCGCGAACATTCTCAAACAAAAAGGATATGAACTTTACCTGTTTTCGATGAACTCGGCCCTATTAAACAAGATTTGTTACGTGACTCCCCGCTCACACGATGACCCGGACGAAGTTCAGCGTATCCTGAATAATAAACGCGCCAAAGAAATTGGTCAGTATATCCAGGAGGAAACTGCCCTTCTTCCCAATGCTATCGTTGTGAGCCTGACCACCGAGGTTGAGATAACAAACACAGGTAACCCACATCAAAAAGTTCTCCATTTTCCCAGTGACGATGACAAGCTCGCCTATGTTTTGGATGGACAGCATCGCCTTGCCGGATTCGAATATAGTGAAGGTACCGATTTTGATCTACCGGTAGTAGCATTGTGGAATGCTGATGACCACCTTCGCGGCAAGATATTTGCGGATATCAACAGCAAACAAGTCAAAGTTACCAATGTTCATCTATTGTCTTTGTATTACCAGATTCGAGAGCTGCCATCCGAAGAATCGTCAACGATGGATGTTGTAATACAGTTGAATGACAACAGGGATTCACCACTGAACGGCAAAATCAAAATGATGGATGCGGACCGTGGTTGTTGGGTGACCAACCGGCATATGAAACGATGTCTGGCACCTCATACTGAAAGTGGAGGGGTGTTGTCTAGGAAACCACCTGCGCAACAGGCGGTTATCTTCAAAGAGTTCTTTAAAGGCGTTCAACGAGTTTGGCCAGATGCTTGGGGCAATACTAGGGAGTACATGCTTTGCAGACCTATGGGTATTGAGACTATCCTTAGTATGTTTACTGCTGCAAAGCACCGATGTGATCTAAATGATGGACGACAGTATACCGCAGATACTTTTGAAAGACAGCTACAAGTTCTACAAGATGTTACAATAGAACTTCCTGGTGGTGGAGCCCTTACATTGACATGGGAACGCGGTCCTTTTGGCTCGTTATCGAATAAAGCAGGTAAAACGTGGATTCGCAAGCAGCTTTTGGATCAGTTGCGACAAGCCGATGAAACGTAAAGAGATATTTTGAGGTTTCTTTGCTCTCTGTAAACTGGATATAACGTGGGAGTATACCTATGACTGAAAAACACGGCGAACCCATCTTGACTGAAACCCCCAACATCATTCAAGACCAAATCGCCCGCCTCCGACAACTCTTCCCCGAAGCCTTCACCGAAGGCCACATAGACTGGGAAAAACTCCGCGCCACCCTCGGTGAGCACGTAGACGACGCCCCCGAACGCTACACCTTCACCTGGACAGGTAAGCGCGACGCCATTCGCCTCCTGCAAACCCCCACCCGCGCTACCCTCGTCCCCTGCCGTGCAGAATCGGTGCGCTTTGACGAGACCCAGCACGTCTTTATCGAGGGCGACAACCTGGAAGTGCTCAAACTGCTCTACAAGCCCTACTTTGGCCGGGTAAAGATGATCTATATCGACCCGCCCTACAACACCGGCAACGACTTTGTTTACCCCGACAACTATGCCGACCCCCTTGCCACCTATCTGCAACTCACCGGACAGCAGGACGCCAACGGCAATCTGCTCACCTCCAACCCCGAGACCAGCGGGCGCTATCACTCGACCTGGCTGAGTATGATGTATCCGCGCCTTTTTCTGGCTCGGCAGTTGTTGCGGGATGATGGGGTGATTTTTGTGAGTATTGATGACCACGAGGTGCATAATCTGCGGTTGTTGATGAATGAGGTGTTTGGAGAAGAGAATCTCATAGTGATTCTCATTTGGCATCGTCGTCAAGTGCCCGATAATCGGAACATCAACAATGTTTCGACAGACCACGAATATGTGCTTGCCTATGAAAAGGGAGCGGCAGTTTTCACAGGTACGCCAAAGGATCTCTCAAAGTACTCGAATCCAGACAACGATCCGCGTGGTTCTTGGATGAGCGACAATATGACTGGTCTAGCCAATGCAGAGGAAAGACCAAATCTACATTATGACTTGGTTGATCCAGAGACTAAAAGACGCTATCCTCCACATCTATCTCGCGGCTGGATCTATGGGAAAACACGAATGCAGCAATTGATAGCCGACGGGCGGATTTTGTGGCCTGCTAATCCAAATGGTCGCCCTCGGCTCAAGAGATTTTTGAGTGAACTCCGTAGCAAGTACACAGGTTTCTCATCTATCTTGGATGTGGGCTACACTACGCAAGGCACTAGAGAACTCGCAGATATATTTGGGGAAAAATTGATAGCATTCCCCAAGCCAGCATCCTTGCTGAAGACGTTACTTGAGCAAGTAACATCCCCTAAAAGCAATGACATAATAGTAGATTTTTTCGCTGGATCTGCCACGACAGCACAAGCAATTCTGGAACTGAATCATAAGGATGATGGAAACCGACATTTTGTTATGGTGCAATTACCAGAGAAGCTACCAAATCCAAAGATGTATGATGATAACACAAAATTAGTGACACTCGCTGATGTTGGCAAAGAACGCATCCGCCGTGTCATTGCCAAAATGCAGCAAGAACAAGAGGGCCAACTGCCTCTCACCACCCGCGAGACGCCAGAAGACCTGGGCTTTAAAGCCTTCAAACTCGCCCCCTCCAACTACCGCTCCTGGCCCGGCGTGGACGATGACACCCCCACCGCCTACGAACAACAGATGACGCTCTTTACCGACCCGCTGGTGGATGGTTGGACGGCGGAGGATGTTATTTATGAGGTCGCGCTCAAGGAGGGGTACGGGTTGAATTGCCGCATCGAATTGGTAGGGGCGCACCCACGTGTGCGCCCTGGATTGGAATCGGGTGTGCACCCACAACCGGGGCAAACACGTGGGTTTGCCCCTACGGATACCGGAATCACCATTTATCGTGTCACTGACTTGGACAGGGAACAATCCTTTCTCATATGCCTGGATGGCCGCGTCAACCTGTCTGATTTGCGTCACCTCAACCTTTCTCAGGACGATGTCTTTGTTTGCCGGGATGCGGCGCTTGATGACGATACGGCGGCAAATCTGGCTTTGCAATGTCGGTTAAAGACAATTTAATGGAGGCCGATGATGACCAAATCACGCTATGACCCACAACGTCACCACCGTCGTTCGATTCGTCTAAAGGGCTATGATTATGCCCAAGCCGGGGCGTATTTCGTGACGATTGTTTGTCAGCATCGTTTGTGTTTGTTGGAACCAACGCCAGTGCATGATATGGTTCAAATGTGGTGGAATAAATTGCCCGAAAAATTCCTCGTCGTCGAGACCGATGAATTTATCGTTATGCCCAATCATATTCACGGTGTTATTGTCATCGTGGAACCTGAATCGGGGCAAATGTCAGGGCAAACACGTGGGTTTGCCCCTACACCCGATGCCCCTACACCCGACGTGACCGTAGGGGCGCACCCACGTGTGCGCCCCGAATCGGATGTGCGCCCTACGTTAGGCCGGATTATGCAATGGTTCAAGACTATGACCACCAATGCGTATATCCGTGGAGTCAAACAAGAAGGATGGGAACCGTTCCCCGGTAAATTCTGGCAGCGGAATTATTATGAACGAATCATCCGTAACGAACGGGAACTGAATGCCATTCGCGAATATATCGAAAACAATCCCGCCAATTGGGAATCGGACGATGAAAACCCGAATCGACAACGGTAGGGGCGAACCCACGTGTTCGCCCAAATGGATGGCCTAAACGGGGTTGTCCCAATGCAGGAGGGCGCACACGCGGGTGCGCCCCTACGGACGGATTCAACAAACGCATAGGTAGGGGCGAACCCACGTGTTCGCCCAAGTGTGTTCGCCCAAGTGTGTTCGCCCAAACAACGGGAATGAAAATGGAACTACAATTCGACCCCAAACAAGAATACCAACTGTACGCCATCCAGGCCATCGTCGACCTCTTCACGGGCCAGCCCCGCGTCGAGACCGGCCTATCCTTCACCCCTGGCGTGGCCTCTTTCGCCGCCGTTCCCAACCGTCTCGACCTCTCCGAATCTCAACTACTCGCCAATCTGCATGCCGTGCAAGAGCGCAACCAGATCGCACCCGACCGCGAACTCGAATACATCCAACAGCCCATCCAAACCGCTGCCGGTCCCAAGGATGCCCGCTTTTACAACTTTTCCGTCGAGATGGAGACCGGCACCGGCAAGACATACGTCTACCTGCGCACCGCGCTCGAACTGTACCAACGCTACGGCCTGCGCAAATACATCGTCGTCGTGCCATCCGTCGCCGTGCGCGAGGGCGTCATCAAAACGCTGCAAATCACCGCCAAACACTTTTGCCAACTGTACGAAAACATCCCCTACCGCTACTATGCCTATGACTCGGCCAATCTCTCCCAGGTGCGCCAGTTTGCCCTTTCCGATAGCGTCGAGATCATGGTAATGACCCTGGCCGCCTTTAACAAAGCCTCCAACGTCATCCGCCAGACCACCGACCGCCTCCAGGGCGAGACGCCCGTCCATCTCGTCCAGGCCGCCCGCCCCATCCTCATTCTCGACGAACCGCAGAATATGGAAAGCGAGATCAGCATCGCCGCTCTCTCTCTGCTCGACCCGCTCTTTGCCCTGCGCTACAGCGCCACCCACCGCAACCCCTACAACGTCATCTACCGCCTCACCCCCTACGAAGCCTACCGCCAGCGGCTCGTCAAACGCATCGAGGTTGCCTCTGTCGTGCGCGAGGACGCCACCGCCCAGCCCTACCTGCGTCTCGTCCGCATCGAGGCCAAAAAGCGCACCCTCACCGCCCGCCTGGCTGTGCACAAGTTGATGAAAGGCGGCACTGTCAAAGAGCGCACTGTCACCGTTCGTCCCGGCGACTCGTTGCGAAAAAAGACCAACCGCACCGAGTACGACGGCTATGAGATTGACGAAATCAGCCTCGGCGGCCAGTTTATCCGCTTTGCCAACAATCTAGAAATCACCCTCGGCCAGGAACTGGGGGCCGACAAAGACGCTATCTTTGAGGCCCAGATTCGCTATACCATTGAGGAACACCTCCGCCGCCAGGCCCGCCTCCATACCACAGGCATCAAGGTCCTCTCTCTATTTTTCATCGACCGCGTGGACAACTATGCCCCCCAGGATGGCCTCATCCGTCGCCTCTTTGTCCAGGCATTTGACGACATCAAACAACGCTTCCCCACCTGGCGCGACCGCGACGTCGGACAGGTGCAGGCTGCCTACTTTGCTCAACGCCGCACCCGCAGCGGCGACGTCATTCTCGAAGACAGCAAGACTGGCGAAGCCGAAAAAGACCGCCAGGCTTACGAACTCATTATGAAAGACAAAGAACGACTGCTCTCCTTTGACGAACCGACCGCTTTTATCTTTTCCCACTCGGCCCTCCGCGAGGGATGGGACAATCCCAACGTCTTTCAAATCTGCACCCTCAACCAGACCACCTCTGAAATGAAAAAACGCCAGGAGGTCGGGCGCGGCATCCGCCTTCCCGTAAGCCAATCCGGCCAGCGCGTCCACGACGACCGCTTTAACGTCCTCACCGTCGTCGCCAACGAGAGCTATGAGCGCTTTGTGGCCCAACTTCAGAGCGAAATCGCTTTTGAATACCGCGCCGAGATCGAGGCCCGCTATGGCAAAGCCATCGGCGACCTCAGCGACGAGGAACGCCGCCTGATCGAAGAAGAATACGGCGAGGGCATCCTACCCCCCAAACCCGTCAACGCCCGCGACCGCCGCACTGCCAGGCTGCGCAAAGAATTCACCCTCAAACCCGAATTCCAGGCACTGTGGGAAAAGATCAAACACAAAACCCGCTACGCCGTCAGGATAGACAGCCCCAAACTCGTGCGTGACGTGGTGGCCGAACTCGACCGGGCCGAGATTCGCCCGCCCCGCGTCACCATCACCAAGGCCCGCGTGGACGTGCACCAGGAAAGCGCCTTTGAAGCCCTCCAGATGAGCGCCGCCAAAACCGTAATGGACCTATCCGGGCGCTATCCCTTGCCCAACCTGGTCCACGTCATCGCCAATCTGATGAAACACACTACACCCCCCGTGCGCATCACCCGCCAAACCATTTTGGAGATCATCAAGCACGCCTCACACACCACCAGGCAAGCGATGGTTGACAACCCGAACGAGTTTGCCACCGTCGCCGTCCGCTTTATCAAGGAAAAACTGACCGAGCAACTGGTGCAAGGTATCCAATATGAGAAAATCAGTCAGTGGTACGAAATGACCCAATTGGCCCTCGAAATCGAGAGTTACCAGGACTATCTCGTGCCCGCCGAGCACGCTGTCTATGACCACGTTATCTGCGATTCGGAGATTGAGCGCCAATTCGTAGCGGGGCTTGAACGCCGGGACGACGTCAAACTCTACCTCAAACTCCCCACCTGGTTCACCGTCCCCACCCCCATCGGCGAATACAACCCCGACTGGGCCATCGTCATGGAAGAGCGCGACGAACACGGCGACCCTGTAAACGAAGCGACCCTCTACCTGGTACGAGAGACCAAAAGCACCCACAACCTGGACGAACTACGCCCGGACGAACGCCGCAAAATTATCTGCGGCAAGCGTCACTTTCAGGATGCCCTGGGGGTGGATTATAAAGTTGCTGTTACTGCTCAAGAATTGCCATAAATCGTGGATGTCTGCAAAGTCAAGGAAACCCAACTATGCAACCACCCAACCTCTACCAACGAGCCTAAAACAGAATACGAAAATTCCTAAAAACCATCCAACCCTACCTCAAACAAGTAAGCGGTCTGCTCCTCATCGGCTCCCTCGGCGGACTCGTCATGAACACCACCATAGTCCTGCCCGCCGGAGCCGCCTACGTCGGCGCGACCATCCTCTACCAGGGCGCGTGGCTCGTCAAACGGTGGGGCTTGCGCACCAGCCACCAGCGCATCGTGGACAGCATCCGCGCCGATGCATTGCGCGGCGTGCTCGCCTGGCCGTTCGAAAAACTGGGGTAAAGAGAGGATGGGCGATCCCGCTTGAGTTTGGTGGGGTTTTGGAAGGATCCGTCTAAAGCCTTGATTCCGTAAAGCGGGAATGGAAGGCTTTGGCCGGAGTTGTACGCGCCAAAGGAGTAACCACTGCGCCCCGCCCTCTCCGCCCAAGAATTCGTCGCCATAAGGCGCAACGTCACCCAAAAAGAACGATCCGCCGCGCAGGAACACTTTATCGACCTGTGCCGCCTGGTGGGGCATACCATCCCGCCGGGAAAAAGCCCCCACCGGGCAGACATTTGCCTTTAAGACGGACGCGGCCAAGCAGCGTGGCGGGCGTGGTACAAGGGCCGCTTTGCCTGGAAGTACAAGAGCAAGCGCAAGAACCTCGACCGGGCCGTGTTGAATGCCTACGGCTGGCGCTCAATCGAGATGTTTACGCCAACGTGTCGCCGAGGTCGTCCACGTCCCAATCGTAGCCATCGTACACGTAGGGTGACCAGTTCAGGGATGCGTAGGTCTGGGTGATCTGCTCGCTCATATCGACGCTGATGCTGCCATCATAATTGGCCGTCACCCCGTCGCCGCCCAGGCTGGTGGATCTAAAGGTCTCTTCGCGGGCCAGCAGCAGGGTGACGCGCGCGTCTGCGGCGGGGCTGGTGTATTGGGCCAGAGCGGCGGGAACCTGCACGGCGGCAACGCCATCCAGGCCGCTGATCTGGTCGGGGTAGGTATAGACGGCGCTCACGTCGAGCGCGGATTTGGGAATCCCCCAGCGCTCCGGCGCGCCGTCGGCGTAGGTGGGGCTGTCGTCGTCAAAGCGGGTCTCGATTTCGGCCAGGTCAAAGCGCACATCGCCGATCTCGTCGCCGGTGGTGTCGATCAACTCGCCAGCGATAAAGGTCTGCTGCAACGTGTCGGCCAGATGCCACAGATATTCTTCATAGACAGCGGTGAGGGCGTCAGTCTGGGCGATGACGGCGGCCTGCATGCCGTGATCCTCGCGGACGGATAGGCTGGTGACGTGGAAATCCTCGTAATAGGTCTGGATGACCTGGGTCTCGCTGCTCCAATTGTCGGGGTCAGCGCAGTGGGTGTCATACTCGTCGTTATCAACCAGCGTGCTGGTATCGCACGTATCGACCAGCGCATTGACCAGCCAGACCATTTTCACTTGATGGTCTGCCCCCCAGGTAGCGCTTTCCGGCAGGTAGAGCATGCGCGCGCCCCAGGCCACCGGCATATCGCCCACGTCATCCTGGATCACGTTG
>JAAEPW010000921.1 GCA_024232355.1 Chloroflexota bacterium | reverse complement strand
AAGGAAACAAGCCAATGACACCACCTGGGTAGAATAGAGGGAGACGGCGAGGGAGCGGACTGGGGCTGCGTCGGCAGCGGAGGCAATGGGGCAGGTCAGGCTGATGGTTCCTGTGGCAATCTGTGGCCCGAGGTTCATTACCAGGGTTTCTCACAGGCAGAAAGCAATGCCATCCGAGGGATCGCGTCTCTGTTTCAACGGTGGCGAGCAATGGGGCGGGGGCAAGGGTCATCACCCACAAACCGGCAATCATCACAACAAGGCCAACCCGTCAACAACGCTCACCTCCCCGCTTGTGGTCGCAGACAACGCATCCCACCGCCCCCGGCCCAAGGGAACAGGTCAATGACACCACCTGGGGCAGACCAGGGGGAGACGGCGAGGGAGCGGACTGGGGTCGCGTCGGGGGCGGGAATGAGCAGGTCAGGTCGATAGATCTTGTGGCAATGTGTGGACAAAAATAACGAGGCCCTCCCGCCGTCATCTCGCCCTTGGTGAGGTTTCGCCAAGTTGCAGGGACGTAGATCACTGCTATACTTATGGCGATCCCAGAATGCGGTCTGCCCAGTCTGTGGGGAGAAGATCAGCTAGGAAATCGGATGGGATAACCATCACATCGAGCGGCGAGTCCACGGCGGGCCGACACGATTGACAACCTAGTCTTGCTGCATCCCGCCTGTCATCGTCAGTTACACTGCCTTGGGTGAACTGTTTATCGCCTTGTTCTACCAAGGGGCGTTTGTAGTGGCTTGAACTACCGTGCGTTGAAAAGCCTGCCCTGAGCGCAGCCGAAGGGGCGCTCGCGGGGTTCTAGGGAACTGGTGGTCCGCAATGGCTCCTCGCCACCCCCCCTTTGGATTGGCGTCTGGAATGTAGAAAAGGGTGCTCAGAATGACGAAAACTGACAATATTCTGGAAAAACTGAAGGGGGGAGACCACCGTTCTATCGGCATGGCCAATGAGGTCGTTGAGGCTATTCTTAGTGAACCATCTCTATTCGGATTGGTGTTTGGTGGTATGCTCAGCGAAGATTCTCTGATTCGTATGCGGTCGGCAGATGTAGTGGAGAAGGTCACAGCAAAACAGCCAGAGTATCTTGAACCGTACAGAGAAGAGTTAATCGGGCGAGTAGCCATGATTGAACAACAGGAGGTTCGCTGGCATGTTGCGCAGGTAATCCCACGACTGAAGTGGAGCGCGGAGGAGATAGTCGAGATAGTGGAAATTTTGCGAGGATACCTTCAGGATGAGAGCAAGATTGTCAAAACGTCAACGATGCAAGCATTGGCAGATTTAGTGATCCAAGAAGGTAGTCTGTTTGTAGAAGTAGAGAGGTTGCTGGAGGAGCATACGCGGGCAGGTAGTCCAGCGATGAGAAGCCTTGCTATTACCCAGAACTTTTGTTCTGATAGCGTAATATGAGAAACATTTGGCTGTATCAAAGCAAAACCTGTCACAAAATCGTATATCCGATTTGACTGAAAGTGAAAGTGGAGTAAACTATGCAATTGGTGAAAAGTTTAGTCCACAAGAGGTGTT
>JAAEPW010000920.1 GCA_024232355.1 Chloroflexota bacterium | reverse complement strand
TCAATAACCTGAGGATAGTCATCGTCATTGAACTCGTGGTACCACGTGTACTGAACAAAGCCGTCACCGCAACGCGCCTCGGTGCAGTCTTCGAGACAGCCAAGATTGTTGTGGTTGAACAGGTTGTCAGCGAAATCATAATCAGCGTCTGCGTGCCATGGATAAATATTCGAGTCGCCGTCGTCGCATTCCTCGAGGTTTGCGGCCGCGCCTGCGGTGTTATGCCAGCCATCGCCACACTCTGCGACCTGACACCACTTCACACAGTCGTCGTTCCAGAGGTCGTTTCCGTCGTCGCAGGTCTCAGCTATGCTCCATAAAAAGACACTCTCGTAAGGTGACCCGACATCATCGCCGGTATCCCAATGGCCAGGGCCATCAATTGTATTTTCCCAATCGTTATCGCCATACTCCGGCCGGAAATCGTTTTCCAGCCAACTTGCTTTGCCGTAGTAATCCCCCCAGTGCCAGTAGAAATCCACATCCAGGTTATCGGTGCGGTAGGTGTTTTGCTCCCAGGCGTCCCCGCACTGAGCGTACTCACAATTGTTTTTGCAAGAGTCGATGTTACTGATGTTGCCGTCCTCGCAGTTCTCCGGACCGGTGAGGTTCGGGGAGAGGCTGCAGAGACCATCCCTCGGGCGGAAACTGTCAAAATCATGC
>JAAEPW010000919.1 GCA_024232355.1 Chloroflexota bacterium | reverse complement strand
CGTTTCGCCCGCGCGCAATTTGTGAGTCAGCAGCGCGGGCACACTCCGCACCGTGGGGTCGTGTTCCAGCACATCCAACCAGGCAAGGATGGGCTGTTCTCCGTAGGTCGAGATCAGATTGGACGCCGCGTCGGAACTCATCGGAGTTTTCAGTGAGGTCAAACGATTAATCAAAGATTTCAAAGAGGATGAATCCACACCACCACCATTCTGATCGTCGTTTTCATCATCGCCACTGTTTGCGGCCGTGGCGTGCGCGGGGGTGTCTGGTGGTGGTGTCTTGAAATTAGTGTCTGAAGCAGTGTTTGTATAATAGGCGCTGCGTTTGCTTCCGTCAGGTGCTTTACTAGCTTCCGTGAGTGCTTTACTAGCTTCCGAGGGTGCTTTACTAGCTTCCTTAGATGCTGTGTTTTCTTCTTCATCATTGAGCACGGTCTTCACATCGATGCCCGCCGCGCACAACGTGTGCAACAGGCCATTCACGGTTTCAGTCAGTGTGGCTACTTGAGCGCGCAACTGGACAATTTCTGACTGAACGTTTGCATCGTTGGCGCTTTCTAATGATGATGCTGATGCGTCGTCTCTCTGCTCCGGCGCAGGGGCGGGCGATGGCGGTAACACAGGCGGGGCTGGGATTGACGTTTTTTCCACAGCGCCCAAATACTCACCCTCTTTGGACACGCGCATCCCTTTGAGATGCAAGGCATATTCTTTCTTTTCCTCTTGGCGGCACACGAGCCAACCCCGCTTCACTCCCTCGTTCAGGGCATCCCGTACACTTCGTTCCGAGTAACCGATTCCCCGGTCGTAGCGCTCTCCCCGCCGTTCGTCGGACCGGTAGCGCCGACCGTTGGCGACATCGTCAATGTTCATCCAATGCGCTTTGTCGCCGTTGCCGTGCCAACCCCACGTGTGCCGGAAGAAATACTCGATCGCCAGAATCAGTGATTCCGAGTTAGCGTCGTGGGTCAGGTCTGTCCAGATTGCGGGGACCTGGAAATAGTTTGTCTCTGGACGCTCAAAGCCCAGGTAGGGAGCTTTATCGGATACCACGTCGTTACCCAGAAATCCCGGTGGGTCTTGTTCCACGGGTCGTAATCGAGGGAGAAACAATGGCCTGTGTGCCTCTTTGTGTTGTTCCTTGATCACTCCCCAATCACGTAAAAAGTCCAGAGCTTTTTCCAAGCCATTGCTGGACAGGTTGGTGCCTCGGTCTAGTCTTTTGAGGCCTGCCCGCTTCCCGTATTGGAAATCGCGTCGGGAGATACGCACCGGCTCGTCATAGTTCTGATACCCCCAAGTCCACTTGATGGTGTACTCGGTGACCTTGAGGGGAGCCAGTATCCGCGTCCGGTCGGTCGTCTGGCGGATGTCGATCCAGACGTCGAACCAGTCGTTGGGCAGTCTGTAGAAATTGGACTTGGGACGGAAGAACCCAGGAAACATAGGTTTCACTCCAGTTGAATATCTTTACTCTTGAACGCCGTCCACCCCGGCCTCGCACGGCGGGCGAACAGTTCCAGGTACGTCATCGTTTTTACCTATGCCTCCACCAAGACAGCAGCGAACGCATAACACTGTCGATGATTCCGTAATATGCCCAACGAGTCATCGAGTGCAGATCTTTGTCCAGCACCTTGCACGCCGAGTGATTGCCGAACCATAGGGGCCAGCGGCAGATTTCGCAGCGTGCAAGATGCTTTCGAGTGTGGTTTGACGACTTCACTCTTCGACAGTCACCGTGACCCGCACACGGCCGGGCATCGTGCCGCCAGTGAGCTTGCGTAGTGCCCTGTACCTGGCCGGTTCAGGACAGGTGCCCATTGTTGCACGTAGAGTGTGCCAATGACGGGCGGCCCATCGGTGGCCTCTTCCTTGTATCGTCGGGTGTTCTTGGTGTCTTTTTCGACGGTGAACACGAGTTCCAGTTTGTTGCTTTCCATTTTAGCTCTCCTCCTTGGTTTCTGATGGTTCTGGTTTTG
>JAAEPW010000918.1 GCA_024232355.1 Chloroflexota bacterium | reverse complement strand
TTGGATCCAGACGCGATCGCCACCGTCAAAGTCGGCAACGACGATGCCTTGGGTGGTGACGGTTTGGTCTTTGTAGGGCGAATCACCCGATGGGTCGGCGGTGTACTGGATGTCATAGATCGGGGTGTAGGTCTGTGCCAGGCCGATGTCGCCGTCGTCGCGAGGCTCGATCTTGAAAGCACTAAAGCTATAGTTCAGTGGTCCCTGAACATAATCCAGCGTGTCATCGAGGAGAGGGGCGTAGGTATAGTTCCCCATATCGTCGATCACCGCGGGGCCACTTCCGTCGTCGACTTGCCACTCGCCATTGCCCAGATCAGGGTTGGTGACAGTCAGGCCCTCGACGCGGACGAATACGCTCTCCCACATCTCTTGGTTGAGATCGAGGGTGGTCACTACGGAGGGATCGGGCAAGAGATTGCCGCTGCTGAGGACGGTGACAGTGCCGCCATTAAGCTGGGTCAGCCCATGATACTCTTGAATGGGTCCTGAAACCTCGACCAAGTCACCGACAGCGGGAGCCGGGCTAGGCAAATAAAGATAGAGGCCATTCCAAGCACCTGCACCGTCTTGGATCCAGACGCGATCGCCACCGTCAAAGTCGGCAACGACGATGCCTTGGGTGGTGACGGTTTGGTCTTTGTAGGGCGAATCACCCGATGGGTCGGCGGTGTACTGGATGTCATAGATCGGGGTGTAGGTCTGTGCCAG
>JAAEPW010000917.1 GCA_024232355.1 Chloroflexota bacterium | reverse complement strand
CGGGGACGGCGCCAGCAGGTCGTCGACAGCCGTAGGTCTGTCAAGGACGCCAAAATCACCGGCTCACGCCACCGCGCTGTTGGAGTCATTTCCGAATACTTCGCTCGTTTGCGGCAAAACGCCAGTGACGCGCGGCAATTGATTGCCCGCAGCGACGGCGTCAAGCGGGTTCTGGTCAGCACCAGGGCCTGTCACTTCTGGCTCGACGGCAGCAGAAGGATCGGCAACACCCAGGCCGTGTCCATCGGATTCAACTGTGACGTGTCTGTGCGAACGCAAATTCATGTGGCATGCGTTGTTGGCCATCTTTTCGCAATGTTAAATGGAAAATACAGAAACAAATCGAATCGGCAGCAGAGCAAAAGCAGCAGCTCGCGCCTCACAACAGAACAACAGTTAAATTGGTACCTGCTGAGATCGACGTGTGAAAACACTCTCGACACCTCCAGGACCACAAATAGGCTACGGAAATTCTTCAACAACGATTTTCGATTAGAGCCTTCGTGAAACAATGTCTGCAAGGGCTCTCATTGGTGCCTCCATTTGCGGGCTTCGTGCGCGCCAGCGGACTGTTGGAAACGAATCTCGACAACAGTATACAGCTAAACATG
>JAAEPW010000916.1 GCA_024232355.1 Chloroflexota bacterium | reverse complement strand
TCAAACCCGACCGGCGAGCAGTTCGTAGCAAGCGTCTGATCATTGGAGCGCTGCGGGAATTGCTCCTGGAAAAAGATTACAAGAAAATCAGTGTCAGTGACATTGTCGAACGGGCTGATATCGGCCGGGCGACCTTTTACGCGCATTTTGAAGATAAACGAGATCTGAGTCGATACATGTTCAGCCTGCTTTTGACGCAGATCGAACAGGAAATCCAGACTATCCTGGAAGAGAGTGGTGGACCTGATAATGCCTATCAAAAACTGGTTCCCAGCCTGGCGCTGTTCCGGATTTCGGAAGAAAAACACCGCTGGTTCAAGATGAATGCCATAAACCCAGAAATCGGTTTGGGGATGTTGGTAAAACCTTTGGTCAAACGCCTGGAGGTTCAGTTGGATACGATGGCTTTGGCAGACTCGTCGACCCAAATTCCCAGGCGAATAGCCACGACATTTTTGATCAGTGGATTGGTCTCTTTGCTGACAGATTGGGTGATGGACGATATGCCCGCGCCCCCAGAAGAGATGGATCGGATGTATCAAACACTGGCAGAACCAACTCTGAACCGCCTCTTGGGAAGCGATACCAGAAAAGGTCGAGATGGGGCGTGATTCTTTACATAGTGCGCAACGCCTCTGTAGGCGACAAATTCGCCGCCTTGATCGCCGGTTGCAGACCCGCGATCCCGCCGATCAGCAGCGCAGCAGCGAACCCGCCAATCATCGAGGCAGGCGGAACCAGAGTGACCCAGCCTTTGATGCTGGCATAAATCGCCGTGACCGCCACCCCCAACAGGATGCCGCCTGTGTCGCCGATAGCGCCCAGCAACAGCGCCTCACCCAGAAACTGGACCGCAACCGTGCCCCTGGTAGCACCCAGCGCGCGCCGCAGCCCGATCTCGTTGCGCCGTTCGAGAACCGAGATCACCATCACGTTGGCGATGCCCACCCCGCCGACCAGCAGCGATACGGCCCCCAACCCCAGCAGGAGTGCGGTAAAGGCGTCATCGGCAGCTTCTTGTGCCTCCAGTGCATCCGAAGGTTTGTCCACCGTGACCTCTTCGGGGAACTCTGGGTTGGCGGTGGCCGCCAGCACCGTCAGCACCTGGTCCACCTTTTTCGGGTCGACACGCACCAATACCCGCGTGGGCAAGTTCTCGTGATCTAGATTGACATTGGTGAACAAAGTAGATACCAAGAACCAAGCCCACCTAGTCACAACGCGTGCCAGGGTCGGGTGATTAGTGGAGATGACAAGGTCAAACCAGGAAAGTGATTAGGATGGTCAGCGTAGGTATCTTTGCTTTCTAACAATTTCCCAACGCAACAAAAAGCCACTTGCGCAAATTGAATCCATCGATGATCATCGCGTTGACATCTTTGCAGTAAGGTCTCCATCGATTTGCGTTATCAAGGACATTCAACCAATAATGGGCTGCTTTCTCGCCAGGTTCATCGGTATCAAAGGTCACCAGTATGGACGAGCAAAGCGCCAAAAAGGCAATCCATCGTGCACGCCTGGCGCCACTCGTCGAACCTGTTGCCACCGGGGCCACTAGATCGCCGGCTTCCTGAGCAGCGGTGAGGACATCCAGTTCTCCATCTACCAGTAGAGCGGGCTTGTCGATAGCTAGAGCCTCGGCGTTGTAAAGTGGGTTGCCACCACCCCAACCCGCAGGCCCGATATATTTGGAATCGGACCACAAGCCTTTTTCGTACATCTTTTTTGTGATCTCTTTTGCATCGAACTGTTGTTTCAGTTTGGTATTGTGTGCTTTGATCTTTGCCAGCACGGAGGGTGGCCGCCGTATATTCACACGCCATAGTATGCCATCGATCTCCCAGGGAATCACCACGCCCCTGGCCAACCATACGCCTTTTTTACCACATCGGGGTTCAAGTCCCCAAACAGCCCAATCTTCGGTCCGGTCGGTGGGATTGTAACCTAGGCCCGCCTTTTTGATCGTTTCATCACGCAACCCCCGACTATGGAGCCAATTCAGCGCCTTGACCCCCTTTGAGGACCACAGCAGACCCTGGCACTCGTCACAGAAGCGCCATCCGCGTTCCTGCCACTTTGAGCTAGGTGCAACTACGGTTCTGGGTGCCTGGGGCCGAGACATAGAGCGACGTCCTCCATAGTAGCCGTCAGCGTGCAGGCCCAAGGCTTTGAAGGCCGCTCGAAAAGTCAACCCGTCGCGACATCTTAGTTAGTCTATAGCGTCCCGCGTTTCTCGCAGCCTCTACACCACCACTGCCCATTCCCCTTTGGATGATGGGGCCAGACGTTGAAACGATCCCGCCCCCCACAAAAGGGACATGGCCCACTCCACGCCCCGTTGTTCATATTTCCAGTTTTCTTTAGTTGCGTATCTTCACCCACCAAGGCCAGCAAGTCAATTGTACTTTGGTCTATCATTATCTTCTCCTTTGAGGGTAACAGGTAACAGTAGGTAACAGTGTTTTCTCAGTTTGTGTCTATATAACCTATCTAGAGGGAAAGTCGGAAAACAGTGTTACGGAGTGTTACCTGTTACCTTTTCATAAATTAAGCGGTTCAGTCTATGAATTTGGATGAAAGCACACGCCAAGACAACCACGCGTATTGTGCCCTTTGTGCTTCCTTTGTTCTCCTGCCTGATATCCCTTGAGCTTTAGTGAAGAAGTAAGGTTCCTCAGTTGCTCAGGCTCCACTCCGCTGTTATCTGGTATGTGTCAAAGTCATTGACACATACCACGGCGTCATTCCGAATTTCGCAACGAACACCGCAATTAGGGTGCATGATTCCAGCCCGCAAGGGTGGGTAACCCGATGGGTAGCTGGATGGGTAGCATAGCCGCAGCAGCACGATCCGCTGTATGTGTGGTAATTGCCACCTACAGCGCAGATCGCTGATATACTTGGATAATCTAATCCTGCCGATGCCGAATTAGGGTGCAAGGTGCAGGGTGAGGGAGTTAGTGAGATACCGTGGCCAGTCCAACGAGTTTTTCAGGGCGAACGCCGTTTGCACCCTAAGAGACAATGCCCCGACATGTCATCCAAAGATACGCAGACGAACTACTGATTACGTCACAGACCATTGATACACCCGGATGATCCTGTTGGCGCCGACTTGGAGTGCAAGGCGCAGGGTGGGTTGGTTAGCGGGTGGTGCTGGGACTGTGATCGGGGCTACTGTTCATGATCCGGGCCGGGCAGGGGGTTTGCAGTCTGGAAAATACTCATCGAGAAACGAGAAAGAAGGCGGCAACCTTTGGCTCTTTTCTTGCACTATGATGACGTGGCTATCGTTATTCACTTCACTTCCCCTTAGATATTGTTATTGTTCTAATACTGTAAGGAACCCGGGGAGGATTTTGTGTAATCTGTGGAAGAAAATCGTAGGAGCAAGCGTTTGACATAATTTGTGCGTTGTGGTACAACTTGTCTGTAATTGGACATTAAAAACAAAACAACCCAAGGAGATGTGTAAACTTCACCAAGTATCTGACCACCGAACCAACGTAGCGGCAAAGATGATGACCTGAGTATAACAGCTGTGCGCAACACCGACAACTAGTACGGTGGATATCAATGTCAACGAGGCAGACATTTACCCTAGACACAAAGCAAAGATACGCCAGTTAGAGAAAAACAGGGAAAGCTGATAGTCGCACAAGCCTAGTAGCGAGTGGTGCAGAGGAAAGACGGCCAAGTCACAAAACCTGGCCGCCCAGCAAGACCATCGGCCCGCTTGACCTTGGAGGGAACAGCGGATCGCCACCCCTACCTGAATTTTGCCAATGAGGAGGTGATGACACAAATGACAGAAGATGACGAAATGATAGCATTGAGTGAATGGCTAACAGTCAATGAGGGAGCGGAACTGGTTGATTATCGCCCTGGACATGTTCGGCGATTGGCACGAGAGGGAACAGTCAAATCACATATGGTGGGCAATCTTTACTTGGTCAATAAGGCTGACCTGCTAGCATATAGATCTACTGCTAGGGCTGGCCGACCACGCAAGGATAAGGGCACTAATGACCGACAATGACCGCACCAACAAACGGCAGCGAACTTGTACTAGCGGACAGAGATGGCTTTATACTAACGTCATCTGAATTTTATGTTATTGCCAGTAGGATTAGCTTCTTCTATGAGAGTTACAGGTATACTGACTGATGAGGATATTGACGCTGACTTTACCCAGTCTCATGGAGCTAGGTACAAAAAGGACAAAAAAGTTGAACCAAACAAAGATAGAAGCCCAAGACAGATTTGAGACCGAAAACAATTTGCACCGGATGCTTCGCAAGAAACGAGTCAAAGGCGAGTGGTTTGAGCTTGATGAGACTGACATAGAATCCATCGAAACACTAGCTCGCGATTCCGCCCTCTTGCCATCAGAGGAGGTAACAACATGATAACTATTGCAGTGAGTAACCAGAAGGGAGGAACGGCCAAGACCACGACAGCTGTCACTCTAAGCCACCGTCTAGCCATGAACAACAAACGCGTGTTGCTTATTGATACAGATGTACAAGGGCACGTTGCCAAGACACTGGGGATGGAAAAGGCTCCAGGGATTCGGCGACTTGTAGACCGTGCACAATTCGGCAACACGCCTATGCTGATCGTGGCGGCACGGCAAAACCTGGACATAATCCCCTCAGACAAGACCACTGAACCCGCCAAGAGATCCCTTGTGTCAATGAATTTTCGGGAGCGTGTTTTGTCTGATGTGCTAGAGGAGTTGAACGATGTCTATGACGTGGCAGTGATCGACTGCGCCCCCTCAGTGGACGTACTACATGTGTCGGCGCTTGTGGCTGCTGACTGGCTGGTGGTTCCCTCCAAGCTAGACTACCTGGCCGTAGATGGAGTCAATGAGGTGCTGACATCAGTGGTAGAAATCAAGCAAAGGTCAACAGACGCCCCCAAGTTGTTGGGGATTCTACCGACATTCTTTGACCGTCAGACCAACGAGACAATAACCCAATTACAGGCACTGGTCGGGACCTTTGGCCGTTTGGTGCTGCCTCCCATCCCCGTGGATACCAAGCTGAGAGAGGCACCCGCCTATGGCCAGACTATTTGGGAATATGCGCCCAAGTCAAGAAGTGTGATGGGAGTGGCCAATGGGAGCGGTCTGCACTATGGCGGTTATATCCAGTTTATAGATCGAGTGTTGGAGGTAATATGACCAAACAACGTCAACAAGCAATTGACCCAGCGGTAGCGGCCCTGATGTCCCTGGCCGAGCAAAAGAAAATCGACCGAGGCGCTGCGGTTCCCAGGAAAAAGGTAACCCTGAACTTGCCTATTAACTTGGTCAACGCAATCAGGCAAGAAGCCTTTACGCTGACTAAACACAAGCGCCGAGGATTCTCAGACTTTGTGATCGTGCTGTTACAATTTGCTTGGGACGCTTACCGGGCTGGGGACCTAGAGATCGAGTTACAACCAGCAGCGGTAGAAATGAGAATAACGGCGGTCAAAAAGTGAAGGGTAGGCAGAGCAAGGGAAATCGAACGGATTGCAAAATAGCTGGTTTTAATACTTGTTTTAATGCGGGTTTTAATTCCAGCGTCAATACCAGCGATAAAGCTGGTATTGACGCTCCTCAGAAGCTCGCTACAGGTTCACCGTGGTTTCAAGGTCTTGTGACACCTTTACAGATTTTCGCACCTTAGAAACAAATAGAGAGCCCTCGAGGGTGGCGGATTCTAGTGGTGATCGTAGCCCGGCTACTGCTGGCCGGCTGCGAACAATATGCCACGTACACGCCGAGTGCGGTAGACTTGCTCTAAAGGAGATCGAGGCCCACCTGGCGGTATACGATGGCCTGCCTGCACGGCGCTTTCAAAATCAATGACCTCGCCCAGACCCATCAGGGAGACATCAGCATGCGGCAATTATTGAAATTTGGCCAACAGTGGGAGAGTCGGGACTGGCTGACGAAGCCGGCCTATGCCCCCTCCCCGCGACGGGTTATGGCTGATTTGTTAGAGATGCTAGGGCTCCTCGTGGAGGATATAAACGAGGACAGGGTACCAAGTGGTACCACGGTGATCGAGGCGGTATCAGGATGAAACGAACAACAAGCAAGGCGGGGCGACTGTTGCTGCTTTACAGATTGCGTGAGGCTGGCGTGATCGGCGATGACAATACTCTGCAAGAGATCGGCAACGCGTTAGGGGTGAACCGTTCTACCATTCTGCGCGACCTAGCAGTGATCGACCAAGTAGAGGCCGAGTATACCCTGCTGATGGCCTCGCAACCATGGATGCAAAGATACTATACCGCACCAGAATTTGCAAACGAGATCGGGGCGAGTGCTGACACCGTACGGGCAATGCTGCGCGATGGGCTGATAAAGGCGCACAAGACAGGGACTGCCGGCGGTGGGCGATGGGTGATCCCCATCGCAGAGGCAGACAAGTTCAAATGAAACGTTACAGAGTGGATGCCCAGGCGCCAGGATCAAAGACGTGGGAACCTATCCACTATACAAATAGTCTACCCGTGGCGCGACGGTACGCCGACCAGATGAGGAAAGCGCCCACAGTCAAGACCACTCGAGTGGTGAACCAACTAACAGGAATGGAGATCAATCAATGACAAACACCTACACCAAGCCAGTGGAAGAAAGAACCAAGGATTGCCCCGACTGCGGGCAAAAGATGGACTGGGAAGAATGTCCGATGTGTGACGGCGATGGACAAAGTCCAGGTGAGTGGGTAGGGCCATGCGAACAATGCGACGGTGACGGCGGCAGCTGGTTTTGTGATACATGCTGCGAGAAAGAGGCCCAAGCCAGAGAGGTCCATGCCAATGGGTAAAATGTGCGACCTATGCGGGCAGAACCCGCCTATCTGGATTGATGTGACTGGGGAAACCGTTTGCGGGGACTGTGAAACCTTCGCGGTGGGCGGCCTGATCCGGCTGGAGAATATGCCCACAAGCAACCGGCTACCCGTGGCGGATAACCTCCACCTGGAGATACTGCCCGCCGGCGAGACGCTGACCGAGGAGGTCAAGGCGTGGGGCGTGGCCACCGACCGACCACACGTCAAGATCAAGAGTGGACGGGATTCCATCGCTGTGTATCCTGACGAGATCCGTCACCTGATCGGAGCGCTGGCCCAGGCTGCGGGCGTGCTAGTCGAGGTCCAACAATGAAACAAAAGGTGGCGGGGGTAATCGGCTGCGTGGTGGCGCTGGTGGGCGGGTACGAGATCGGCCTACTAACCCAGGGGCACACGCTGGCGGCGGTGGCCTTTGTGGCCGGTGTGCTGTTGGTGGGTGCGGTGGTGTGGGTGCGCTGGGTGAGGTAAAATCAATTTCGTATAACGCTCCTTATACGAAATTGAACGCAAATTACGTATGAGAATTGAAATTCTAGGAACTAAACAAGGTGAATCAAAATGCAAAAAGTTGAAAGATACTCAGTTGTAACAGAAAAAAATTGGTAACCGTTCAGGGGGTATAACGCCCCCGATGACTTATCCAACAATCACAGTGTCTCCTGGGAGTAGGGATGGAGCTTGCCTACCCCAATTTGCTGCGTCACAGGCTTCAAC
>JAAEPW010000915.1 GCA_024232355.1 Chloroflexota bacterium | reverse complement strand
GTTGAAGCCTGTGACGCAGCAAATTGGGG
Organism: Chloroflexota bacterium; assembly: GCA_024232355.1. The sequence continues at coordinate 41,131 of JAAEPW010000915.1, read as the reverse complement.
TAGGCAAGCTCCATCCCTACTCCCAGGAGACACTGTGATTGTTGGATAAGTCATCGGGGGCGTTATACCCCCTGAACGGTTACGATTTTTTTTCTCTCGCCCTATGAAAAACTGCGCAACATCTTGTCCGCTGGCCTGCGGCAGTCGCCCGCGTGTTGGTTTCTCCATCTACCCAACTAGAGCGCCGCAAACAACCAGACAATGTTGATCATAATGTGCTCTATGATGGGCGGGTAGAGCGAGTCAGTTTTCTCGTACAGATAACTGATATAGATCGCGTACGCGGCAGTAAAGATTGCCCACGCTGTGCCTGCTCCCAGGAGGACGTTGGGCCACATGTAGAAAAAGTGAAAGGCGTGCCGGATGCCAAAGAAAAACGCTGGGATCAGCGCCGACGTCCAAAAGCCGTGATGCTTTCGCAACCCTCCAAACATGTACCCACGGTAGAATAGCTCTTCGCCAAAGGGCGCCCACACCAGAGCGAACAACGCGAACAGTCCTTGGGCCGTGTCGAGCGAAATCCCCAGGTCGCGAGTGACAGCCTCGAACATCACGTCCATCGCCGCGTTCACCGAGTAGAATGGATCCGACGCCAGACCCAGACCAGCCAGAACCCGCTCATAGAGCCAGTTCGAAATGCCCTGGTCGACGATCAAGTCCAGAGCAAAAATGCCCAAGGTAAGCAGCCAGGCGGAGGCCATCACTTGACGAAAATTTCCAAACTTGTAGCTCTTGAAGAAAATCGGAATACCGGTGCTGAGGATTGCAAAGATCGGAAAGTATGGCCCCCAAGGCGCAAACATCGTCTCGACCAGCATGAGCAGGCTGAGTACAGTCGAGAGCACAATGATGCCGCTTGTTGATAATAGCCAGTTCCGCAGTGTCGTCATTTTCCCTCCCGGGCCTTTTAGTTCGATTGCGTCATCGTCCGCACTTTGCCGGGCAAAGATTGGTAGGATGCCACAATTGTACTCGTATTGGGATTTAAGGCAAAACGTTCAAGCGGGGAACTTGTTTTTTTGCCACGAATTACACGAATTTTCACTAATTTTGCTACCGCGCCGCTTATCATTCGTGACAATCTGTGAAATTCGTGGCTGAAGAAAAGTGTTCAATCAGGTACCGACTGTCCGAAAAAGATCAACCCGCCCTACATTGTCACCCTGGAGGGTGAGCCAAGGATCATGATAATTACATTGAGACTATAGAGTCGTTGTATGAGATTGCTCTATCGAATCGTATGTTTCTTGGAACTCGTCGCTATTTCGTATGGACTGCAAGAGCGTCCCAAAACCTTCTTGTCCCACTATATCCAGCCAGCGCTGTACCTCGTGCTTGGCTGTGGCATACCCTAGCCAATCATCGTGCGTGATGATGCCTATTTGGTCTAGATCGGGCGCAGTCCTCCCGTTGTTAGTCCTGGCTTGCCACTCGGCCTCTGTATATCTGTCATCAAATTGCACCGCTAACCCTTCGTCAAACCAGTTTGGAACTTTGTCTCTATTCCAATACCTGATTCTGGCCGAGAATTCGACGTGGGCAAGCTCGTGAGATAGTATATCCATACTGCGAACCCCATCTGGCCCGAGGACGATAAAACTTGCTACAGGCGTCATAGATGCCCTGCCTGCCCGGTTGTACGAATTTCCGCCGTAGGTTTTCATCACTGTCATCGTATGTCCAGCAATGATGACGGGATTGGCCGTGTACTCGCCGTACAACGTTGTGACACGTTCTTTGGCATCGGTCAGCGATGTCAGTAGCATCTGCCTTTGGGGTTCCGGCATACTGGGATCCACATAGACATTTGGTGCGATTTGGTCCAGATCAGACCATCTCACCAAGTAGCAACGAACAATCTCGTGTTGTGCCAACTTGGAGCAGGTAGCGCCGACAAGTAGCAACAATACCAATGCCAGCAGAATTTTCTTTACTCGTTTGGACGATTTCATTTGTCAATGAGAAGGTCACGCTGCAAACCGGCACAGTCGCTCCATTGCTTTCCGGACTTGCTCCGTCGGCGCGGTGGCAGCGATGCGTACGTACCCCTCGCCCGCAGGGCCAAAGAACGAACCGGGAGCCACCGAGACGCCCGCCTGCTCTAACAGTGCCAGCGCAAATTCTTCCGACGATGCCCAACCTGAAGGAATTCGCGTCCAGACATAGAGCGTCGCGCGGGGGCAGGGGACTCCCATACCCGCTGCGTTCAGTCCATCCACGATGAGGCCCAATCGCTCTCGATAGACCTCATTACGTGTCGAGAACCACTCTGGGGCGACGGAGAGTGCCCTGGCCCCCGCCTCTTGCAGCGGACGAAAGATGCCCGAGTTCAAGTTTGATTTGAGTTGAGCCAGCGATGCCAACGCATCGACGTTGCCCACCGCCATCCCCACGCGCCACCCCGCCATATTGCACGTTTTGGAGAGCGAGTTGAATTCCACTGCCACCTTTGATGCACCATCCACCTGCAAGATGCTCGGGGCCACATAACCGTCGTAGGTGACGTCGCAATAGGGCGCGTCGTGGCAGATCAACAGATCATGGCGCTGTGCAAATTCCACGGCCTGGGCAAAGAATTCGAGATCAGCCGTAGCACCGGTGGGATTGTTGGGATAATTTAGCCACATCAGCACCGCCTTGTCGGCTACGGCGGAGGGGATGGCATCGAAATCGGGCAAAAAGTCACGCTCGGCCAGCAGTGGAAAATTATAGACTTGAGCACCGGCCAAAGTCGTCCCGCTGGCATAAGGTGCATAGCCTGGATCAGGTATCAGCGTCACATCGCCGGAATCGAGCAGTGCCAGGGCGATGAGAATGATGCCTCCTTTGGAGCCGACCAGGGGCACAATCTGGCTTTGTGGATCGAGCAATACGTCAAACCGCCGCTCATAATACTCGGTGATGGCATTGAGTAGAGCGGGCGATCCCCGGTAGCCGGGGTAGCCGTGATAATCGGGGCGGTGAGCGGATTGGCACAATGCGTCGATCACCTCGTCGGAAGGCGGCATATCGGGGTTGCCGACGTCCAGCCGGATGACGTCCACGCCCTGCCGTTGGATGTCCTGCACGCGAGCAGCCCAGCGGGCAAAGTGATACGGGGGAATGTTCTGTAGGCGGCTTGCACGTTTCACAATGTTGTCTCCTTTATGCGATCTGTCAAATAGTCTAGTATTGCTTTCAATCCCAAAAGGTAGCTGTGCCACCCAAAACCACTGATCTGCCCCACGCAGACCGGCGCGATGAACGACTTGTGCCGGAACGGCTCGCGGGCGTGAACGTTCGAGAGATGCACCTCCACCGCGGGTAGCCCCACTCCGGCAATGGCGTCCCTTAGCGCGACGCTGGTGTGGGTGTACGCGCCGGGGTTGATGAGCACACCGTTGGCCCAGTTCATCGCATCGTGCAGCGCGTCGACGAGCGCACCCTCGTGATTCGATTGCAAGATACGCAGCTCGGATCCGCGTTCGTTGGCGGTCTCGTGCAGCGCTGTGTTGATCTCTTCCAACGTCACACGGCCATAGGTCTCTGGCTCTCGGCGACCCAATAGGTTGAGGTTGGGTCCGTGGAGGATTAGGATTTTGAAATTGGGCATTTTCAGTTTGCTCCCAGGTCTTGCAAGATTGTTTTGACTATATCTGGCGGCACGTCCTCGGTAATTTCGACCTCACCAATAGCACGTGGAAGCACCCATCGCAACGACCGCCCCCGTCGCTTTTTGTCGTGTGCCATCGCTTCCCTGATTGCGTTGGCGTCAAAGAATGGGCATCGCACCGTCAGCCCCCAGGCCGACAGGGTCGCTTCAATGCGCTCCACAAGCGATGGCTCCGCCCATCCCAATTCAACCGCGATCCTCGCCGCGGCCACCATCCCGATTCCCACTGCTTCGCCGTGACGCAGGCTGAAATCACTCAGACGTTCCAGCGCGTGCCCTACAGTATGACCCAGGTTGAGCACCGCGCGGAGACCGTGTTCCAAGGGGTCTTGCTCTATGACATCGATTTTGACCTGTAGAGAGCGGGCGAGTTGTGCAACAGAGATTGGAGATTGGAGATCAGGAACCGTGGATTCGAGCTCCCCAAATAGATCAGGCGCACCAATGACGCCGTGCTTGATCGTCTCGACCATGCCGGAGCGAATCTCCGCCTCGGCCAAGGTCTGCAACACGGCGGGGTCAATCAAGACCATCACAGGTTGCTTGAACGCACCGACCAGGTTTTTGCCTTGGGGCAGATCGACGCCGGTCTTGGCTCCCACACTGGAATCCGCCATCGCTAGGATCGTCGTGGGCACCTGGGCAAAAGGGACGCCCCGCATAAAGGACGCCGCCGCAAAGCCCGCCATATCGCCCGTCACACCGCCACCTAGAGAGAGCACCGTGCCACTGCGATCCAGGTTGCCATCAAGGAACTGGTCGTAGAGCGCGGCGATGGTGGACAGTGTCTTGTGCTGCTCTCCATCGGGCACGGAACACGCAAACGGCTGGAACCCCGCCGACCGCAAGGAATCCTCAACCTGCGTCCCATAAAGCGGCGCAACGACAGGATTAGAGACCACAGCCACACGGCTGCCCTCCAGCACGCCCGTCGCCCGCAGCGCAGCGCCAACACGCGCCAGCAATCCATCGCCAATGTGAATGGGATACTCGCCGCCAGGATGGCGAACCGGGAGAGTGATGATGTCGGCCATCTCGACAACTCGCGCCGCCACCTCCTCAATCGAAAGATTGATGGTATCGATCTGCCAGGGAACCGCCGCATACGCCTCGCGACGTGCTTTTAGCAACCGCTCGATCTCCGCGCGTGGATCAGGTACATCGAGCAAAGGCCGGTCCGCGTCGCTGCCTGCATTCACCCGGCGCAAAATCTCTTCCGCAGTGCAGGTCAGGCAAACGACGGTGCCGCTTTTCATCATCGCCGCCCGATTGGCGGGATTCACCAACGCCCCGCCGCCGGTGGCGATCACCAGGCCATCCTGCGCGCTCAACTCTTTGCACAGGGCGACTTCTATCCGCCGGAACGCAGTTTCTCCATCCTCGCTAAAGATATGCGGAACAGGTTTGCCCGCTCGTTTCTCGATCTCGGCGTCCATATCCACAAACGGACGTCCCAGCCGCCGCGCCACCTTTGCGCCAACGACAGTCTTGCCCGTGCCCATAAAGCCTGTGATGATAATGTTACGCATCATGTTCCTATGGATGGCTGTCATCCGCGATCACCCGCACCAGATGATAATTCTTCTTTCCCTTGCGGAGCACCAGGAACCGGCCCTCGACACTCTCTGTCAGGGAGACAGTTCTTGCTGCATCGCTGACCCGGACGTTGTTCACATAGATGCCGCCGCCCTCGATCAAACGGCGCGCGTTCCCCCGCGACGTGGCCACCCCCGCCGTTGCCAACAGGTTGACTAGAGACAGCCCCTCGCCCTCAAATTCATCCTTGGGAACCTCGCTCGACGGGACGTCGGTAAAGATATCCTGGATATCCTCAGCACTCAGACCGGCGATCTCACCGCCGAACAACACGCGCGCGGCTTGTTCCGCTTTTGCCAGTTCGGTCTCGCCGTGCACAGTGCGCGTCAACTTTTGGGCCAGCGTGCGCTGCGCCTCTCGTCGCTCTGGATGCTCGCTTACTTTGTGCGCCAGCTCCTCGATCTCTGGTTGGGTCAGCCACGTAAAGTAGTTGATATATTTGATGACGTCTCGGTCGTCCTGGTTGAGCCAATACTGGTAAAAGCGATAGGGCGAGGTGCGCTCTGGACTGAGCCAGATGGTGCCCGCCTCCGTCTTGCCCAGCTTGGATCCATCGGCATTCGTGACCAACGGGTAGACCAACCCATAAGCGCGCTTGCCCCGCATCCGGCGGATCAACTCGACGCCGGCGGTGATATTGCCCCACTGGTCGCTGCCACCCGACTGCATCACACAATTGTGATGGTCGAACAGATGCACAAAGTCGTAGGACTGGAGCAGCATGTAGCTGAACTCGGTGTACGAAATGCCCTCTTCCCGGCCCAGGCGCGATTTGACCGAATCCTTGGCCACCATATAGTTGACCGTAAAATGCTTGCCCACGTCTCGCAGGAAATCGACCAACCCAAGTTTCATCAGCCAATTGGCGTTGTTCGGGATCTGGGCGGCGTTGCCCTTGACCTCGAAATCCAGGAAATGGGCCATCTGCTCTTTGATCGCCGCGACGTTTGCCTCGACCTTTTCCCTGGTGAGCAGTTGCCGTTCCTGGGCCTTGCCGCTGGGATCGCCGATCATCCCTGTCCCACCGCCAGCCAGGGCGATGGGCGTGTGGCCGAATCGCTGCATCCGTGCCAGCCCCATCAGTGCCAACAGGTTCCCGACTTGCAGACTGTCGCCGGTTGGGTCAAAGCCAATGTAGACGGCGATCTTTTCGCGGGCCAGCATGTCTGAGACACCTTCTGTCGCATCGTACATCAACCCACGCCACGTAAACTCGTCGAATACGTTATTCATCAAACTCTCCTTTTTCTCATATCATCAAACACGCCGATTCCGTCCTCCAAAGAACGTCCGGCAGATAAAGTCACGTTCCGGCACCTGACGCTGCTCGAACGCGGCAAAGAGGTCCTTATCCTCGTACGGCACAGCGCGTTTCTCTAACGTGTACGCTCCCTTTGCACACTCTAAAACAACAAATCGAGCCACCGGCTCCTTGTAACATCCCAATGATCCGAGATTAACATACCTCGCCCGGCCAACCACGTCCGAGGCAAAGTGGTTATGGCCATAAAATGCAATGTCGGCCTCGTACTGCGCGAACAGCGCATCCAGACCATCGGGCGTGAGGTCGTGGAGGGTGGGCGCAAAGCCAGATGCCGTGTCGGCGGGCACATAGTGCAAGAACGTCAAGCGCACGCCCTCAAATTCCTCCTGGATCACATAGGGCCATTGAGCGATGGTCGAGCGCAGGGATGGATCGAGGCACGAATGGACCCAATGCTGATGCCCCGCTTCCCCGTCGCTCATCCAGGAAGGCTGCGGTGCAGGCAGGCCGTGGACGAACCAGAAATCGTGATTGCCCATCAGCAGACGAATGTCGGGGGTGTTCAACAGCAGGTTGACGGTCTCTGCCGGGTACGGGCCGATGCCAATGGCGTCCCCCGTGTGATAGACTTCATCACACCCCTCTTTCTGGATCGCCCCAAGAGCCACTTGCAACGCTGGCAAGTTGGCGTGCACGTCCGTCATAACGGCGATTTTCATCCGACCCGCTCCCGTATCTCGGCCAGACTGTCTCCACCGAACTTGGCCAACAGCGCGTCCGCCAGCACCCACGCAACCATCGCCTCCCCAACGATCGACGCCGCGGGCACAGCGCACACGTCGGAGCGCTGGTATTGGGTCTCTGCCGCTTTGCCCGTCGCCAGGTCCACCGACTGCAGCGGCGTGATGGTGGTTGGGATAGGTTTCATCGCCGCCCGAACCACCACCGGCGCGCCGTTGCTCATCCCCCCTTCGATGCCGCCAGCCCGGTTCGTGCGCCGCGTCACGCTGCCAACGCCATCGGGGTAGAGTTCGTCGTGCACCCGCGTGCCGGGTTGGCGCGCATTCTCAAACGCCGGGCCGATCTCTACCCCCTTGATCGCCTGGATCGACATCACCGCCGCCGCCAATCGCGCGTCGAGCCGCCGATCCCAATGAACATGGCTCCCCAGCCCAACCGGCACACCCGTAGCGGTGACGACGAACACGCCGCCGAGGGAATCCCCCGCTTTCCGCGCTGCGTCGATGGCAGCCCGCATTCGTTCGGCTGCCTCCTCATTGGGGCAGCGGACGTCGCTCGCCTCGGCCAATGCCCAGAGTTCTTCCGGCGGCAAATCGGGCACCGTGGCGGTGGCACCCCCGATCCCAACCACGTAACTGCCAACGGTGATACCGAAAGCGGCGAGCAGCAACTTGGTCAATACTCCCACCGCCACCCGAGCCGCCGTCTCCCGCGCGCTGGCCCGTTCCAGCACTGGCCGCGCGTCGTCCAGGCCGTATTTGACCATCCCCGCATAGTCAGCGTGACCGGGACGGGGCACTGTCAATTTGGACAGGTCGCCCGCGGCCCAACGGTCGCGCCAGTTGGCCCAGTCCCGGTTCTCGATTCGAACACTCACCGGTGCCCCCGTCGTCTGGCTCGCAATGACGCCGCTCAGAACCTCCACCTTGTCCTTTTCGATCTTCATCCGTCCCCCACGGCCATAGCCGCCCTGCCGGCGGGCCAGGTCACGGTTGATGGCTTTAACGTCTATTGCAAGGCCAGAGGGCAGTCCCTCCACGATGGCGGTCAGGCAGGGGCCATGGGATTCACCGGCGGTTAGGAATCTCAGTATTGTCATTTCTCAGTCACAATCCCAAATAGTTATGATCTCACCGCACTCCAAGCACTTGAAAATGTATGCCATAGGACTCCAGTTGTCTTCTTGCTCAGTAATTCCCTTGATTGACCCGTGCTTCAAACCTGACCAAACAGCTTCTACCGTGTCTATTGGCAGGTCGTCGCGCAACGAACTGAAAAAGAGGTCCTTGCCATTTCCATCTTTTGCCAGGTCGTCAAAATCCTTTTGACCCGCCAGCTTGATGAACTGACAATAGTCACCACAATGCGCTGGCCAAAACCAATCTTGCCAAGTAGGAAACTTTGGAGTTGTTGTTTCGAGTTGACGCGTGATCTTGCGAGCTCGTCTTTCAATTTCGTCTGTCTGCAAATTGGGGTTTAAATTCTGCAGTTGTTTCTTTAGATATCCAAAGTCAGGGTCGGCGGCCAAGACTCCAACTTCAACAAGTCGTCCATCAGCTACGCAGTCAAAGCAAAATGCAGTGAATTCTTCATAAAATGCGCTACCGTCGAAGCATTTCTTCACCTGATGACAAATATCGCACTTTATGTCATCTTTCAAGATGTGGGCAAACTGTTCAGGATTCAAAAAATACTTGAATTTGACAGACATCCTCTGGTCTCCTTGCATAACTACAACCCAAGTGCATACCGCGCCACCGCAACCACCAACGCCCCCACGATCACCGAACCAAACAAACTCTTTGTTTTCCAAGCCACCAACAAAGTCGGGAAAGCGGCCAAGAGAAAGAGATTGCTCAAACCCACGTCAACCTGATTGTCCTGGACGACGATCGCCGGGAACAACATCGCGGCGAGCACGGCCACCGGCACGTAGCGCAGCCACGTAACGACGGGCTGTGGCAGTGACTTGGACGAGAGTACCCAAACAGGCACGAGGCGCGGGATGAACGTCACCAACATCATGCCCAGAATCGTCAGAAAGATCGTTTTTTGATCCATATTTCAAACACCATTCCAATCGTCGCGCCGATCAACGTGGCGACGATCACGTTCCATTGTCCCACGCCCATCAACAACAATCCCACCGAAAGCACCCCCGTCACCAAGGCCACGCCGACTTGGATGTGGTCCTTGATCTGCAAAACCAGCAGCGCGACAAACATCGCGGGCAGCACGTAATCGAGCGCCAGGGGCTTGACGTCGGTGATGGATTGCCCCACCACGGCACCCAGCCACGAGCCGAAAATCCACGCCACCTGCGCCGTCGCGTTGATCGCCAGGACCTCTGCCTTGCTAGGCTTGCCCGACGCGAATCGCACGGTGTGGACCGCAAAACTCTCGTCGGTCAGTTCGTAGGCAAAAGCAACGAGTTCTTGCTTGCGCCACCCCTTGAGATACGGTGACAGCGCCGCCGACAGCAAGACGTGGCGCAGGTTGACCACAAACGTCGTCAGGATGATCGATAGGGCAGGCACCCCAGACGCGAACAGACCCACGGCAATCAGTTGTGACGATCCGGCGTACACCAACAGTGACATCAACACTGTGTTGAGGGTCGAGATGCCTGCCTTTTGCGCCAACACACCGAACGCCAGCCCGATGGGGACGTAGCCGAGCACAATGGGACTGGCTTGAGTGACGCCTGCCAGCCAGTCTGGTTTGGTCGATCTCGTCTTTACTGAGGTGGTTGTGTCCATAGCCGTTTTATTGTTGCATCATCCGCTCGCAGGCGGCACGCATTGGCTCGGTGATTTCTTCCATCACGAAACCCTTGTTGGTCCATTCTATGAACGCCAATGCACCCTGGTTTATCAGCATCCCCAGGCCATCTATCGCGCGCGCCCCCGATTTCCGCGCCTGCCGCAAAAGTTGTGTCTCCAACGGGTTGTAGACCAAGTCGAACACAGTCAAATGAGACGGAATGGGCACGCCGCCGGGCCAGACGGAACCATCCACGTGGGGCCACATCCCTACCGTTGTTGTGTTGACCAACAGATCGGCGGTGCGGGTGGATTCGATCAATGTCTCCTGCGTGAGCGGGAGCGCACGTAGACGGGTTGCATAATACGGGCGATTGCCCAAGTCTGAAACAAGAGTCTGTGCTCGTTCAAAGGTGCGATTGAGCACTGTGACTGTCCCTATCCCCGACCACAGCAAACCAAAGGCCACTGCCCGTGCCGCTCCTCCCGCGCCCACAATAACAGCATCACTTTTGTCTTCCGGTTCAACCCCACCCCGTCGCAACGCACCGATGAAACCTTTGTCATCGGTGTTGTGGCCCATAATTATCTCCCCTCGACCAAAGACAAGGGTATTGACCGCGCCCACTCCCATAGCATTGGGAGTGAGAGAAGTGGTCACATTCATCACCGCCTGCTTGTGCGGCACGGTCACGTTCGCGCCCTGAAAGCCCAACGCAGCCAGCCCACGCACGGCTACCTCGACCTGTCCCGGCGACACCGGCAGCGGGAGGTAGCGCCAGTTCAGCCCCAGGGCGTCAAAGGCAGCGTTGTGCATCACCGGCGAGAGACTGTGCTCCACCGGCCAGCCGATCAATCCGACCAGTTTGGTGTGTCCGTCAACCACTTTGCTCAAATCCTCCTGCCAATGTACATCACGTGGATGCTCATCCCCAAGGTACTTGGGTCCTCCGCAACCGAGACGATCACCGATAATGTCTGATCGAATGCCTCCGCATCAAGTTGGCGGATTCTGTCCAAAGACGTATCGGAAAGCCACGCGGTGATCCCTTCCGAAGCGACGATTTTGATCTCTTGAATACCAACCGCCTCAAATAGGGGCCTGATTTCGTCGACTTGAGCGCAGTACACCCCCGTGAAGCGTCCCGGATCCGCATGATCGAAAATCCCACTCTGGAGGAACGATGACAAATATTCGGGATCATCGAGCGGCGGCCAACGTTCTGGGTCCAGCAAGGCAGCGGTCATGAACGCAGGCCGGGGTATAAAAGCGGCAAAAGCGACACCGCCGGGCTTGAGCACCCGCGCGATTTCTTCGACGGCCCGCTTCCGCTCATCGTGTGCCTGAAGGTGATAGAACGGCCCCAAAGCGAGAACGGCGTCGAAAGAAGCATCGTCCAGATGGCCCAGGTTTCGCACGTCCAGAATTTCAACGGTCTCGACGTGCGCAGAAACTCTTGACTCTTTGATCTTTTCTCGTGCCAGTCGCACTAGTTCTGGCGATAGATCGCCTACGTAAACTCGATGTCCGCGTTTCGCCAGTTCGATGGCATAACGCCCCGGACCGGCCCCTATGTCCAAAACACGACTGGCTGGCGCGAGATGCGCACTGATAAAGTGCAGGTTGACGTGAAACTCTACCCACCTTCGCTCCAGTCGTTCCCATTCCCGTTCGGACGCTTGTTCATAGTAGCGCAATGCATTCTCATTCATACCGTGTCTCTCAACCTAGCACAGTCAATTCTTTCATCAACTCGACAAATCCGGGAAAAGAGTCATCAACGCACGCTACATTCTCAACGATGGTCTTCTCCTTGGCAACCAACCCCGCCACAGCCAAGGCCATCGCAAGCCGGTGGTCACCGTGGCTGTCCACCACTGCGCCGTGCAGCGGTGTTGGCCCCTGTATTATAAACCCATCGGGCAACGGGTCAATGTGCGCACCCATCGTTCGCAGTTCGGTGACGATGACGGCAATGCGGTCCGTCTCTTTGACGCGCAGCTCGGCGGCATCGCGCACGCGCGTTATGCCGTGGGCCTGCGTCGCAGCGACCGCCAACACCGGGAATTCGTCGATCATCCGCACCACTGTGTCGCCGCCGACCTCAATACCTGTGAGTTTGGACGCACGCACCGTTACATCGGCTACCGGCTCGCCGCTCTCCTCGCGTTCGTTGTCCAGAGTAATCTCGGCTCCCATCGCCCGCAGCACGTCTATCAGGCCCGTTCGGGTGGGGTTGACACCCACGCCTTCGATGGTGATCTCTGATCCAGGAACCAGTGCCGCCGCAACCAACGGAAAGGCCGCCGATGAGATGTCGCCAGGGACAACGAGGGCGAGCGGGGTAAGGGGCTGGGTGCTGGGCGTAAGGGTAACCATCAGGTCATTCACTTTGATGTTCGCTCCCATCGCGGCGAGCATACGCTCGGTGTGGTCGCGGGCGGGGCCGGGCTGGCGGACGATGGTGGGGCCGTCGGCGTAGAGGCCCGCCAACAGCAGCGCGCTCTTGACCTGGGCGCTGGCGACGGCCAAAGTGTGGTCACTGCCATGCAGTTCCCTCCCACGAATGGTGAGGGGGGCGCGACCGTTGATGTCCTCGATCGCGGCTCCCATCTGGCAGAGCGGATCGGTGATGCGCCGCATTGGGCGGCGGAGCAATTGTGGATCACCGTCAAGTGTACTCTCGAACGTTTGCCCGGTCAGGATGCCTGCCAGCAGCCGCATCGTTGTGCCAGAGCGGGCACAGTGCAGCGGTTTGGCAGACGCTTGCAGCCCACGCAGCCCGCGCCCGTGGACGCTCAACGTAGTGTTATCGTGAACGTTGATCCCGACGCCCAATGCCCGGAGGCAAGCCATAGTCGCCAAACAGTCACCGGCGGGGAGAAATCCACTGACCTGACTGACTCCTTCAGCTAAAGCGCCAAGCAGCAGTGCCCGGTGAGAGATAGATTTGTCTCCAGTCACACGCACGCGCCCACACATCGCCTTTCCCGAACTCGTTTTTATCTGATTCACAAACCCTCCTTGCAAACTCGCCACTTTACGGATACATCCTTATTCTTTCTTCGCGAATAAAACCCAAGACCTGGCGCAAACTTTCCTCGTCGCCCACTTTCACGAGGCGAGCCAGATCGCGCAACTGCGCCTGGTAGACGTTCACCGCATTCAGCACCTTTTCTTGGTTGGTCAGCAAAATATCGACCATCATTGTCACATCGCTGCCAGCCACACGCGACGTATCGCGGTAGCCGCCCGCGACGATCTCCCACGCCGCGGGGTCAGGAGAGGTCGTGGCGTCAGCTGTGGCGACCAGGGCGCAGGCCAGCAGATAGGGCAGGTGGCTGAGAGTAGCGACCAAAGCATCCTGGCGTTCCGGCGCAAGAACCAGCGGATGCGCGCCGATGGCCTCAACCAGTGCTAACCCCGACTCCAACGCTGCCTCCGACGTGCGCTCCAGCGGAGAGAGAATAAAAGTACAGCCATGGTAAAGGGCCGGGTCCGCCACCTCGATGCCCGATTTTTCCTTGCCACACATCGGGTGCCCGCCCAGCGGCTGGACGTGGTCGGGCAGTCGCCTCATCTCTGCGACGATCTGCGCCTTGGTGCTGCCTAGATCCATCAGCAGATACCCATCCGGCAATAGTGGGCCGATCTCGGCCAGTTGACCCACGATGATGCGCACCGGCGTCGCCAGGATGACGGCGTCGGCCTCGCGCACGCCGTCCGCCAGATCGGTGGTGCCTTGGTCAATCAGACCCTGTGTTAGTGCAGTGTTAATTGTCTCTGCGCGCCGCGCTATGCCGATGATCTTCTGACATTGTCCTTGCAGCGCTCCAGCCAGCGAGCCTCCCATCAGTCCCAGGCCAACAATAGCGACTGTAAAGTCAGGCAATTCCTTCACAGTGTTCTGCCCACCGCTTCGGCTATGGGGCGCAGGCTCTGCATCAGGTCGGCGAAACGGGATGGTTTGAGCGACTGCGCGCCGTCGGAGAGAGCCTCTTCGGGACGCGGATGCACCTCAATGAGCAGCCCGTCGGCCCCGGCGGCTACAGCGGCCCGCGAGAGCGGCTCGACCAGCTCCCACTTGCCTGTCCCGTGACTGGGGTCCACCACGACCGGCAGGTGAGTGAGTTGTTTGAGCACTGGCACAGCGCTGAGGTCGAGGGTGTTGCGGGTGTATTTTTCGAACGTGCGGATGCCGCGCTCACACAGAATGACGCGATTGTTGCCGTGGGAGAGAATATACTCGGCGGCCATCAGCAGCTCCTCCAGCGTAGACATCATCCCGCGTTTGAGCAGTACCGGTCGCTGTGCCTTGCCGACGGCATGCAGCAGGGCATAGTTCTGCATATTCCGCGCCCCGATCTGGAGGATGTCGGCATAGGTGGTGACCAGCGGCACCTGTTGAGGAGCCATCACCTCGGTGACGACCGGGAGCCCCGTTTCCTCACGTGCCGCGGCTAGAATTTGCAACCCTTCCTCCCCCAGCCCCTGGAAACTGTAGGGAGAGGAACGCGGTTTGAACGCACCCCCGCGCAGCACGTGAGCGTGGCCGCTCTTGACGGCCCGCGCGGCCTCCATCAACTGTTCGTGGTTCTCCACGGCGCATGGGCCCGCCATCACGATCAATTGCTTGCCGCCGACCGCGATCCCATGAGCGGATTGTCCCAATCCGACCGAGACAATGGTATCTTGCGGGTGAAAATCTCGGCTAGCCAGCTTGAACGGTCGCAGGATGGGCACTGTCCGCTCGACGCCATCCATCCGCTCGATCTGTGCGCGATCTAGTGGGCGGCCATTGCCGATAATGCCAATGATGGTCCGCTCCTCGCCCTCCGAAAGGTGCACGCCACAACCCAATTGCTCGATGCGGGCAGTGACGTTGGCAATCTGGACGTTGCTCGCACCCTGTTTCATTATGACGATCATCTCACTATCTCCTGTGCGTGATTCATTCATGCCGCGGCCCCGTTGTCTGGAACAGGCGTAGTTGCGGCCGGATAGGAACCCAGTAATTTGACGAACGACGAGCGCCGCAGCAAAGCCATAATGGCCGCCTCGCACTTGGGGTCCTGGCAGTGTCCTTCAAAGTCCAGGTAGAAAATATACTGCCATGGCCGGTTGAGGCGCGGGCGCGACTCGATCTTGCTCAGATTGACGCCCCTGGTAGCGAATTCTCCCAAGCAATCGTACAATGCCCCCGGCTGGTGGCGGGAGGAGAAAATGAGAGATGTTTTGGTGCGCTGCGCGCGCGGAGGATCGTCTAGAGAAAGGACAAAGAAGCGTGTATAATTAAAGGAGAAATCCTCGATGGCCGAGGAGACGATCTCTAGATCGTACATCTCGGCGGCCAACTTGCTGGCGATCGCAGCCACGCCGGGTTCCGGGTTGGCCGCCAACTCGCGCGCGCTGCCAGCGGTATCAAAGGTGGGTTCGGGTTTCAGTTCGTAACGGCTCAAGTAACGCTGGCATTGAGCCAGGGCCTGCGGATGCGAGCGGACGCGCTTTAGGTCGGCCAACTGGGTGTCGGGGGCGGCCATCAACATGTGGTGCACGCGCAAGATCGTTTCGGCGCAGATGCGCAGGTCGCGCTCCATCAGCAGTTCGTAGGAGCGGTTCACAGAACCCGCGACGGCGTTCTCGACCGGCACCATTGCGTAATCCGCGTCGCCGTTTTCCACGGCGGGAAATACGTCGTCCAGTGTTCTGTAAGAGACACTCTCCACGTCGGGGCCAAAGAACTGGCGTATGGCCTCTTCTGAATACGCTCCGGCGATACCTTGAAATGCTACTCTAGTCATCTTTTCATTCCTCCATTAGGTCAGGTCTCAGCACGCGGGCACGGCCCAAGTAGACGTGCCTGATTTGTGCAGGAGCGAGGTCGGTGTTCCAGTGTATCAACACGCGGATGCAGCGAGGCAGGCTGTCCGCAACCATCATCTCTTGCATACACAACAGGGGGGTGTTCGTCCACCCCATCTTGCGGGCGGCACAAGCTGGGTAGGCTGCGTCGAGATCGGGTGTGGTGGTAAAGACCACGCTGGTGATGTCGTCCACCAATACGCCATTGGCGACGGCGATCCGCTCCAACAAATCTCGTGTCGCTGCGATGATAGCGCCCGCGTCGTTGATCTCGACAGTCACTGCCCCCCGAATGCCACGACAAGCCATATTCTTCTCCTCATGAAAACAAAAAAACGTGGAGCGGTTGCTCCACGTTTTCGCTACTCTCTGGATGTTGCCTATCCTACACCGGCCTCCATCCAACGCAAAGCTCCCGTCCCGTGGGCACGGTAAAATAATAGTAGGGAAAGTAGGAGAAACTGGCTTTGCGTTGTTGGTTTATCATTCGTTTTGTTCCATCCAATAGTACCTTTTCGAATTGAGCGCAATCATACTCGCTTTGATCCGATTTGTCAAGCTGAAATGGAAAACTTGGGTCTTTCGAGTGAAATTGTATCAAAAGCACAAGGCTATTTTTGAATCGCACTGTGTCTGAACAACGCCTCAATTGCCATGATAACGTAATACAGTGGTATCACCTGTGTTTTTGACAACTGTGAGGACTGTGCCGTCGTGTGTCAGGTGAAGGGCCCCGATTTTGGCCGGTACCTCTTCTCGTTCCCACGTTTGCCCGCCATCGCTGGTTCGTAAAGCAGCAATGACTCCCTTTTCACCGGCCAGACTGAGAGCGATCATCCCACGATTTGCATCAAAAAAGCGCATTGCGACGTATGGGGCTGTGGGAGTGGTCAGGATGTCCTTGTCCAAACCCAATGCCTGAGAAGACTATGTGGCTCCGCCATCTTGAGTGGCATACAGAACACCGGATGTCCAGCAAATACCCATCATTGGATGTCCGGAGATTGATCCCTACGATGTCACCAATCTCTTCAGGTAGGCCAACCTCTGCCCAGGTCTGGCCTCCATCAGTGGTTGCCCACAAATGGTCTGGTGCGGCCGCCCATCCGGTTTGGGTGTCGAGACAACTGATGAATGCACTGATATAGATCACATTTGAGACGGCTTGCCAGTTTAACCCCCCATCAGAGGACACTTGAATCTGCCCAGTCTGAGCATTCCCAATACTCCAGACTATATTTTTGTCGACGATATCCAAGCCAAAGACAGCGGCTACGGCCCTGTTTGCTATAGCCCAGGTAACGCCTCCATCGGTCGTATAACTACGTCTTCGAATGCAATCGCGATACCAAAGTCGTCATTGAGAAATCCAGCAATGGTCGTTCCACGTGCGGCTTTTATTTCGCGAACGACCTTCCAGGGTTCTGGGTCTGTCTCTACTTGGGGGGGAGTGTTGGGGGAGCAACAACTGGTTCAGGTGGGGGAACTGGCGCGCAACCGGCCACAGCGATCAACAACACAAGAATCAATAGGCTAGAGCTTTGCATTTTTTCCTCCCATGATCTGATACACTACTGAACCTTTTGTACAATGTTGACTCGGCATGCAATTCTTTGAGTCTTTCCCAATACAGGATACTTTTTTATCGGACACGGACAAAATATACGTGTATCTGCATCCAAGCAAGGATTCATCAACCAGTTACAGTCAAATGGAAAACTCTAGTTTGCAAAGACTCAATTACCTTGATAGCGTAGTATGGTGATCTCTTCACCCATATTTCTGACGGACGTGAGGACCGCACCGTCGTGTGTCAGGTGTAGGGCTCCAATCTTGGCCGGTATCTCCTCTCGTTCCCACGTTTGCCCCCCGTCACCGGTTCGCAAAGCTACAAGATTTCCCTTTTCACCGGCAAGGCTTAGGACAATCACGCCACGATCTGCATCAAAAAAGCGTATTGCAATGTATGGGGACGTGGAATGGATCAGGATGTCTTTGTCCAACCCCAATGTTTGGGATGACCACGTGGCTCCGCCATCTTGAGTGGTATACAGAATACCAGCACTGTCCAGCAAATATCCATCATCAGCTGTCCTGAGATTGATCCCAGTGATATCATCAATCCCTTCAGGCAAGTCGATCTCTGTCCATATCTGACCCCCGTCAGCGGTTTTCCACAGATTGGTATGGGCGGCTGCCCATCCGGTTTGCGCGTCGATAAAGCTGATAAATACGCCAGAATAGGTAACATTTGTGACACCTTGCCAATTTTGCCCGCCATCAGTGGACACTTGGATCTGCGGGCTTAAAAAGTTCCCCATACTCCAGATTATGTCCTTATCGACAATGTCCAGGCCATAGTGGGCGGCTACGGTTCTGGTCGCCGTGATCCAGGTATCACCTCCATCGGCCGTATAGGTGTTTTCCTCAAATGCGAGGGCAACACCAGAATCGCCATCGAGAAATCCCACAGAGGTCATTCCGCTCTCGCCTTCCACTTGGCGAATAACTTTCCATGGTTCCTCTGGTTCTACTTGGGGTGGGGCGGTTGAGGGAGCGGTAACCGGTTCTGGTGTGACACTCGGCGCGCAACCAACCACCAGGGGCAATAACAAAAGAAACAACAGGCTAACGCTTTTCATTTTTTTCTCCTTAATTTACTGTTGGACATTTTTACTTTTCTACCCCGGTAAAGACAACGCCCCGCATAATGTAGCGTTGTGCCAGGAAAAAGAGCACCACCGGCAATATCAACCCCAAGAGCGAGCTGGCCTGAACCATGTTTGGTTCCGTGCCATAGAGCGAGTTGTAGCCCTGGATGCCGAGGGCGATCGGTTGCAAGTCTCGTTCCGCCGAGAGATAGATCAACGGCTCAAAATAGTCGTTCCAGGCCCACATAAAGTGCAGGATCCCCACAGCGATGACGACGGAAACAGATTGGGGCAGGATGATCTGGAGCAGCGTGCGTAGGGGACCGGCTCCGTCGATCATTGCCGCTTCGTCCAACTCTCGTGGGATCGTCATAAAGAACTGGCGCAGCAAAAAGACGTTGTAGGCGTTGGCGAAAAAGTGGGGCACGATCAACGGCAGCCACGTGCCCACCCACCCGATGCGGTAGAACAGGGTGTAGGTCGTCACCAACGTGACGAAACGGGGCAGGATGATGGTCGCGATCAAGATCGTGAAAATCGCCCCTTTGCCCGGAATGCGAAACCGCGAGAATCCATAAGCCACGGCAACACACGAGCACACGGTGCCGATAGAGCCTGCGATGGCAATCGCCAGGGTGTTGCGCAGCAAGAGGGGAATATTCAACTGGGTCCAGGCCCTGGTGAAATTCTCCCATCGTGGGCTAAACTGCCAATCCCGTTTCAGTGAGCGCCACCTGCCCGTCCATTCTATGGGGCCGGCCTCCGGATTCCGGGGGTCGAGAAATAGGCTCGCCTCTCGACCTTTGTCGTACAACGCCCACTTGTGTATCTGGCCGTCCTCGGTGGGGACCTGGTACATGGGGTATTCTTCTCCCTCGTAGCTAAAGGCGGCTTCTTCTGCGGGCCAGAATGGGGCATCGACTTCGGTGAGCGCATCTTTGTTTTTGAACCCGGTGACGACCATATAACCAAACGGCGAAAGGTAGACCGTCAGGATCATCAAAGCAAAGATGGTGACGGTGGCGCTTATCATAATTGGGCGCATCCGCTGGACCAAGATGGAGGGACGACTTGTCAGAGGTGAGGTTTTGGATACGGTGGCCATTATTTCCCCTCCTCGGCGGCATAATAGACCCAATACTTGCCGGTCACGAACAATACGATTGTCACAATCATCACAAACACAAATAATACCCAAGCCATCGTAGCCGCATAGCCCATCTTGCGATATCCAAAGGCTTCTTTGTACAATTGCATTGCATAGAACCGTGTCGAGTCGCCGGGCCGACCGGTGCCCCCCGTGAGCACAAAGGGTATGACAAAATACTGAAACATGCCGATGAACGAAAGAACGAGGTTGTAAAAAATTACCGGCGTGATCATTGGCAGGGTGATATTGAGGAATGCCTCAATGCCTCCGGCACCGTCTACGCGCGCGGCTTCGTACAACTCGGTGGGAATACCCTGCATCGACGCCAGCGTAAACAGCAGCATGTCGCCAACGCCCCACATGCCAATGATGACCAGGGCTGGATAGATCCACCGGATGTCATTGAACCAATCCGGCCCGTTGATCCCGATCATTTCCAGGACCATGTTGATCCATCCGGTGCGGTCGTTCATCATGCCTTGCCAGATGTAGACGGCGGACACCAGGGGCACAATGTAGGGCAGGTAGAACATGGTGGTAAAGAACCGTCTGCCCCGGAGGCCGCTGTGATTCAGCATCGCGGCCATCAAGATAGGTTGTGCGATTCCTATCGGTATCGCAATAATTGCAAAACGTATCGAGACCAGCGCAGATTGTTGCACTATGGGGTCCTGGGTAAAGAAATGAACGTAATTGCCGATTCCGATCCATTCAGTTGCTTCGGGGTGGAGCAGATTATAATCGGTAAAGGAGAAAAACAGCGATGCCGACATGGGCAGCAACGTCAAAAACAAAAACCCCAATATCCAGGGAGAAAGAAAAAACAAGCCCCACATCGCCTCACTGCGAGCCAGTCTGCTCATCTTTTCTCGTTTGAACGAGAGGTTTTTCAGCGAAAATTCC
This sequence comes from Chloroflexota bacterium, assembly GCA_024232355.1. Next base: position 20,549 of record JAAEPW010000915.1, on the reverse strand, counting down.
GAGAACATTGTCGTCATAGAGTACTCCTTGCTGGTGATTCTATGGGGTCAGCCCAAACATTGTTGAGCTGACCCCATACTGGTGATTCGTGAGCGATGTTTGCCCATCGCGCGTTCAATGGTTCCAGTAAAACTCTATTCTACCTCGTCAAAGATCGCTTGCAAGTCTTCCACCAGCTTGTCTATTTCAGCGTCAAGGTCCAAGTTGGGTTCAGATGCGTATAGAGTATGGAAAGCGAGCAACCGGTCAAAGGCTTGGGAATAATTGGGCATGTTGGCCTCATGATTTGGAATGTCTGGATAGGCGAGGCTGTCAACGGCTACCTGCCAATCTACCCCCTGAGGGAAGCGCTCGTTGAGTTCTTGCATAAAGGATTCCTGCAAGCTGGCACGGGCTGGGAATCCGCCATAGATTTGGAGCAGTTTCCCGGCGGCTTCACCCGTCATCCAGTCGACGACCTGCACGGCTTCTTCGGGATGTTGGGTGGATTTCAGAATACGGAAGGTGTCGGCGTGCAGTTTGGCAGTTATATCTCCATTGTCGTTGTACGTCGGAAGTGCAGCCAGGTCCCAATTGTCTACGTCTTCGGTGCAGCAAGTGTACCACAAATGGGCTTGAGTCATCGCTAGGTTGCCCGAGTTGAATGTGTTGTCGTTGCCCAAGAGTTCGCTGGTCTCGTAGGTAAAGTTGGGGATAAAGTGTTTTGTGTGAAAGCCCTCATAATACCAACGGAGCCCTTGTCGCCACTGCTCGGAGAGCACGGCGTTGCCATCATCATCCACGACGGTGTCCGCGCCAAAGAGGGCAGCGAGGTCGGTCCTGATACCATCTGACCATACGATGTGAAAGCCAAACTGGGCAATGTTTTCTGGATCAAAGTCTGGACTGGTGGCGTCGTTGCCATCCACATCCACCGTCAACAATATGGCAAGTTCTTCCAGCTTTTCGACGGTCCAAGGATCGCCATCAGCATAGGGTTCACCGTACTTGTGGGGCGGATAGGGCAGGTCGGCCTCGTCGAACAGATCACGGTTGTAATAGATCATCGAAGGATAAACTGCAAACGGAATACCCAGCAGTCCCTCTCCCTCTAGCCGGTAGGCGTCGACCGAGCTTTCGTTAAAGTCGCTAAAATCATAGTTCATCGCGTCCAGGTAAGGTTCCAGGTCCATAAAGAGGCCGGTGAAGGCGTTGATGCCGCTCTGGCCGACAGGACCAATGATGTCTGGTGGGTTACCGGCCGCGATCTGCGTGCTCAGCACGTCTGGTGCTTGCTCGTAATCGATGTATTCGGCAACGAGTTCGATCTTGTCCTGTGACGCATTATATGCTTCGATCAACGCGTCCTCAAGCGGGATGTTTTCCGGCTCTGAGCCAGCACCCAGACCGACGAACCAACGGATGGTCACTTTTTCTGTCGGCTCTTCGGGCGCCGGGGGATCGGTCGCTTCCGGTGCGTTTGAGGATGTGTCGACCTCTTGGGTGGGTTGTGTATTACCACCACAGGCCGTGAACATTAGACTGGTAATGACCAGTAGGGCGATCAGACAGAGACTAGTTTTTCGCATTATCTTCTCCTTTTGAATTATTCGTGCACGTCTTGAATGAAATGTCTGTTGCTGTTGATTCCTTATTTGTCGATAATCACCTCCCACTAGGAAAGCGTGGCTACGGTTGCGTGTTTTAGTATCTATATCGTTATGTCTGCTCCGCCGGGCGCGCAATCTCACTGCTTGTGATGAACTTGCGCGCCTGGCGACTGTGGGTGGTAAGAATCAGATCAAATTCTATAAGAGGACCACCCAAGATCAATGCATTGTTCAGAAACAGCGTTATTCAGAAATAGTCTTGTACTTTTTATACGATCCCCAAAGTTGACAGAAAGGCCAGATGAGTATATGCTATGCTCCAGTCCCAATAAATCTTTTTAAACCAATACCTTTGCCAATCTGAATGCTGGCGGGCTTTCTATACACAGAGGCTGATGTTGCTCAAAGCGGCTCATGTGGTGGCTCATAAACACCATTTCGAAAAAGGCTAAAGGTATTGAAAAGTATATCATATTTGCTGTGCCATTGTCTATAGAATTTGGCCCAGCTTGGGACATCAGAGTGCCATAAAAGTGCCATACGAACTGAGATTTGGTGAACAAGGGGCAACTGGAGATCGTTTGTCTGAAAAACAACACGTACAAGAACTGCATACACCGCCAGAAACCTTTATCAAGCAGGTAAAGGATGCTATGGAGCATCTGTACGACTTTTCCTACTTGCAGCGCCATCCGTTGGCGCAGGTGGACGGTCCGTCGGCGGGGCAGCCGGGCGAGACGCCTAGCCAGCGGCTGCGGCGGGAACTGGTCGCTGCTATCGAGACGCTGAACCCCGGCCCGAATGTCCCTTTTCGCGCACCCCACGCCCGCGTCTATAATCTGCTGCTGATGCGTTATGTAGAGGGCGTGACGGTCCAGGAGGCCGCACACGATCTGGCAGTCTCCCGGCGGCAGGCACACCGTGACTTGCGACGCGGCGAGGAGAGCGTGGCCGCGATTCTCTGGATGCAACGTCCCCAATCTGCACCAAAAAAACCTTCCGCCACTCGACTGTCGTCCATTCAGGCTGAGATCGCCCGGTTGGAGACCAGCCTCCAGCCCACCGATATATCCGCGCTGCTCGAGAAAGCGCAAAGCGTGGTGGAATGGATGGCGTCGCAACGGTCCGTGACTCTAGACACCGAATCCACACCAGAACCGGCCATCATCTCGACCGATCCGGTGCTGGCCCGGCAGGTGCTGACCAATACCCTCAGCCAGGCTGTGGGGCAGGCTCAACCCGGCCCCCTATACGTCTCGCTGGTGGCTGGAGACGAAGAGGCGACCCTTGTCTTGCGCTACGATCCAGAGCCGGAGGCGGCCGAGGCCCACGCAATTACGCCCGTCGTTGAACAACTGGTTGACCGGCTGGGTTGGGAAGTGAAACAGAAAGACGCGCTGGGGGGAACCCGCGTGATCACCCTGCGTATGACGGCTCATTGTCCCATCATACTGGTCATTGATGACAACGAGGGTCTGGTCGTGTTGTTGAGCGACTATCTCTCCGGCCACGCCTGTCAAGTGATGGCGGCCACCAACGGCCAGGAAGGGTTGCGGCTGGCTCAGGAACTGCTCCCCGATACCATCATACTGGATGTGATGATGCCGGAAATGGATGGCTGGGAGATCTTGCAACGGCTGCGCACCAACCCACAGACAGCCAATGTCCCGGTGATCGTCTGCTCGGTGATCAACAACCCCGAATTGGCCTATTCCCTGCGGGCCTCTCTCTCCCTGACCAAACCGATCAGCCGGGACGATATTCTGAACGCGCTGCGCCAGTTGGGAGTTGTATAGCAACTTTTATCTTGCCACGAATTGCACGAATAATGGCTAGAGAAAATTCGTGGCAAAAAGTTGTTGCATATCACGACTCTAACCACTCTTTGGAACGCAGTTCCAGCCCGCCAATCACCGCCTCCAGGCAGCGCAAGACCTCGGCTGGACTCAGACCGTCCCGGTGACGGATCACCATCTGGCCGCCGAACTGCGCCAGCGCGCTTTCGACGTAACTGCTGGCTGTCAATAACACCACGGGCACGTCTGCCAGATTGGGCTGCTGCCGCATCTCGTCCAGCACCTGAAAACCATCCATCCCCGTCATCATAATGTCCAACAACACCAGATCGGGCGGGCGGACTTTCATTGCGGCCAGACCTTCGGTACCGTCGTAGGCATGCCGCACCTCAACGGGGCGACCGGCTGTCTCTAGCATCTGTTCCACCAACTGGCAAAAGCCCCGCTCATCGTCCACAACCAGCACATCGCGCACGTCGCCCAGCCGGTTGATCTCGCGCAAAAGGCTCTGGGGGGTGATGGGTTTGGTCAGACAAGCGGCCACGGCTAGGTCTTGGGCCAGCCACGCCCGGCTGGGCAAGCTGCACTCGATCAGAGATACGGGCAGAGCGAGGGCGTCGTTTGGCCCTATGCCATCGCCGGTTTGCCACTTTTCCGGCGGTACGTTCCATACCACCGCCTTGGGATGATAGATTTCGATTTCGTCGGCCAGCCGCTCTGTGTCCCCCACGTGCACGACCTCGCAAGATGCCACGTAGCGGCCTACCATTGCCGCCACTGCTGGGTCGGGGTCGACCACGATGACGGGAGGGGATGGGGTGGGTTTGGTCGAGTCGGGCAAGCGCCCCGATTGTAAGCGCGAGAGCTGCGCGCCTTCACCCGGAATGGGCAGGGCGAAGGAAAACGTCGAGCCGATCCCCATTTCCGTCTCGACAAAGATGCGTCCCTGGTGCGCCTCGACGAAACGCTTGCTGATGGCCAGACCCAGGCCCGTGCCGCCGTGCTTGCGGCGCAGCGTGTTGTCCACCTGGTAGAACTCTTCGAATATGTGAGACACCTTGTCTGGCGGAATGCCAGGTCCGGTATCACTGACGCTCACTATCACTTCTCTCTCAACTTGGCGCGCCTCTACTCGCACCGTGCCCTCTTCGGTGAAGCGCGCCGCGTTGCTAAGCAGGTTCAACAATACCTGGCGGATGCGGGTGCGGTCAATGTCCAAAACCGGCAGGTCCAGCGCGATCTCTACTTCCAGGCAGACCTCCCGGCCTTGAAAGAGGTCGTCGGCGATTTCGGCGGTCTCTCGCATCAGCGGCTCCAACGACATGGGTTCCTTGTTCAACGTAAAACCCACCATCTCGAAACGAGAGAGTTCGAGCACGTCGTCGATCATCTCTAGCAAGTGGCGGCTGCTGCGATAGATCTGGTAAATGGCTCGGCGCAGCTTGGGGGGCCACTGCATATCGCCATAGATCTCGGGCGAAAGGTAAATCATCTCGCTAAAGCCCAGCACCAAATTGAGCGGCGTGCGCAACTCGTGGCTGACGTTGGCAGCGAACTGTTCTTTGGTCAAGCGCGCTTCTTCCGCGCGCCTGCGGGCCGAGATCAAGTCACGCTGCGTGCGGTTCAGCAGCGTGTTGGTCAGATCCAGCGATTTGAGCACGCGGTTCAGTTCGCCCTGGCGGTCGCGGGCTACCTCTAGGAGATGGTCGGCCCGTTGCTGCATTGCCCACGACCAATCCAGGGTATCGTACAGCGTGCGCGTGATTTGCCAGGCTAGGGTCATACTGATTATTAGTGAGACCAGTAACCCGAACAGTGGGTAGTCACGAATTCCCTGGCTCGTTAGCCATATCGCTGCCACGGTGACCATGCCCGCGACCACGAACCCACCACCCCTGAGCATCATCGCGCCGACAAAGACCAACATCAACCCCAGAAAGGGAAGCCACGATACCGGGAACAGCTTCATCGCAGCCACCAACCCGGCCGTGAGACCCCACACCGTCAAGTGGCGTGCTAGCATCGGTTGTATTTTGACCAGGGCCCACGTCACGACCCCCGTTAGCAGCATCGCGCTCGACAGGCCGATCTCAGATGCCGGCAAATATCCCATAAACCCAGATAAAAGCCATATGACTAGACCGCTGGTCCCGATCATCAACAGCGCGATGCGCTCGGCCAGTTGGCTGTGCAATTCTTTCCGGTGAAGGTCAGCCTTGAACTTGATTTCGGCCATATAAGAATTCCTCCCAGGCCAATATAATTCAGTTGCCAGACTTTGGCAAGTGTGCTAGAGTAGACGATCTAGGAGGATTATGTATGGATATTTTTTCACTGTTGGACGAGATTCAGACCATCGCCCGAAATGGTCTGAATTTTACCTCAAGCGCCTATGACCGTGAACGATACGAGCAGCTTGTGAGGCTGGCAACACAGACATATGGCGAACTGCTAACGCTGCCGGACACCGAGATCAGAACGCGGTTTTTGCGCGAGCTTGGCTATATCACGCCCAAGGTGGGGGCCGACGCGGCGATATTCAACCCGGATGGTGAAATCTTGCTGATGGAGAGGGCCGATGGCAGCGGGTGGTGCTTGCCCTGTGGTTGGGTTGAACCGAACGAAAAACCCAAAGAAACGGTTGTCAGAGAAGTGCGAGAGGAGACGGGGCTGGAGGTCGAGGTCAAGCAATTGGTTGGCGTGTTCACCCGCATGCCCAGCGCGCAAAATGGGCCACACACAATGATCGCGGTTGTTCACATGTGCGAGATTGTTGGCGGCGAATTGACGCTGTCGCACGAGGGGTCGGCATTGCGATACTGGCCAATCGACAAGGTACAGGACTGGCACGCCACTCACGAAAAATACGCCCGCGCGGCCCGGGAAATGTGGCGATCCAACTGTCTGCTCCCGGCTATATCTAATTGAAAAAGCTGCCAGACCGTCAACATGTTGACCTTAGCGTTTATTGGCAGTATACTGTTATGTGAGATGGAGATTTGTCCAACTGTCGATCGGTTGGTAGAATTGTTTCCTGCATTACGGAGAAACTGTGATGGATAATCCTTATATTTTTCGCGGACCGGTGCATGATCCCGAGATGTTTTTTGGCCGGACACACGAGTTGAACGAGATTGCGGCTTTTCTGCGTGGCAACCAATCGATCTCTATCGTCGGGCCGCGCAAGATCGGCAAGACTTCGCTCTTGTTTCACCTGATGCGGCCAGAGACATGGCCCGATTTGGGTTTGGGAGAGGACATTCTCTTTGCCTACCTAGATTGTGAGGTGTTAGGCGAGGGAGAGCACGCCGAAATCCTGGGCCAGTTTGCGGGCGAGATTGAAACCGCTCTCGACGAGCGAGACCTACCCCCGGAACCAGCCCTCGAACGAGCGATAGACAAACCGTCGCGCCTCTCCTTCGAAGGAGCCATCCGCAAGCTCAACCGTCGCGGTCTGCGAGTGGTGTTGGTCCTCGACGAGTTCGAGCGGTTGAGCACCAACGCCAGTCTGAACGTCAATTTCTTTAACGCCCTTCGTTCCGCTGCCGGGCGCTACAAACTTGCCTTTCTCACCGGTTCGGCCCGCCCACTCATCCAACTCACCTATTCGGGTAAATCGCAGGAAATTCTTTCCAGCCCATTTTTTAACATTTTTGCCCCGCTCTTTTTAGGACTTTTGCCAGAGGAGGAAGCGCGCCAACTGATCCGCGGACCGGCCCAGACTGTGGGCTCGCCGTTCCCCTCTGCCACCGAGGACTTTATCTACAACCTGGTGGGCGGGCATCCGTTGGCTCTGCAAGTGGCTTGTTTCCACGCTTTTGAAGATCCGAGCGATACTGCAGAGATCGAGCGGCGGACGACCCTCGAACTGGCACCTCACTTTCAATACTATTGGCACAATCTGACGTCCGACGAACAACGCACGCTCCGCCAGTTGTCCAGCGCCGCCGCGCGGGCGTCCAGCGATACTACGCTGCGTGGGGTGCTGCGCGACCTGGTCCAGAAATGCCTGCTGGTCTCGGACAACGGCGCGTATCTCTATCCCTCGCGGGCGTGGGAGAATTTTCTTTCATCGTCCTTTGTGGCCAGTTCGAGCCCGCCAGCGGCGAATCTCTCGGGATCCGATGGGTTGCCCTCGGGAACGCGCCTGGGCACCTACGAAGTGCTCGAACTCTTGGCCCGGGGCGGAATGGCCGAGGTCTACAAAGGCCGCCATCCTCGCCTCGACCGCACGGTGGCGATCAAAATCCTGTCCACCAGCCTGGCCGCCGAGGCCGACTTTCGCCAGCGATTCGAGCGCGAGGCGCAGGCCGTCGCCGCGCTCCGCCATCCGAACATTGTGCAGGTGTTTGACTTTGGCGATGTGGAAGGGACGTACTATATGGTGATGGAGTTTATCGACGGCGTGGATTTGAGCGGCTATGTGCGTGAAACCGGGCAGATACCGTTGGAACAGGTCCTCCCGCTCCTGCAAGATATTGCCAATGCCCTGGACTATGCTCACGCTGAGGGTGTGATCCACCGCGACGTCAAGCCTTCCAACGTGATGCTTCAGAAGGAAAGGGGAGGCACTCGCGCGATTCTGACGGATTTTGGCATCGCCAAGATCCGCGCCAGCGATACCGGCGTCACAAAAACCGGGATGATGATGGGGACGCTGGACTATATGGCCCCTGAGCAGGTCCAGGGTGCTCGCAAAGCCGATGGTCGCGCCGACGTGTACGCTTTGGCCGTGATGTTGTACCAGATGCTCACCGGTGCGCTTCCGTTCTGTGGCGACAATCCCGGTGCTGTGATGTTGGCCCACTTGCAACAACCCGCTCCCGACCCACGCTTACTGGTGCCCGAGTTGCCCGAAAACGTCGCGGCTGCGATTCTGCGTGCCATGGCCAAAGACCCCGACGCGCGGCATTCTACGGCGGGAGAATTGGCAGAGGCAATAGGCGTATGATACACACGACCACCGAGGAGGTCCGATAAATGGTTCGTTTTCGCACACGTTGGTTTATGGCACTGGTCACTTTGCTGGGACTGGTATTGATTGGAACGCTGGGGATACCGCAGGTGGCCCAAGCAGTCGAGTTTGACGAAGACGGCATCATCACTGCCGACGAGGTGATTGACGATGATGTGTTCGTTTCCAGCGAGGTCGTCGTGGTGGATGGCATAATCAACGGCAACTTGATCGCCTCGGGGAGGAGTGTCACCATCAACGGCGATGTGAACGGGGATTTGATCATGTCTGGCGTGGACGTGACGGTCAACGGTCAGGTGAACGGCAACGTGGCCTTTGTGGGACAATCGCTCTTGATGAACGGCAGGTTGAGGGGCAGCCTGTTCTGCATCAATAATTCTGCCGTGCTGGGGCCATTGGCCGTGGTAGGACGTAACGTATTCTTTAACGGTTTTAGTCTCGAGACGCAATCCGGCTCGATGGTTGGACGCGACGCAATAATAAGTGGTATTTGGGCGCTGCTCGACGGACGGGTTGAACGGGACATACAGGTAGAAGTAGGCGCGTTGGAAATCAGGGGAATTGTTGGACGGAATGTGATGGCCACAGTCCCCGGACCAGACGAGGGTATCCTATTATTCGGCGGCTCCCGGCAACTCGGCGCAGCCAAGTCTGTTGAATCGGGGTTGCGAGTTACCAAAGATGCATATATCGGTGGCACACTTGCGTACGTTAGTTCGGTGGAGCAGTCAGATAGGATCGAGGCGGTTCCTGGCGGCGGGATCGAGTACCAGGTCGACAAATCGGTACCGCATCCAGATATGCAATATCTCGCGAGTCAGTGGTTTGCCAAGCGGATGAGGGATCTCGTCACGCTGCTTGTATTGGGTGGTTTGGCGGTTTGGACGCATACCCCATTGCTAAACCGGTTGGCAGACCGGATGCAACGCAAACCGCTTCCGGTCATTGGATGGGGGAGCGTGGTGTTGGTCGGTGGCCACACTGTACTAGTCATTCTCGCCGTGTTGATCCTCGTTTTGGGGATTTTGACGAGTGTGGTCACCCTGGGTGGGTTGGCAGTCACGGTCTTTGGCGTGGGCTTTTCTGGATTGGCCCTGGCTGGTGCCCTATTCTGGCTGGCCATCGCGTACGGGGCCAAGCTGATCGTTGCTTATCTGGTGGGCAGGTTGGTATGGCAGCGGCTTGTCCCCCGGTATGCGGATCAGGTGATCTGGCCGTTGGTGATGGGCGTCGTTTTGTACGTCCTGGCCCGCTCGATTCCGGTGCTGGGCTGGTTCATTGGTTTGCTCGTGACGCTCGCCGGGTTGGGCGCAATGTGGATGTTGTATCGTGAAAAAAAGCACGGTTCTGAGTCGGTGTGATATTGGGTAGGTTAGAAGTCTGGCAATTTTACATTCTCCAGTTCACCGCACGACGCTAAACCGGCGTGCTCAAAGCAAAATCCCGCTCTGCGGGTTCGGCCAAAATAGACATACATGGCCAAGGTAACGACCGTATCATTCACTGGAATGAGGAGAGTGTCTTGAAAGCGTTATGGAAAAGAGTCTCATGAAATCCATTCTTCTGGGTCGCGGTTGCTCTTACCCTCGGAGGCACGATCGAGTATGTCAAAGAGTGGGGGTTCTCCGGGATCGATATCTTTTTCATAGCTTTGGTTTTGATCTTTTCATTCGCAGGTTTGTGGTATCCTCCGAGATCAAGAAAGGATGCAAAGTCAAGGATTTTTGATTGCGTGGTATGGGCTCTGGTCATTGTCTGGTTCGTCGTCGGGATAATTCTACAAAGAGCGTTCAGCGATCTACGGATATCCGAGCTTGTAGATGAGCTAGAATCGGTCGTTTTCTTGGGACTGTTTTTCCCAGTTGCATTGGGGCATCGTAAGTAATTGAGGCTCTGGGATTTCGCGGGGTCAGTCGCAGACCCTAAAAGTTTTGGTACAAAATATGACGGGGTACTGGTTCAGTTGGGTGGGATTTCTGGATAGTCAGCCAATTGTGGCTCAAAAAGGGGCTTGTAGCCGAGGTTTCCATACCTCACAGGACCTTACGCGCTATGGAAAGCGCGGCTACATCGTAATCCCATTCAACTGAACCAGTGCCTATGACGGAAAAGGGGCATTATCTGGCGCAAAACATTGTCTGCACAGTCTTGAGCGAAACCTTTAGGGTCTCTCCCTGCAAAGTTCCAGAGAGCCGTAATTGAATGAGGCAAGTCACCATGATGTTGGATGATTCCGGCATCATGGTGTTCCGAAATGCAACCAACGACTATAAATCAAACGCGAGGCGCAATATATGGTCAGGCCATTGGTGATGCTCTTGGCCCGGATACTTGGAAATAAAACCTTATGGAATACATCACAGAATTCGCAAGCTTATTGGACACAGACCGTTTATCATGGTAGGAGCCGCGGCTCTGATCATCAACCAGAAAGAAGAATTGCTTTTGCTACGCCGGTCAGACAATGACTCTTGGGGCATTCCGGGCGGTGCTATGGAACCAGGAGAGATATTGGAAGAGACGGTCAAACGCGAAACGTTTGAAGAGGCAGGACTTGAAATCGATGACTTGGCTCTGTTTGGTGTTTTTTCTGGGCCGGACTTGTTTTACGAGTACCCTAATGGCGATCAAGTGTATAACGTGACGGTAGTGTACCTGGTCAGAAACGTCAATGGTCAGCTACAAGTCGATATCAATGAACATAGCGAGGCTCAATTTTTTGCTCTTGATAGTTTGCCATCTCGTACAAGTGCACCTATCAAGCCGATATTACAGCGTTTGACAAGTACATTTCACACGCAACCCAGATCACCGTTAGATGGTCAGATTTTTAAGAACAATGTACAATGACCGTATGCTGTAGCTTCTGATCAAAGGGCGGGTTAGGAGCGGGGACAATGACTAGTAAAAAATCGTTTTTAATAGTTGTGCTGGTGATGATAGCCATCATCACTAGTAACGTGTTTGGTATACCCTCACGAGCTCAGAACGAAGATTGTGAGTATTTCGAAGACGTCGGGCACTATGTGTGTGACGAGTTTCTCCAGTTTTTCCAAGAACATGGAGAGCTGGAAATATTCGGTTATCCACTCACAGAAGCATTCTACGATCCCAATCTAGGGTTGCGGGTACAGTACTTTCAACGGGCACGGATGGAGTGGCACCCAAACAATCCAGAACTCTATCAAGTGCAACTGGGATTATTGGTTGACGAACTGGGCTATCATTTCCCCGATACGGATCCAGAGAAAATCCCCCTGTTCAACACTCACCTGCGCCGCTATTTTCCAGAGACGAATCATATCGTCTCTTATGCATTTCTCGACTATTTTCAGGATCACGGTGGAGTGGACATATTTGGCTATCCTCGCTCCGAGGCGTTCAATGAAGGCGGGCACCAAGTGCAATATTTTCAGCGTGCGCGGATGGAATGGCGGCCTGAGGCTCAGTTCGGATTGCAGATGCATTTGACCAACCTGGGGGAAATATACGTTGAAAGTGAGGTTCCTTTAGAATATGCCGCACGGATCAAGGTCCCAGAAAGGATCCTGGAACTCGATGTCCGCGCTTCTGTGCGGCACGTCAGTACGGGGCAAGACGGCAAACAGACGGTCTTTATCTATGTAACAGACCGGCAGAACCCAATTAAAGACGTAGAGGTTACGATAACAGTCCGTTACGCGCCAGGCAAAGAGCACCATTACGAGTGCGAGCCCACCGACGAGCATGGTTTCTCCACACGTAGTTTTGACATTCCATCCAGGCTGGTATCGCCAGGTCAAAAAGTGGTGATCGACGTGGTGGTGACACGGAGTGGCTTGATAGGTTCAACGCAAACCTTTTTCCTGTCGTGGTGGTAGCAAACGTTTATCTCGACAGAAACGTCACTAGTGCCTGATTGAACTGCTCTGGCTGTTCTACAGGTGTGGCGTGGCGAGAATCCTCGATCACCACCAATTCGGCCCTTGGCATTTGAGCCACGTACTCTTGTTTGAGCGATATGGGCGTATAATCCTCGTCTGCCGCGATTATCAGGGTTGGACAATGAATCTCGCCCAAACGGTCGGTCACGCTCCAACCGACGAGTCCCCGCATCGCATCGTAATAAGCCCGCTTGTTATTCTTGGCCCACCGCTCGACAAACATCTGGCGCAGTTCCTCTTGCTCTGGTTTGGGAAAGAGACGGTTGCCCAACACCTCCCCCATTTTGCGCATTCCCATCAAGCGGACGATGAGCAGACGCTGGAGCCCATTCAAGCGTTCTTTCCAAGTGCGCAACACCAACTCTGGCCCACTGTTGACGATCACCAAGCTTTTCACCAAATCAGGTGCGCTCACAGCCAGTTGAAAAGCGATCATACCGCCCATCGAGATGCCGACCACATGCGTGGGAGCAATGCCGAGCGATTGGATCAACGCGGCAGTATCAGTGGCAAAGAGGGGCACGCTGTAGGGACCCGGCGGCTTGTCCGATTGGCCGTGGCCGCGCACGTCAATGGTGACCGTCTGGTGAGTTTTGGCAAAGACGGCAACTTGCAGCTCCCAGTCCCGGCTGCTGGAACCCAGGCCATGGATAAAGAGGATAGGTTGGCCTTGTCCAGCGGTTTCGTAATATAGGTCAATGTCGCGAATGTGCAGTTTGGGCATTTTGTTGTCCTCCTGATTTCATTACTCGTGGGTGAATGTGGATTATGCACGTTCTGAAACTGCGCGGGACTAGAGACTCCGCACTGAGAGAGCAAAGCCCTCTGGGTTAAGAATCCAACCCCGAAGGAGATTGGCTCTTTCAGCCCGGAGGTTCAGCTCCGGGTAATCTGAATATCTCAGGCTCGATTTCCAACTGCTCCACTTCCATCCACTGGCGACCCGGCGCATCCAGCAGCCCCCAGCCAAACCGTCCCCACGGCGTGACTATCATGTATTGATTGTCCAACCACATAACAAAGCCCAGTGGGCCTCGGGGCGAGGGAGCATCTTTTATTACCCACTCTCCATCCACGCTGAATCGTGCCCGCTTCACTCTCCACTCGACAACGTAGGTATGCCACTCGGTCATATCTACCTCAACTGTGGCTTCTTGCACATTCAGTGTCCGCTGAATGGGGGGCCACAGGGCACGGTAGAGGGAGCGGACGTTCATCAACAGCACCGCCAGCGGCGCGACGGGGGCCAGCAATAGTGCAGCGGGGCGCAAGGCGTCTATCGTGGCGGCCTTCCAACCGTGGCCTGGGGTGTGCAAGTCCAGTTTCATATTTGAGGGCGGCGAGCCGTAAAAGAACCAGATAGCGCGGGGGAGAGCGGGCATCCGCGTCCCCGTCATCAAAAGGGGATCGTTCCAGAAACCAAAACCGGCGGTCCCGATCAGTTTTTCCGCCGGATGAGAAAAGCGGGCGCGCAGGGTCAGCCGCAGAGGTGGACGCCAGAGAAAACGACGGCGAGGCAAACCCTCGTAATCGTCTATCTGGGCATCCGAATACTTGTGCGAGGCAGCATCAGTGGTGATAAAACGGAGGGTGTGACCGCCGGGTTCCAATGCGCCGTTGCCCACGACGTACTCTCGCCAGCGCGGATCAAGTTTCCCGGTAAAATCTTTTCGAACGGTGTTCATTTCCCAGACTGTTTGTTGTCCGCTCGATCGGCGGCGCGCATATCGTCTAATAGGGCCTGGAGCTTTTCGACCTGGGGGTCGCCGGGGATGATGCCCCGCACGTGTTCCAGGATTCGGGCCACATGATCGTATCGTTTGAGCCGGAGATATGCCCCGGCCAATGCCATTTGACAATCGGGATCATCGGGCGAAAAAGCGACTGCCCGTCGCAGGTGAATGGCGGCCATGGCCCACATTTTATGTTGGGCGTAAAAATCTCCCCGGACCATAAAGTCGGTGGCGTTGGCAAGACCACGGTCGGCACGCAGGAGAATCCGCTCTTCTTTCCACTTGAAATCGTCCCTGATCTTGAACCCCATCAAAAACATCATTGCGGTGACCAACGCAATACACAACGATCCCGCAAACATCATATTCAGTCCCGGGCTCAAGACCATCCCTACAACGGCCAGGACCAAACCCAATGCCGTGCTGACCATATACACATAATAGACCGGCTTCCATCGCTTGTATAGCCCGACAAATATGATCAGCGAGAACAAGAGAGGCACGGTGAACGAAAAAAAAACCGGCCGCGGCAGTGCTCCGAGGGCCGCGGCGACTGTGTCCGCCGGAACGTTGTTGGGCAATCCCAAGTAGACGGGCAATAGCGTAAAGGGTTCAGACGTAACGTGTAACGCGCCCTGGACGAGTCGCAGCGCGAACTGTATGCCGCCTTCCGATGGCCTTTGCACCACGTAATTTGCGAGATAGGCGTAGGTGAGCAAAAAGATGAGCGTCACGCCGCTCTGGAGCACGCCAGAGATCGGCAATGTTAGCGTGGACCACAACCAGGTAGAGCGCTCTTTTAGCAACCTGAGTCTGAGCCACAGGTCACCGTCGCAGGCCGGGCATTTACGGTCATCGGGCTCAGTTGGGGCCGTGCAGTAGGGACACAAATATTCGTCGCCAAACTCGTCTTGGGGGAGCGGAGCTGCTTCCGGTTCCAGCTCTGGCGGTCGCTGATCTGCAAAACTCTCACGCAACATGGCGGCGGCTGGCGAGACCGCTGTCCTGGTACGCGCCGCCAGAGGTGACTCTGGCATGGGGACGTATGACGGCTGTTCCTCTTTTTGCTTTTGTACCTGAGTCAATCCCTGGCGTGCAGTGGCGTTTTTGGGATCGAGGGACAGGACATTTTGCAAACAAATCTCTCGCTCATCCAGGCTGTCCGTCACACTGCTCAACCACAGCCAAGTCGAGGCGTTCTCCTCGTCGTACTCGACGGCGCGCGAAAGCAACTCGTGAGCGCGCTCTCGCTGGCCCGCTTTGGCGGCGGCGATGCCCTCCTCCAGCAGATGATCTGCCTGTTGCTGGTAGAGAGTGTTCAGGCCACGCTGTGCGGCGGCATTGTCGGGATCGACGGACAGGACGTTTTCCAGGCAAATCTCCCGGTCGTCCAGGCTGTCCACCACGCCGCTCAGCCACAACCAGGCCGTGATGTTTTCCTCATCTTGCTCTACCACCCGCATCAATAGTTCGCGGGCGTGCTCTCGCTGCCCCGCTTTCGCAGCGGTTATACCTTGGCGCAGTAGATCGTCCATCACTCGCTCCTACTGTGTGTAGGGCGATAACGTTGTTTCTGAACAACGTCTAATCGCCAAAACCAGCTTGCCAAACTCTGGTTAAGAATTATACTTGCTCTCATCTGGGTGGTCAAACTGCGATGAATAAAATGACAGCATCCACTGCACAAGAACGCTCGACTCTTACCCGACTGGTCACATCATACGTCGTGTTTATTGCGCTTTGGCTGTTTTTTCGAGTGCTGCTTTTTGACCGATTTTGGCCTCTCGCTTTGCTCAACACGGTGACAGAATACCTGTTCCTACCACTCGCTCTGTTCCTCGTTGTCACTATTTGGCAGCGCCGTCGACCTTTGCTCTTAAAACTGAGCCTTCCCATAGTTGCCTTTGTTGTTCTGTTTGGCGAGTTGTTTTTGCCATCTTTGCCCAGTTCGGTGCAGGACGTTGGACCAGGCATCACCGTTATGAGCTTTAACGTATTGTACAAAAACAAGGATTATCAGGCCATTGCCAGAAGCGTTCAGTCCGCATCACCTGACATCGTCGGTTTCTTGGAACTGCGACCAGAGGGTGCGCAAGCAATTGCCGATGCGCTTGAAACCGAGTATCCTTACAATACCCTACGATCGTTAGAGTCTGGGCAGAGCGCGGGGCTTTTAAGCCGTTTTCCCATTGAATCGGCAGAGTGGTTCCCGCTACCACCACTCGACATCGCGCTGCACACAACCGTTCGTGTCGAGGATCGGCGCGTTCACGTTTTCGTGGTACATCTCTCACCCAACAATTTTTTCGAGCACTCGTTGGCCGAGTTTGTGCCGTTGGTTCTCGAGCGCTACGGGCGGCGCGTAGCCGAGGTCACCCGCATCCAGGAAGAAATCGCGGGATTAGATGAACCGATCCTGTTGATGTGCGATTGTAACCTGACCGATACGTCCCAAGCCTATGCGCGTCTCGACACAGTGCTAAATGACAGTTTTCGTGAGGTGGGTTGGGGATTCGGCCATACCTTTTACCCACCAGTGGCTCCCTTTCCGATCCAACGCATCGATTATGTCTGGCACTCGAACGATTTTGTGGCCATCGAAGCTTTTGTCGGTCAAGATGGTGGCTCTGATCATCTGCCCATAGTGGCTAGGCTCAGATTAGGCCAGATACCGTGAGAAGGAGATAAATCTATGACAATCGCTCTAGGCATCGACACAGGCGGAACCTACACCGACGCCGTCCTCGTAGACCACGCCAGCGGCGAGGTGCTATCTGGGGACAAGGCCCTGACCACCCGCCACGATCTCTCTATCGGGATCGGACAAGCTGTGGCGGCGGTTTTTGAGGGGAACGGCGTATCCCCGGCCAAAGTAGACTTTGTAGCTCTTTCAACGACGTTGGCGACCAACGCTATCGTCGAGGGGCGGGGCGGGCCGGTCTGCCTGTTGCTCATCGGCTACGACCCAGTGTTGATCCAACAATACGGCTTTGAACGCGATCTAGTGACACAGGACGTGGTCTACCTGCGCGGCGGCCACGACGGGCTGGGCAACGAGGTCGAGCCGCTGGATGAGGCGGCAGTACGAGACGCGATCCTGGCCCGTCGCGAGCGGGTGGATGCCTTTGCCGTGTCGGGCTATTTCGGTGTGCGCAACCCGGCCCACGAACTGCGGGTACGCGCGTTGGTGGACGAGTTAACCGGTCTCCCCGTCACATGCGGCCACGAACTGACCACCCGCCTCAACGCCGTGCGCCGGGCGACGACGACGGCCCTCAACGCCCGTTTGATCCCGTTGCTGCGAGATCTCATCAGTACCGTCCGTCGCGCGCTGGACGAACAGGCTATCACTGCCCCACTGATGGTGGTCAAGGGTGATGGCTCGCTGGTGCGGGCCGAGTGGGCGATGAAGCGCCCCATCGAGACGATCCTTTCAGGACCGGCGGCCAGTGTGGTCGGCGCGTGGCATTTGGCAGGCCGCCGCGACGTCTGGGTAGTAGACGTGGGCGGTACGACAACCGACATCGCCGTGCTGCACGACGGTCGGCCCCGGCTCAACCCCGAGGGCGCGCGGGTTGGCCAGTGGCAGACCATGATCGAGGCGGTGGACGTCCACACGGTTGGGCAAGGCGGCGATAGTCTGGTGCGTTTGGACGGCAACAGACAGTTGACTATCGGCCCACGGCGGGTGGTGCCGTTGTGCCTGTTGGCGAGTGAGCATTCTGGGATCGTGGACGAGTTGCAGCGACAGATAGCCCGCGACCGCAAGGACAGCTTGACCGGGCAGTTCGCGCTGGCACAGCGTCAAACGTTCCACGGACTCGCGGATGAAGAACGAGGCTTGTTAGAGCACTTGGCCCCAGGTCCCAAATCGCTAGACTTTTTAGCAGACAAATTGCGCTATCGCTCGGTTGTCGAGAGACAAGTCAAAGAGTTGGAGACACGGGGACTGGTCTTGCGGGCCGGTTTCACCCCCACCGATGCCCTGCACGTCCTGGGTCGTTTTGAGCGTTGGGACGTCGAGGCATCCCGGATCGGTGCCGAACTCTTGGTGGCGCAGTTGGATCTCTCCCCTGAGGTGTTTTGTGAGCGTGTGGTCGCCGGCGTATCGAATCGGGTGGTGAGGGAATTGGTCAGCAAAGTGTTGAACGACGAGGTCACCTTGCCCAATTGGGCTCAAGAGCCAGCGGCGACGGCACTGTTGGACCGGGCACTGGGAAACGCGCTCGATTCCGACTTGGATTGTCAGCTAAAGCTGCGCCAGCCGCTGGTCGCCGTCGGCGCGCCGGTGAAGGCCTATATACCTCGCGTGGCCCAACGACTGCACACCGAGCTAATCATCCCCCGCCGCGCCGAGGTGGGGAACGCGGTAGGAGCGGTGGCGGGCAGCGTCGTGCAGCAACTGCGGGCGACGATTCGCCCGTTCGACGGTGAGCTGGGCTTTCGTTTGCTCTTGCCCGATGGCGTGTGTGACTTTGATACCCTGGAAGAGGCCGTGGCGCATGCTCAACAAGTCGTGCCAGAGCAATTGAGAGCATTGGCTCGGCAGGCAGGCGCCGGCCAGGTCGAGGCAAAAGTGGAACGGGTGGATCGTCGTGCGTCGGTCAAAATGGGATATGGACAAGACGTCTACCTGGGGACAGATTTGATATTCACGGCGGTGGGACGGCCCAGTCCTGCACAGAGTATGTAATCAAGATAGGATTGTGAAGGATAGATATGAAAGCTTGCAAAATGCTCCCATCAAACTACCAGGCACACAAGAAACTGGACCTCTCCCAGAACAAACTGGCTGCCTTGGGGCTCAATATCGTCGGATTGGGAGGCTTTGCTTTGTTTGGCTGGCACTGTTGCTCCTGCGGGCTTTGCGGCCGGACGCAGTGGCAATCGCATGGGAAACCAGCGCCAGGCTGCAAAATGTCGGCGTGCTTATGGCCGTTGTGATAGTGATCAGTATCCAGATCGTGATGGTCATCCTACACGAGGCGGCCCACGGCATTTTCTTTTGGTATTTTACGCGAGAGCGACCGGTGTTCGGACTTGAACTTCCCTTTGCTGCCTACGCCGCCGCACCTGATTGGTACCTGCCACGACGCCAACATTTGGTCGTCGGGTTGGCTCCGTTTGTCTTGCTCACCTTGATTGGTGTGGTATTGTTGCCTATCGTCCCCGCTTTTGTCGTGCCAGTGCTGCTACTCATCATAGTAACCAACGCTGCCGGGTCCACCGGTGACTTTGTGATGGTCATCTGGATGTTGGTACAACCACGAAATATGCTCGTGCAAGATACCGGCGTTGCGATCACGATCTATTGCTATGCTGCAAATCAGGCGGTCCCTCCCTCGATCTAATTTGGGAGTGTTTTATCAAACGGGAACTTGTCTCCATATTAACCTGTGGTACACTTGCAACCATACTAGTGTTTCGCGGCGTAAATAAACCTACAGTTCAAAATTGCCGACTATCAACGCAAACTACCTATTATGATGCTAATCTGCCGCGAAACACTTGAGCAGTTAGGCGTTAAAGTTTGTATCACGCGTGAACGTGTTCACGGTGGGGTATTTACGCCCAACTGCACTAGATTGAAAAGTTCATATTCATTCCCTTGTATGGAGGTATAACAATGGCTCAGATATTTATAGACACGGCCAAGCTAGACGAAATTCGTAAAGCCGCTAGTTGGGGTGTTCTCGACGGTGTAACCACGAACCCCACACTAATGCTGCGTGCAGGCACGGCTGATCTCAAGACGAACACGCTCAAGATCGCAGAAATGGTAGATGGACCAGTGAGCGCCGAGGTGGTCAGCACTGACGCTGCCGAGATGATTGAGGAAGCCCGGGACATTCTCTCCTGGGCAGACAACGTCTATGTCAAGATTCCGACCACTGTTGAGGGAGTCAAGGCGATGAAGGAGGTATCCTCCTGGCCTAATGGGCGCATCAACGCTACCCTGATCTTTTCCCCAGCCCAAGCGTATCTGGTTGCCAGAGCGGGGGCTGACTTTGCCTCTATCTTTGTGGGGCGGATAGACGATGCGGGGTTGGATGGAATGGAAGTTGTGCGCCAGACGCGCGCTATCTTTGACAACTATGGTTTTGACTGCCAGGTATTGGCCGCTAGTATCCGTCACACGGCCCACATTGTGGATTCGTTGCTAATCGGAGCGGACATTATCACTATACCCTTTGGCGCGTTAAAAAAGATGATTCACAGTCCCTTTACCGATGCAGGGATGGAGAGCTTTTTGGCCGACTGGGCTCAAGTGACTAAAAAGTAACTGGCTTTTGACATCCTTACTCTCGATGTCAAAAGTTGACATTTTGCCGCTCGGAGGTATAATACCGCCGCAAACGTTCCTCGGTAGCTCAATTGGCAGAGCAATCGGCTGTTAACCGATGGGTTGCAGGTTCGAGTCCCGCCCGAGGAGCCTAATAGATTGTGCCGTAAGGTGCAGTGTGTGAGACAGGGCCACCCAGGTTTCCGGCCGGGGAGTGGCCCTGTTGCTTTTTATCCTTGTTTTACTCTTG
>JAAEPW010000914.1 GCA_024232355.1 Chloroflexota bacterium | reverse complement strand
GTTTTATGAACCACGAAACCAGGATTCGCTCGACGTGATAGACAGATTGCAAGGCCAGAACAACTGCGGCCAGGTGATGGAGCGTGCGCAAGGTGTCCACACTGCCAAAAATACCAATCATAAACTTGATCAAGCTCAGGTGACTGTAGCGCTGGAGCAAGCCCGTTATGGCCAAGGTGCCGAATGACACTGTCAAAACCTGGTGTTCGAGGCGCTGCGCCCGCGTAAAGCGCAAGAAAATTTTCGAGCCATCTGCCGCGACTTGTACGCGCGCAGCCAGAGACTGGATGGACCGCAATCTGCGGATCTGTGTCTTTTGTTTGATCCGCTCGACCGAAGCAGCTTGTTCTGTGTTATCGGTCTCAGACGTCAGAGGATAAGTCATAGTTCTCCAGTTCTGCTTCGGCGATGGCCCGCGCGCGCAGCAGCACTTGACGCTTGTCGCGCCAGCGCTTGCTCGCATCCAGGCCAATATAGATCAAGAAACTGCCAATCGTGAGCGGAATCAAGATGCGATAAATCCAGTTGACGATAAACAACGCCGGCGTATCTTCCCACGTGGGCGCGTAATGACTGAGCCAGGCGCTAGGGAATTTGACCGTGGCGTCAGAGTGGCATTGTTGACAAGTGTGCTGCAAGTTGTCGGGATAGATGGTAGACAGCGGATCGTCGGCTTTTCGGATGTTGTGGATGCCGTGACAATCAAAACACACGGCCTTGTTGCTCGCGCCGCCGCCCTGGTAGCGAAAAAAGTCTACCGTGCGGCCATGAAAATCGTCCACATACGTCTGAAAGACGTTTGTAGAGATGTCATATTTTTCCATTAGCGCCTCGTCGCTATGGCAGCCTCCGCAAGTCGTAATGCTATCATTGCGGAAAGATGAATCGCGCGGACCGCGAACGCTATGCACGCCATGACATTCCACACAAGTGGGGACGTCCGGGTTGGATTCAATATCCAGGGCCGCTCCGTGGATGCTGGAACGATAGGTCGAGTACACAGCGCGGTGACACTCGCCGCAGATAATCGAGATCTTGGCGCGTGGCTCTTTGGACTTGGATATCTCGTGGCTGCCGTGACAGTCCACGCATATAGGAGCGTCGCGATTTCCACCTTCAAAAACCCTGACGTGGGCGCTATCAACGGCCACCTCGAATTCGTGTTCGTGGCAAGAACGGCACTCTTCATTGATGGCCAAGGTCATCTCTCTGCGATCAGCAAAAGACAACTGCACCCGCAAGGTCGCATATTCGGTATCAGATTGCCCCCCTTCTTCTGGGTGGCAACTCATACATGTCACTTGTTCTTGATCGTGGTGGGGATAACGGCTGAGGTTTGTATGGCAGGCGACACAATTCAAACCGGCCGGCTCGTGGACCGATTGCTCATATTCACCGCCCTCGACGTACAGAGAGGTCAGGTCTCCGTCTTGAAAAGTCCCCTTGAAATCAGGATCGGCGTGACACATCAAGCAGTTTTCGTCAGGCTCTGAATTGGCCCTGGCCTGTGGCGCGTCTACTGCCAGCCAGATCAGCCCAATCAACAACGATCCCAACAACCACCTTGCTCGATGGCTCGATTTCAATTTTGGCTTTCCATACAGCATAGTCGGCATTAAAGTATTCCCGCGCTGTCAAATTCGTCGATGAAAGATTCTGGCTCTATGGCACGCCCTGCTCTCGGCGATTGTCGCGCCGAAAGGGGTGAGCCTGATCGTATCTGGCCGCACTCGCTATCAAGCGCCTCCATTGATTACCCTGGCTAAATCATGCACCTTGGCTGCCGGGCGTTGCTCGCTGGTCACTACCTGGGCTTGCTCTTGTCCCAGGTCCAGTCGGATGACCTTGAGTTTCGGGAGAGACAATAGCAGTTTGCTCAGGGAGCAGCGTTGAGTAACCCCGGGATCGGTGATGTCCAGGATAACAATGGATGGTTTGGCAGTGACGAGTTGAGCCATAACGTCTGGTTGCTGAGAATTTATGATTTCAAGCTCCACCTGTTGCAACTGCTGTCGCAAGCGGTTCGCGACGCCCTCGGCAAAGAGTGAATGGCTTGATAGAATAACAACTTGTGTCTGCGACACGCGCACCTCGATTAGTTTGATGGTAGATGTCCTCGCGTTTTATGGATGTTGCCAGGTCCTAGATGGGCGTGGCGTAGCGACTAATCTCCAACAAGCGTTCGGTTGAGTTCACGTTAATGCCTGAACTTTAGGTTGCAGACTCGACCAGTGTTCAGTTTATGCAAAGTGAACGTGCCTGACAATACCCATCGGTCCAAATTGAGGTGCAAGTGCGGGTAGGCGGATAGTATCGCTGACATACTCTGTTGAGCAGGGAGGGCGACCTGTCCGCATGGGTAGGTGGGGTGAGGTTTGGGGGGGTGAATGTCTGTCGTGATTTGTGCGTAAAGGCGGCTTGTGGTATCATTTTGAGGTGTACGGCAAGCTATTTCACTATTGATCGCGGGAGGGAATCTTGTGACAAACATACTTTGTATTGGCGCTGGTTACGTTGGGGGGCCGACGATGGCCGTCATTGCTAAAAACTGCCCCCAACATCGTGTCGTCGTGGTAGACATCAACGCCGAAAAAATCGCCGCCTGGCAGTCGGACCAACTGCCCATCTATGAGCCAGGCTTGAAAGAGGTCGTTCTCGAGGCTCGCGGGAGGAACCTCTCTTTTTCCACCGAGGTTGACGGCAATATCGCCGAGGCAGACATTATCTTTGTCAGCGTCAACACCCCAACC
>JAAEPW010000913.1 GCA_024232355.1 Chloroflexota bacterium | reverse complement strand
TGTCATCGCGCCGGTGCTGACGGCGGTCTATCTGAGTTTCACTTATTATAACGTGCTGGAAGCGCCGCGCTGGATCGGTCTCTCCAACTATCGTTTGCTTTTCGTCGAAGACGATATTTTCCTGACCGCGATCAAGAACACGCTCCTGTTTTCGGTGGTCACGGGGCCGGTGGGTTATGCGATTTCGTTCACGCTGGCCTGGTTCATCAACCGGCTGCGCCTCCGCCGGTTATACACGATGGCCTTTTACACGCCGTCCATCACCAGCAGTATCGCCATGTCGGTGATCTGGCTCTACTTTTTCGCCAACGACCGGTATGGATTGTTGAATTACGTGTTGATCGAGAGCGGCCTGGTCACAGAACCGGTGCTTTGGCTGCGGGAACAGGCGACCATCATGCCCGTCATCATTGTCATCTCACTGTGGATGAGCATGGGAACCAGCTTTCTCGTCTTTTTGGCCGGATTGCAGGACGTGCCGATAGAGTTGTACGAGGCGGGTATGGTGGACGGCGTCAAGAACGCTTTGCAAGAAGT
>JAAEPW010000912.1 GCA_024232355.1 Chloroflexota bacterium | reverse complement strand
ATACACCAACTCTGCTACAACGCTGGCGGGTTGCACGTTTTCTCCAAGGCCGTGCAGATAGCGTCCACGTTCTCCAGCGGCACGTCCGGCTCGCACTCGGCGTAGAGCATCAGCCCGCCCTGTGGCAAAAAAAGCTGCTCGAATACCGCGCCAATGTGGTCCTCGATCTGTGCTGGCGTGGCGAAGGGAAAGAGTTGGCGGTCAAGGTCTTGATCCAGGGCGACCCTGCCCTTGGCCATCTCTTTCAGACCTTTTAAGCCGTTCGCGCGAAACTGCGGATTCAGTATCCGCACGCCGACCTCGATCAAATCAGGGATGATGTCCAAAATATGACCATCCGTGTGCAGGTAAATGGGCACACCCGCCTCACGGCAGTCCCGGAACATGCGCTCATAAGATAGCTTGATGAACCCGCGCCACATTGCCGGGCTGATGGGTAACGATCTCTGCAAACCCAGGTCGTCACCAAAACTCATCATCTCTGCGCCGAGGGCCAGATACTGGCGGATCACCACGCGATTGTACTCTTCGACCATGTGGATGACTTTGTGCAATCGCGGCTCATCCGTGGCTATATCGATCATCAGATTCTCAAAGCGGCGCAGATAGAACAGCCTCATGTACATAAATCCGTGCATCAGTCCGCCACCCACGGCCAGATCACCCCGCAGCCTGGCAGCGTCCAACGAGCGTTTGACCAACTCCCAATCACGTGGACCGAATGTATCGTCTCTCAGCGGATCAGGTGGGGCATAACTGTCCAGGGCCGCCCAATCCTCCAGCGGAAATTCGACCGGATGGCTGTCCAATCCGCGTGTGACGTTAT
>JAAEPW010000911.1 GCA_024232355.1 Chloroflexota bacterium | reverse complement strand
GCGCCACGTCACCGCGCGCTACGGCGGAGACGTCCTGCACTCGAATATCTATGTCGATGGCGTGTCAGACGGACAGGTACTCATCGAGAGCAGCCAGGTGATGAGTGCCACCACCGTCAGCACCACCGATTATGGACTGTTTGCGTCCGGCAGCAATGTGGTCATCAGCGACACGCTCTTTGCAGACAACGGCGACAGCACGAACGATTACGCCCTCTACAGTACCGCCAACAGCGTCATCACCGTCATCAACAGCGATTTCCAGAACAACGCCGGTTACACTGCCCGGCTGGAACCAGACGGCCCCTTTTTGATGGATGACAACACCTTTACCGGCAACGGCTACGACCGGGTACTGCTGGAAGCGGCGGCATTTGCCGGAGACAACACCCTGCGCGCCCAAACCGGGCTGGAAAGCTATGAACTGGAGAGCGGCCATGTGACTGTGCCTGCCAGCACCACACTGACAATGGAGCCAGGGACAACCGTGATAGGCCGCGCGAACGCCCGCCTGTGGATATACGGCCATCTGGAAGCGGTTGGCACACCCGTTAACCCGATCACCTTCACCTCATCATCGGGTATATCGAACGGCTGGGATGGGCTGTACTTTTACGGCGCCACGCTCGACACCCAGGGTACCGGCCACCTGCGCCACGTCACCGCGCGCTACGGCGGAGACGTCCTGCACTCGAATATCTATGTCGATGGCGTGTCAGACGGACAGGTACTCATCGAGAGCAGCCAGGTGATGAGTGCCACCACCGTCAGCACCACCGATTATGGACTGTT
>JAAEPW010000910.1 GCA_024232355.1 Chloroflexota bacterium | reverse complement strand
TCACCACCAGGAACGAAAATGACTCAGACCTCGGAAGTCTGGGAAGACTTTCGAGGTCTATTTACGAAGTAGATGGCGGATATACTCGTGTTTGAACAAGTCTGACGTTCCGAGAGATTGACACAAGCAGCGACGCCGCGACCGTCCACGTGAGGGGACGGCTAAAAGTATTCTGGCATCAAGTTTCACGAGGACCAATAGAGAAGCGGCTCGAATGTTTGCTTTGGTCAAAAATAGTGTGCCGCAAACAACAGGTTCACTATCATCAGGAAAAAGGATACAAAGATGAAACGACTATTCAGTATTGCCGCCAGTGCAACAGGACTTTTTATTCTAGTAGCCCTTGTGGGGGCATTCCAAACCCGGGCGATACCTATACAAACACCAACCCGGTGGCTCGATAACTTGGCAGACGACACCGGTTTGCAAAATATGATAGATACTCAGGTTATGACCCCAACCGGTCACCTGGCACTGGGGCGTTCCACCATCAATCCCGACCAATACGTGACGTCGGGTTTGGCAACATCTGTCATCATCAACCCGCTCGTCGCCGCTGTGCCGACGCCAGCCAGGTTCTCCGCAATAGCGCCCGGCCCAGGTGATTTTGTATATCTTGTGGAATGCTATGAGGTAGCTGGGTTTGTGGATAATAAATTCTTTTCCTACCAGTTATCGTCAGGCCAATTCAACGAAATCCACACCTTTGTAGAAAATGCAGACCAATCAGCTACAAGCCTGGTAATGGGCACTGATGGACTGGTCTACGTAGGCATCAGCAACTATCTCTACGTCTACAATCCCAACAGTGGCAACCTTGATCATCTAGCCACCCTGGGGGCAACCACGCTTATTCACAAACTCGCTGCCGCTCCATCGGGGCTAATTTATGGCATTGCCGGCTTGCGCCTCTTTTCATACAATCCAACGACAGCCAGCCTCTCTGATCTAGGCATCATCAACTCTGAAATAGATTGGGGCAGAATAGCGCTCACAGTTGCAGATGATGGCAAAGTGTACGGCGGGTATGCGGCAAACAGCATAGGGCGTTTGTTTGCCTATGATCCACATACTGGCTGGATCGAGGACAAGGGCCAAGTTCTTGGACAGCAAAGTGTCAACACCTTGATCGCCGGCCAAAATGGGCTGATCTATGGTGGCACCAACACCTACAACGGTGCAATGGGACGCTTTTTTGCCTACAACCCCGTAAACGATAGCTTTGTTGATCTTGCCGGCTCTTATGGCGGCGTATATGCCCTGGCGCGAGGACAAGACAACTTGATCTATGGCGCAGCCAGGATGAATGGTTGGGAAACGTACCTATTCATCTACAACCTCACATCCAACACACTTGGAGAGACGGGACGCATCAAGGGCGGGTCGGGCCACGTCTCTGATCTGGCTTGGGCATCAGACGGTCGTGTTTATGGGACACAAGTTGAGGAGCGGCATAACCTGATAGTATATGACCCAGTCAACAGCGAGTTTAATGCCTGGGATCAGGTCACTTTTGACTATACTGCGCCTGCTGGCACCACAGTCCGAATTGACATACTAGATGCTCAAGACAACACATTGCTGACCGATGTGAAAAGTGGGGACAGTCTATCGTCCATCAACCCTGTGGTCCATCAAGCACTCCAATTGCGCGCCAACTTGATTGGGAATGGCACTGATACCCCTTTGCTAGATAGTTGGTCTGTTCACATCACCCCATCCTGGACCCCATCCACCATCTCTGGACAGGTAGCAGATAGCGATCACGTTCCCATCGCCGGCGTGACTATCTCTGCTGGAGCCGGATACACCGTCGTCACCGACGGCAATGGCGACTATATTCTCGATGACCTGGCGCCCGGCGCCTACACCCTCGTCCCCAGCAAGGCCGGCTGTCTGTTCACGCCATCCACGCGCACCGTTAGCGTGCCGCCAGACGCCACGGGACAAGGCTTTGAAGCACACTGCGACTTTGACATTTTCGGCCAGGTGCTAGACGGCAGCTTTAACCCCATCGCTGGCGTTCAGATTTCGGCCGGTGCGGGGCGCTCGACCAACACCGACGCCGACGGCCGCTACACCTTGACCAAACTCTTGTCCGGCACTCATACACTCACGCCCTCCCTCGCAGGCTATACCTTCCGGCCCGCTACCCGCATCGTTACTCTGCCCCCAGACGCCACAGGTCAAGACTTTGTCATTCTACCCGGACCTGTCTCGGTCACGCTGCCGCTCTCTGGCACGGTCAACATGCCCGCC
>JAAEPW010000909.1 GCA_024232355.1 Chloroflexota bacterium | reverse complement strand
AGGACAAGTGCCAAGATGACGGATTTCGCCTACGAGTTCCGCGCCGCTTTCCTGGACGATCGTTACCGGTTGGCGGTGGCCTGCCGGGCACACACGTTGTTTGCGATGAACGGCGAGCCGGTCGAGTTGCCGGGTGATTTGTACGACCGGATGCGCGATGGGCGGCTCGTGGTTTTTCACAATCGGGACGCTTCGATGCGTCCGGTGATGGGGTAGTGCACTTGCGTGGAGAAAAGGACCCTGCAATGGGAAACGCCAAACTGGAACTGACCTTCACAATCGAGAAAGACACCAAGAATGCCCGGCGATACAAGGAAAAGAACAGTGATACGGGATCCACAAGAGAACCGCCTGACACCCAATCCCACGGCGCATTGTACCGCAACACGGGCAGGCAAATAATGCTGGCCTGCCCGTGTGCCTTTTCAGTGCTAATATCCACTAGTTATTTCTGAGTACCAGTGGCAAGTAGATGAGATTCCCCGTGCAAACCTGGATCGTCTTTGCATCAGATGCGCTCCCCACCACCGCAGTGATTGTCGTTTGCCCACAATTGCTGCCAGCGGTAAACATAGCCATAACCTGCCCGTTGCCATCACTGCTACCGCTAGATGGCGATATGTGCCCCGGAACGGCCTGGAAGGTGGTCAACTCGCCGCTCATCAGGCGATAGAATTGGTCGTGGATGGTGGCTGTGATGGTGGTTTGCGCGCCGGGTTCGAGTATGGTAGCGCCGACCTGGAGCGTCACTGTGCTGACTTGCGGCGTGGCAAGCTGGAAGGTGACGCTTTGTATTATGCCCCCACAGTTGGCGGTGATGCTGGACAGGCCAGGCATTGCCCCGGCCTCGAACGTGGAGGCGGCAATGCCGTCCACGCTGGTTGTTGTGCTGACCGGCGACATGCTCCCCAGTGTGGCGCTAAAGGCACAAACTGCACCGCTCACCGGCTGGTCAATCTGATTGCGCACAGTGGCTGTGACAACGGCCTGCCCATCATCGGTGGGTAGGAGCGTGGCGGTTGTGGTGAGCGCGAGCGTGGCGGCGCTATAGTCCTTGATCTCGACTTTTGTCGTGCCGGTGAGAGTGCCATTGGTAGCGGTGATGATTGCGTCTCCGGACGTAGACCAGGCCGTGAAAGTGGCGGTGACGACGCCGCTATCGTTCGTGTCCGCCACCGTTGGGGCAATGCTGCCCAGGCTGCTGGTCAGCGTGATGCGCGTGGTCTCGGTGACCGGCTCCATGTAGCCGTTGAGGAGTGTGACAGAGACAGCCGTACTGTCGTTGATCCAGATGGCTTTATCCACCGTCTGCACATTCACCAATGCCAGCGCGTCAAAGTCTTGAGGGTAGGGCGGACGGGTGAGCATAAAGATACCCACCATCACCATCGGTTGGGGCGTGAAACCGGTGATGGTCTCGGTGTACGTCCCTTGCAGGATCTCGCCCTCCTCCAGTACCTCACCCACCAGCGTAAAGCTGCGCTGCACCTCGCGGCCCGAGACAAAGCCCGCAAAGACCTCCGAGGCCAGGCGGAACGTGGGCGTGGTGTCGGCAGTGTTGCTGATAACGCCGTGAAGCCCTGATGCGGGCGAGTAGACCAACGTGCGAGTGAGGCTGAGCGTGCCGCTAATCGTGCCACTGATTTCCTCGACCGTAAAGGCCATATCCAGGATGCCCAGTTGTACCGGGACGGTGATGGCGACGGTGCCCGCGTAGCTGCCGGAGATGACGGTGGTTTCGGCGAGGGGAGATGCGGTGGCAGACGTGGCAGAATGGATGCCCTTGGGTGTATGCCCCCGGTTGTTCATCGCAACGGATGAATCTGGCAGGGGCCGGTGCATAGGGACGCTGGCCTCCTTGCCGGATGCTAACAAGGGCAGAACCAGCAGGAGGATTGATGCTAGTAGGAAGCTGGTGAAAAGGGCTATTGGTTTTGTTTTTAGTAAATTGTTCATAGGTTCACCTCTTTGATGAATGGGGTGGAATCACTGAGATGTTACACCTTCTTTAACGATTGCTATTGAAGGCATCGTCCACAAAAACGTCATTGTTAAGCACAAGCTGATACCCAATATCATTACATTCATTTTCAATCTTTTCATCAATATACTCCTGGCTAGGCACTCGCTAAACTATGGTCTTTGAATGTTAGGTCTCGGTTCACTATCTCGAGTTCTATATTGTTTGATAAGACCGAAGACATTCGAAAAGGGAATTTGTCTCAAAATTCCTGGGTTATTCAGTGAAACCTTATTTTCGTGCCTAAATACTACCGAGTCTATTGCTGATTGTATTGTTGCCTTAGTCTCATTCAAAGTAGTCTCAATGTCGCGGGTGTGGTATGCTACAATTGCCTTTCTTGCATGATTAAGTCCTTCTAAAGTGTTTTTAGGATCATCTATAGCATTACCAAGAGCACCAAATACCTGAGAATAAGTAACATTTGAAGCAGCTTCATTTGCTGATTGTTTCACAAAATCAACAGCACTGCTCGTAGCACTCTCAATTGATTCTTTCTTGTGTGCGATTTCTGTAGAATCTGCTAGATTACCAGCTCCTTCTGCTCCCATAGCACTAGAAGGTAGAGATTGTTTGCCAGTTGGATCAATCAATTTGATAGGATTATTATCAACGTAAGCATATAATTGTAATATGCTAGGTTTTTCCAATTTAACTTTTTGATTTTCGACATAAAGTGGATCCACAGATAAAAACAGACCTACTTTGGGGGCATAATATCTTGCTTCATAGTAGTATAAATTTGTCTCATCCAACTCCTTGCCCGTAAACCGATACAACACACCGTTTGCATTCGAATCATAACGGGTCAAGCCATAGGGGTAATAAGCCACCTCGGAAGTTGCTTGACCATTTTCGTCTAACAAAAAGTTAGTTCCGCCCAAATGATCAGCTAGATACCATGCCTTTTCAATTTGAGGCAGAAAAACAGAGGTTATCTCACCGCCAAAGCCACGAATCAGTCGAGTTGTATCAAAAGGCGCAGATACCTCAGCGGTGCGTCCCTCATCCGCAAAGATGTATTGCACTAACTGATCGCCGCGCACCTCAGCGTACTGGCCCAGATAGAGAGTCGTGGTCACTGTGCCGCTCTGGGAAACGGTCTTGCGCACCCGCTGTCCCTCCGCATCATAGACGTGTGCAGATGCAAGCACCCCATCCGCCACCGCAAGCAATCGGTCGCGATAATCCCAAGTGTAAATAGTATCGCCCTTTATCGCCAAGTTGCCGTTGGCATCGTAGATGTACGTCTCGCCATCCGCAAAAGTCAATGCGTGCGGCCCAGCATCGTTTTCCCCATAGCGCATCTCGCCCAAATTCAAGCGGGAATCGGCAGCAGTGCTGGTCTTGCTCGTCATATTGCCAATGCTGTTGTACGCATAATCAATCCGCCCGTAAGTCCCCACCGCGCCGGTGAGACGATAGAGAGCGTCATAGCTGAAATCCAGAGTCTGATCGTTGTCGTCCGTGCGGTCGGGGCGGTTATCGGTAATCGAGACAATGTTGCTGACGCCATCAAAGGCGTAGGCCATATCCTGCAATGCGGCCTGCCCGTCCGTGGACTGCAAATGGCGCAGGCGCAGGCGCTCGTCGTAATCGTAGGTGGTGGTGACGCCATTGGCATAGGTGATGGACGCCCGCTGGCCTGACGCGACGTAATCCACGTCGTCCACGTAACCGGGGATGCGCTCCAAGAGACCCTGGGCGTTATAGTCGTAGGTGACGGTCATACCGTCGGGGTAGGTCAGTTGGACGAGGCGGTCCGTCGCATCATAGTCCATCAGGGTGACGAAATCCAAACCCCCATCCCCGGCCCTTCCCCCTTCGAGGAGGAAGGGAGAAGCAAAGTAGCGAATCTGCCCCGCGACGTTGCCCCGCTCGTTGTAGGAAAAGTAGACCGCGCCAGCCTGATCCTCGATGTAAGCCACCTGGCCCAGTGTGTTGCCAGCATCAGAGTGTCGGGGGGAGAGATCGGCATCATAATGATAGACGGCGGCGGTCGTCACGGTCGAGTCGGTCAATATCCATTGCTCCGCTAACGGGCGGTTGGCGGCGTCATAAGTGGTGCTG
Organism: Chloroflexota bacterium; assembly: GCA_024232355.1. The sequence continues at coordinate 18,836 of JAAEPW010000909.1, read as the reverse complement.
ATGACCTGGCCCTTGGCGTCAGTGGTTTGCAGCAGGTTGCCAACGTCGTCATAGATGTAGGTCATTTCCCCCCGGTCGGGGTCCTCCATATAGACTTTGCGCGAGAGGGCGTTGTACTGCATCGTCTTGACGTTGTTCTGCGCATCCACGATGTGCGTGAGGTTGCCCAGCGGGTCGTAGCTATAGGCGGTGTTGTAGACCTCTAGCTGCCCGTCCACGACGTTGACTTCTTGCACACCAACCAACCGTTCCAGCCCGTCATAGTACAGCGTCTTGGGCGTGTCAAAGTAGAGCGATCCGGGTGTGTTATCCTCTTCATCAGCCTGGATTTGCGCCAACGGCCGGTGCGTGACTGTGGTAAATGTACCATCGGGGTTCACCGAGCGCACGACGCGCCCGGCGGGATCATAGTGCAGCGTGGTGTGTGGAAGCGTGGGGGCGGGCGGCTCATAGTCAAAAGTGGTATCAAAGTAGGGCAAGAATTTCTCGCCCTCGCTCTGCCGAGCGTTAAAGGTCAGGGCTTGTTCGACGACGAACTGACTACCGACTTTTGAGTCGGCCTCCGCCTCGCCCCGCGTCTGGAGCTTGCGGCCAAGCCCATCAAAGTACGTGACGCTCAACCGGACGTCCGCTTCGCCGGAACGCTCGCGTTGCGCGGTCACGATGCTGCTGCGCGGGCTGCCCATCGTGAATGTGAACTGCTGCGTGGGCAGGGCCAATGTATCTCCGGGCAGGGCAATCCTGGAGATACGGCCAAACGCATCATACGCATAGGTGTGCGCATGCCCGCCGAAATCAGTGGCAGCCATAATCTTGCCAAAGCCGAGGTGATAGGAGGCGACCATTGAAAGCGACCGATCCCCACCTAGGTGCAGCCGCTCGACCACCGGGAAGGTGTGGACCAGCGGGTCATATTCGACGGTGGTCAGGTTGCCGTTGGCGTCCATTATACCCACGACGTTGCCATAGGCATCGAACGCCTGCCGCTGGGTAGGGATAAAGCGATTATCGCCCAACGCTCCCAGGCTCTCCTCTTTGCGAGAGAGGTCGCCGCGCAACACATAGCCCAGGGACAGGCCGATATAGTCGGGACCGTCATAGTAAAAGCGTGCCTCGCTGACAAAGTTTCCCCCGGCGTCGGTCTGCCACTCCAATGACGGTTTGCTGAGAATCCAGGCGTCCAAGTTCTGGGCATACTGGACGTATTTGAGGATTTCGTCGTCGCCGCAGGTCACGTCGCCATTGCACACCTGGCCGTAATTGAACTCGCGCGTGACGTTGCCGTAATCATCCTGGTCAAAGGTTTTGCGCAGTTGCACCGGCGTGACCAGGTTCTCGTGGACATAGGTATCGGTCTGGGTGATGAAAGAGTAAGAGATTCGTAGATCCTCACCACCATTGTAGAGCACACGGGTGGACAGTTGGTTGACCTCACGACGGTAACACTCTTGGAGTGGCGCATCGCACTGTCCGCCTTCACCCAGCACCGCCATCTCTAGCACCAACCCTTTACGGCTCTCGTTCATCACACCGGTGTCGTAGACATAGCTGGTGATGGTTGTATCGGCCGTTTCATCGCCATGCTCGATCTTTTCCACGCGGCCAAAGCCCCGGAACTCTTTTTGCTCACCATCATAGTAGCCATCGTGATAGGCATAGTCAATCACATAATCATCACCACTGTTGGCATCGTGGACGGTCACGCGGCTGACGACGTGAACCGGGAAAGGAAGCGTGGTCATCCAGGGCATACCGGCATCCCAATCCGCCACGTAAAACGTAGTAGATGGTTGGTACTCGACGTTGATCGTACGCCCCAAGCCATTGTCTATGCTTTCCAGCAAGAGAGGCTGCGTGCCAATATAAAAATCCACGTACTGCATGATTTCGTCGGCGGGCGCGGGGTAACGGCTGTAGAGCAGTTCACTCGCGCCATCAGCGTCAATATCGGCCAGACGGATGGATGTATCTGTTTGCCCGTAGTGGGGCGTGCCGGTAATGACGGTGACCGGGGCAAAGCTGTCATCACCGCGGTTGAGCCAAGTCTGTACCGAGTTATTACCCACCAACACCAGATCATCGAGACCATCATTGTTGAGGTCGCCAAGCTGGATTTGCGTATCCCACTCGCCGATGCCCAGGGGGCCATCCCGCATCATAATGCCGTCACCGTAATCGCCGTTCCCGCTGTACGGGTAATAGACGATCAGGCCATCGCGCACAAAGACCATATCCTGCAACCCATCGCCCGTCATATCGCCCAATTTTGTGCGGGGATTGCCAAAGACCAACGGCGTGCCTACTGCCAACGCGGGTACCGCAATGTCCGCCGTGGTGCTCCACGTATTGTCCTCGTGAGCGAACCAGACATAATACTGGCTCTCGGTTGTCAGCATGATGTCCACGCGTTTGTCGTTGTTGGCATCAAACATGCGCACGTTGGGATCATCCAGCCCGAAATTGGGGCTGAGGTTGTAGTCAATCCGGTCGCCTTGCTCCCACGCACACCCCGGCTGCCCAGCATAGACGTAAAACGGCGCGCCGCTTCCGCTCCCGGCCTTGACCAACAGGTCGGCCTGACCATTGCCGTCCATATCGGCCATCATCGTACTGGGGCTAAAGAGACGGTCGGCGGGCGACTGGGCCGGGTATTCGGGCGTGGCTTGCCAGCGTCCATCCCCCCGGTTGATGTAAAACCGGTGCCCGTCCGCCGGTGTGTAAACGACGTCCGGCAGCCCATCATAATTGATGTCCACCAGGTCGGCATCGGGATTAAAGAGGCTCAAGGGGGGCGGATTTTGCATCGAGACCACCGCGTGGGCCGCCGGATCAAATTGGGTGTAGGTAAAAGTGAACGGTGGGAGTTCCTGGATGCCGTCCGCGCCAACCTGCGTGATGGTCTCTAACAGCGCGTGCGTGCCCGTGGAGCGTTCGACCACGTAGCCAAAGCGATAGGCACGCACAAACTGCCCCAGCGCCCATACCTCGACGCCGGTGCAGCGCCAGGCGGTAGAGACCGGTGCGCGGCTGCTGCGATCGGTAAAGACATCGTTTCGCGGCTCGTAGCGAAAGACGACGGCGTTGTAGCGCCCATCGCTGCCAAAGTTGTAGCGCACCTCACTGAGATAGGCATAGCCCCCATCGTGTTCGTAGAGATAGTGAATTTCGTTACCGTGGGTGTCTGTCTGACGCTCAAGTTGCCAGCGGAAAATTCCGTATGTGTTGGTCACACGCGCATTGGGTGTTTCACCAAAGATGTAGTGCGTGCCGTCAGGGGCATGTGCTTCCCAGCCGCCGCCGGACAAGCGCCGAAAGCGCATAAACTCACCCTCGTTCTCAAAGCGATAGTCGCCATCGGACAATGGAACCAATTTCTCGCCGCTAGAGTAGATAAAACGATCTGCACCGTCGTCATAACTCGGCAAGCCTTCATCGGTCTGACGCTGGATAGAAGGAACACTCAACTTCCATCCCAACCCCCACGGGCCGTTGGCGTTACCTCCGTTGTAGCTGAGGGATAACTGCGGCTCAAAGCCCGCGACGCCCGGCGCAACCTGGAATTTGTACGGGTAACTGGCAGTGCCGGTGCTCAAGTCAGGCTCGAAGGATTCGCCGATGCCTTCGATAGAGCCGGGGCCGGAGGGAAGCGAGATGACCTGTGGGGAAACGCCGGATTTGTCGGTGTCCTCACCACCTTGGGCGAGAGTAATGGCAGGGAAAAGAAAAAGGCAAGCAAGAGGCAGGAGGACAAGCAGCAGGCGGACGCGCCGGCCCAAAGAGCCGTTGCCGAATTGGCCCATATTACCTGCTGCTGTCCCTCTGGCATCAAAGCTTTGCTTCGCGCCCAGGAAAAGCTGTTTTGCGATGGTGCAAACACTCACCGTCCTTCCTCCAGTTGCAACGCATCAAACTCTTCGCCCACAAGCTGTTGTAACGGCACATTGTCAAGCTCAGCGCGCAACTTTAGTGCATCCATCTGCGCTGCCATTCGGCGGCCCGGCAACGCATAGCCTATCGTGTCCATTATGATCTCGATATCTTCGATATAGGAAATGTCCAGATCCTGGTTAAAGGCATCCGTTAAATCTATGGTCAAGGTCCAATCTGAAGTCGCCACGCTCAGGTTGAATAACTGCGAGTTGGGTGTGCCTTGCTGATTCCCGTTGACACCACACACAATAGCGGCGGTTCTGGCATTGCCATTGATCTCGACGTCAACAGGTATTTGATACCCAACCAACCTGGCATTACCGGGTTCATATTTGACGATCTCATCCCCCCGGGTCCGATATGTAGCGTATCCTCCAGCGTGCCTTAGCGTGATTAACGGTGTGCCGGCATCCCCAAGTTGCCGCGTCAGGATGTTGATGGAAACACCTTCTGCGCCCGGCACATCCGGAGGCAACCCAACGCCCGCAATCCGGTTATTCCAAATATTGGAGCTAAAGATATTATTGTCCTCCAACGAAGTCACAAATTGGAATTCAACTGTATCTGTGATGGTATGCTGTTGTAAATACTCTTGGAATAACTCGTAGCGCAACTGTGCCCGTTCGGATGGCGTCAACTCGCTGTTGGGATCAAGATTTTCATCGGAAAGTCCCAACAAGTCCTGCGCGATCGAAATGTTGTAAGAATAGAGACCCAGTGGGTCCGAGATCGCGAATCTCCATATCTCCAGCTCATTTAAAAAATTGTCGATATCGTCCGCCGAGCGCGCCATAAAAATGTCATCCATAAACGGGATCGGGGTCAGGTACTCGTACTCTAGTGCCTTGTCTGTGAGATACGCGAATTGAGCCGCCAGCGCGTGGCTGCGCGCGGCCTCGACAGTCCAGGTATCGCGCAGGATGCGGTACGCGGGGTTGTTGAGATAGCTGTCTATCAGGTTCTCCTGGGCCTTGATCCGCAGGTTGAGCAAGTTGCGGTATTTTTCCACCAAATGATTGTGTTCGTCCGAGAGGCGGTTGAACTCGTCAATTGCCAGGTCGTGCTCTATCATCAAGTCGGCTTGCTGAAGCAACAGATTGCGGATGGTGGCGTTACTGTTTGCGCCGGTGATTTCTGCCTGGGTCGCGGCCTGTTGTACATCCCGCAGTCCATTCAATTTGCCGATTTCCTTGGCGGCCGGGTCCCAGACTTTGGAGATGGACGTGGTCTTGGACCTGGAGTGACTGTAACCGGCGGATGCCGTCACAGAAGCAAAAGGGCCGCTTTTTACGCCGACTTGATACCCAGCAGACACCTCAACCCCGGCATGCCACTCGTCCGTCGTCGAATCCACGATGGATGTTGTCTCGCGATAGGAATTGCGGACCCCAATGGCATACGAAATCGCCGCTAGTTTTTCCCCCTGCTGGATAGAGATTTCAATAACCTGGCCTGCCCGATCCTGCTCGATCTGGATTTGTGATGGGATGTGCGCCACTCGCTGGGCGGCTAACTCGATGCGCCGGTGAGCCATCAACATGGCCCAATAATTTTGCTTCATCAACCCACTATCGCAGGTGTAAAAGTCGTCCGCCGTCTCACCGCACAGTTCGAGCAACTGGTTGTTATAGGTCAGGCGCAGGTTTTGCAGCTCTGTATCCAAGGCTGTAGCATTATGGTCAAAGTCGCGTTGGGCAGTACGCGCTTCAGCTTCATCTTCGCTCGCGTCTCGCAAGAGTTGATTTCTGGTCAGGTCAGCAAGTTCCTCGTAGGATTGCAATGGTACATACGCATCCCTGAATCCAAAGGGATTGAGGCCATCGTGGACAGCCCGAGACATGGCGCGGAGTCGCCCCAGATTGGTCATCATTTCCCATCCGCCGTGATTTAAAAAGTCGGCATCGCGCTCCAAGGCCTTGTTGGCCAGGGCCAATGCCTGGACGTACTGGGCAGTTGACCCCTGGCCATAAATCGCCATTGCCATCTCGTCATTTCCCAACTGGCGATAGCGATTGGCGATCTCGTCCATCGTCATCACCATACGCTCACTGACAATGCCAAAGAGGTCAAATTCATCCTCGGTGAAATAGTCACCGATGTAGATACCGCTTGGTCCACCGAAATCCGCGTTAAAGGCGTGCGCCAACACGTCCACACTCAATGTGAATTGTTGTAACGCCGCGTTGAGCTGATCAATCTCTGTTTGAATGATCAAGTTTGCAGAAGGCAGCGCGCCCGCGCTAAAGCGATAGTCCAGCGCATCTACCAGGAACTCGTTGCCAAAGATCAAGTGGACGTTGGCGATCTCGCGTGTGGCAGCCAATACACCATCACGTCCAAGCTGGCGCACCGGCACGTCACCCTGTCCGCCGAAGGGGATTATTATATCGGCAGGTTCGGCCAGGGAGAGAAAGGCGAACAGTTCGCGGGCGCGGACAAGCTCGTTGCGGATGTCGTCATCCTCGGGACAGTAGCCCTGGGCGTCGACCCGGTCATAGTCGGAGCAGAATTTGTCAAAGGTCTCGGCAGCGCCGATAAAGTCAGAATAGTTCTTCAAGGCATCGGTGATCGTCTCGGCGGTGGGCGCGATGGTCAGTGTATCATAGCGAAAGTTTATGCCCCCGGTCAACAGACCATCCGCCTCGTTGTAGACGTTGACGTAATCCTGCCGCGCCAGCATCGAGGGCGGGTAGATGGCCGGTTCCAGGCTGATGGTGTCGGTGGGGAACGCGCCCACGCCGATGGAGAACTCGCCAACCACGCCAGGTCCCGCCTCGGTGATGTTAATCTCACCAGTACTGTCACACATATCAAAGCGACAGATGGTGCTTTCAAATAGAACATCGTCGAGGTGAATGTCATTGCCGTGCTCACTGATTCCCAGGAGACCAACCCGGACGGTATCATAGCCTGGCCCCATATAGGGTTTGAAACTCACGGTGTGCGACATCCAGCCGGTGGAGCCATTGTAGCGCGGGATGGACGCGCTCACGTCATGCCAGATCGAACCGTCAGTCGAGATTTGTACTTGCAGTTGGTCATCGTTCGCAGAGGCAATGTCGTGGTACATCCAGAATGAGAGTTGGGCATCGTCGACCTGGCTGAGGTCCAGACTATCGGCGCGGTATAGGCGCACAGATTCCCCACTGCCAGCGCTCCAGGCGTTGAAATAGACCATGTTGCTCCCGCTGTGTGGTGGCTGGTCGGCGGGGTGGATGGTAGCCGTGATTGTAGCCCAGGTTCCCTTTGTCCCACTGATGATTTCCTGCGCCCATCCCGAAGGTAGTGCTGGCGGGGCGGCGGTTTCGAAGGATTCCTCGAACTTGTGCTCGGCGGCCCAGACTGCGGTCACAAGAGTTAATACAAGGATGGCAATTATTGCCAGAGCAATTTGAACGAGTTTGTTTTTCATAGGACTATTCCTTTATGTATAGACCTGGATGAACGAATCAACTGTGAACTGACGTCAGATTCTTCAATCTTCAATGATTAAAACACATACCGTATCTGGACCACCAGCAGTTCCTCCATAATTCAACAACCCGAGTTGTACAACAGAATCAGTAGAAGGACCAACAGTGTATTCACCATCAGTGAAGTAACAATCGGAACTAGTGAGAATATGTTGCGTGTTTCCATCTCCATCTGCTCCATATGTATGCGTGTTGGCTATTCTCCAAAACGTGCTTGTTTGAGACATGAATAATCGATATGGCCCAAATGATGCTACCATTCCTGGTAGGGATGCATGATAATCTCGCATCCCTACTGTAACATCACACCCATCTGCATCTTGGCAGAGTCCGTTAACTATATTCATATCTAGAGGGATTGTCTGATTTACATAATCCTTTGTAGCCTCAACGAGGTATCGCTTGACGTTAACACTATATGTTGAAGTGACCAAATTTACTTGCCGGATAGCTTGATATTGAATAGAGCCATCCACATCCAATCTTTCTGTTGGGCTTGTTATCCCAATGCCAATGTTACCAGCTACGGTAAAGTTTCCACTCACGCCCAGGTTGGTGTCCAACTTGGGTGTCGTAACCGCACCATCCGCGATCTCGGCTTGTGTCACTGCATCATCTGCAATCTCGTCTTGCGTCACCGCACCGTCTGCGATCTTGTCCGACGTAATACTTGCATCCGGCACAGTAATTGCATACGTCGCATACATTGCATACATCGCGTACGGCACGCTGGCAAAGCGCTGGCGTGGCACCATCTCGTCGTAGCCACTGACCTGCACGCCAATGAAGCGGTCGGGGTCGTTGAACAATGTTTCCGAGATTGGTTCGTTGTTCCCCAACAATACGCCAAAGTGACCGGCGCGTACTGTGACACTCACGTGTATCTCGCTCCACAGTGTGTCTGTCAGCGAAGCAATCACGTCATCGTAGATGCGGAATGTCATTGTGTAGTAGCCGCTCAACGAGTTACCTTCCGTATCTTTCAGGTTGCCCTGGTAGTTCATCACCATCGGCACAGTGGCGCTGCCCCAACTGCTGCTTGCCAACATCGGCGCGCCTTGAGGTGCTTGCTGTGGGGCTTCAATCGGGGCGGAGGCCTCGCTGGCCTGGACTGGATAGCCACCGTTAAATACGCCCAACGCGCCATATACGGCCAGCATACCGATGCACACAAACCCCACAATTTGAGCGATTGCCTTGACCTTGTTGAAAATCATTGTTGCGTCTCCTTGCTTGATGCTTCTATTTTACCCTCATAATCCATACAACAGACATATTGATTGGTCTTGACTCTGTGCCGCCTGTCAATGAAGTTTTGAGGGCACTCGGAGGAGGAACGTAATACATTCTCACAGTGCTACTAGGGCCTGGGTCAGTACCAGCTGAAGTACCCATAAAATGATCATGTGATTTGAGTTCATCTATTTGGAAAATACCCGAGTTTGCGTTGCCTCTCAGAAATCTTCCCCCATCCCCAACCCCACCTACGTCACTGTTCAAGTCTGGAATCATCTGTCCGTTGTAAAGACTGTCTGGATCATTCAGGACCGTACCATCACATTCAACCCATCCAGCGGGCAGCGACGGAGTATTGGTAAATGACTTGTGCCAAGCAATAATGGAACCTATTGGGGGAAAGACCGTGGCGTGATAGCCGTCCAACGTATCAGCATTGACGGCATTTGCCGCATCTATTGCGTCGATTGCAATGGTTGCGGTCGTAGCGTGATTTGCATGCATTCCATACGGCACACTCGCGAAACGCTGCCGTGGCACCATCTCATCATAGCCACTAACCTGCACGCCCACAAAACGGTCGGGGTCGTTGAACAACGTTTCCGAGATCGACTCATTATTCCCCAGCAACACGCTAAAATGCCCGCCGCGCACCGTTACGCTCACGTGCGTCTCGCTCCACAGTGTGTCTGTCAGTGGGGCAATCACGTCGTCATAGATGCGGAATGTCATCGTATAGTAGCCGCTCAACGGATTTCCTTCCGTATCTTTCAGGTTACCCTGGTAGTTCATCACCAGCGGCACGGTGGCGCTGCCCCAACTGCTGCTAGCCAACATCGGCGCGCTCTGAGGTGCTTGCCGTGGTGCTTTAATAGGGGCGGAGGCCTCACTGGCCTGAACCGGATAGCCACCGTTAAATACACCCAACGCGCCATATACTGCCAGCAATCCGATTGTTACAAATCCTATGACTTGGGCAATTGCTTTAACCTTGTTGAAAACCATTGTTACATCTCCTTGGATGAACTGGAATGATTTTGGTTTATGAATAAGGGCTAGAACGTCTTGATGCCGAATCTCTAATACTTGATGATCCAAATCACGTAAGCGTTGATTGGACGGGTCTCGTTGTCACCACCACTCGTGATTGCATGTGAATGATTTCCTGAGTATGATGTAGGGGCAGCATCTCCATAATCATAACCAGACTTGTCCTTTGGTACTTCATAACTTGAACCACTATAGTTAGCAGTTGGGGCAAGGTGATTGTGATTTCCAGTAGTAGTTGTAGTAAAAGGTGTATTTGGTCTGGATGTTGCATTCTCTTGCACCGATCCCACGACATCTCCTATATTCGCGCCTGTAATAATAGCCGTGCGCGATAATGCATCTGGATCGCGCCCAGTGCCCGCATCTACCCCTCTCAAAAAATACCCTCGATAATCGGGTATATTAAACGTAGTCGCGCCGTTGCCATTGCCATGCGTTGTCGTAATAGCGGCAAAGAGCGCGGGGTACTGCACACGGTCAATATCGGAACCATCACAGACCAACCAACCTTCAGGCGGCACAGAACCCGCATAAGCCATCACTGATCCTGGAGGGGCTAACACCGTCGCCGGCACACCATTCAACAAATCGGCGTCAATTGCCGCCGTTGCCGTCGTCGCGTGGTTCGCATGCACCGCGTATGGCACGCTGGCAAAGCGCTGCCGGGGCACCATCTCGTCGTAGCCACTGACCTGTACGCCAATGAAGCGGTCGTGGTCGTTGAACAACGTTTCCGAGATCGACTTGTTGTTCCCCAACAATACACTAAAATTCCCGGCGCGTACTGTGACGCTCACGTGTGTCTCGCTCCACAATGTTACTGACAGTGGAGCAATCACGTCATCGTAGATGCGGAATGTCATCGTGTAATAACCACTGAGCGGGTTGCCCTCTACATCCTTCAACTCACCCTGGTAGTTCATCACAAGGGGCACGGTGGCGCTGCCCCAACTGCTGCTGGCGAGCATTGGGGCTGTTTGCGGGGCCTGGGCGGGAACGGGAGCGCTACCGTCGCTGCGCCAGTCGGCCCAGGCTGGTTCGCCTTTCATTATTGAGAGCAAACCGTACACGGCTAGCAACACAAAGCATGCCAATCCTATTGTTTCGGCTACGCGCTTTAGTCTTTTGAGGAACATTTTTACGCCTCCTGGGGGAAATTGCGAATGTGCGAATTGTGAATTGCGAATTATGGATTGCGGATTTGGATTTCTAGTTGGGTGATTGCTTGGGCCAGTTGTTGGGTGTATTCTTCTGGGGTCAGCCTAGCCTGGGCGGCCAGTTCGGCGCGGGAGGGGCGTGCTACGGACAGTCTGTATCGCCGCTGCATTTCTACTTCCAGTCCATACGCACTGTTTAACACGTCAAAATGGTTCTTCTCGCCGTTCTGTTTCAACATCTGTGCGCCTTGCAGTATGGCATTGCGCAACGCTATCGCCCTCCCGAATGAATCGCGCTCGCCTTTCGCCAACTCTAACGAGTCAACCAATGGGTTGTTCGCCAACCCAGAAACACTCCACAACGTTTCCAGTGCTTCTTGCAGCCATTTACGCATACCAGCATTTTACCACATTGCCGGGCCTGGTTCTTATGGAATTCTTATGACTTTTTTAAATTGCCGGGGCGTCCGTTCCGAGGCTCCCAGCTTGTCCAATTCCACGTTGTATCTTGGCGGCGTCCCCTGCTCCCTGCCACAGTTCTTCGGCCAGCGCCTCAATTGCTGCATCTCGCAGTTGGGTAAAGGGGTACGGATATGGAATATCCAGCAATTCGGCCGTCTTGTACTGCGGTCGCCGGTATGTGCTGGTCTTGAAGCGACGACGGGGCGCTCCGGTGATGCCGTACAGTTCGTTGAGCAACTTGTAATGCGAAGCCTTGTCTTGCTTTGCCAATTCGGCCTCTTCCTCTTCAGATACGTGCAACCTGGCGTGTGCCCGTGTGATGACTTGGCGCAGTCTGTCAACACGTGTTGGCGCGTCGTCCAGTGGCCTCGCCAAATCGAGCGTTGTGATCAACGGAATATCGCTCAACACAGACACCTGGTCCCATAACCGCGCCAACACCTTTCGCACCTGGCCCACGTAATCTATCCAGTCATCCGGGGACGGCAGCCCCACATCCTGGCGTACCAGGTTGAGCAGCCAGTTTACCATACCGCCGTGCCGGACGACGTCCAGCCGCACGGCGGTGTACGTGATGCCCTCATGTTCAATACCATGCGCCAAGATATCGAATCCCATATTTTCCACCAAGTTAGCGACGATGGGCCAGGGAGATACTGACATCAAGCGATCAAATTCCCAAGCCGCTACCTGAGCAAAGATCGTACGCATCAGGGCCGCGAGACTGTCCCACGCATCCACCACCAGGCGCAGAGAAAAATAATGACGGGGATTCTCTTCAATAGGGTCAACACAACGATCATAGATGGCACTAGAAGTGTCTTGGCGTAAGAGATCCATAGTTTGGCAGGTCATGGGAACATTCAGAGTAAAGCCAACAACGTCCCCACGCTGGTCACCACGCCGCACGACCCGAAAGTAATGCAGAGTCTCGCCATGCAGGGCGTAATCGAGCGCCAGCCACTCGCGGGTCTGTGAGATAAATGCCTCCAGTGTTTCATCCGTAAAGCCGATACCTTGAAACATTGGATTGTGCCGCATCAGTCCGTCCAGTCGCGCGTCAAGCTCATCAAAAGTCGCCGAACTGGTGACCAGTGGATCGATTGCCGTCTCAAAAAACAAGCTGTGGACAAGCGGGTGGCTGTGCAAGAAGAGAACATCCAGCGCCCATTCTAGCTCTACCGGTTTCATCCCGACTTGCTGCGCGATGTAGAACGCGAGCGCTCGATGGCGGTATTGCATCACAGTTGATTCCAAATCATGGGCTTGGATTTCTGCTAACAGGGCCTCGCGCAGCGCGCCGTGCAACGTAAACATCGGCGAACTGCCGGGCCGCCTGTGCTTGACCACCATCGAAAGCCGCGTGATCCGGTCGAACAGATCGTCAGAGATTGTATCCTGCTCGATCATTGCCGCGAGCAGCGTGCGGTTAAAGCGGCGCGCCTGGGTAGTGGCATAAAGCGCCTCGACTATTTGAGCGCGCTGCGGATCGGCCTTCAAGCTGCGCAATCCTCGGTCCAACACCGCGCGCGTCAGCCGTTCCCGCTCTTCTGGCGAGAGGATTTCTGGTGGAAACAGTTCACCGGATTCCGTCCCATCCAATGTGTCTGGCCACGATTCCGTCGCTTTGCTTACAAAAAACAGGGTCGTGACCAGGGCCAATGCCAGCGCGTATCCGCGCGTCAGGCGGAAAATAGCGCGGTGGAGATGCCCTGGCACGTCCAGGTGCGTCAGGTAGGCGCGCGTTTCTTCAAAACTGAAATCCTGCAAGCACATTGTCTGTAACGGATGCTGGCGGATGGGGTTGATAGTCCATAGTTCAGTCAAAGGGATTTGGCTGCCGATGACGACGATGAAGCGTTTGGGAACCACGCGTTCGGGTTGCGCCTTCCCGCCGGAGCCGTCTGGAGCCGCCTGCCGGATCAGGTTACGGATGAGGTGTCGCACATAGTGATCGAACTGGAACATCTGGTCATAGTTGTCCAGCATCAACATCACAACCGGTGCATCCAAAGCCCACAGTGCGGTCACGAACGGCGCGAGCAAGTGGTCAAAGGTGTTGCCTGTTTCTACCCAGTCCCCGGTCAATTTCATCCGTCGGGCAAAGCCCGTCAGCAGACTGACCGGATCATCGCTGATCTCGCGCGGATTGAGGAAAGCGAACGGTACCTGGGCGGCAGCACACGTGCTGCGGAAGACTTCTAACAACCACGATTTTCCCACGCCAGAGTGGCCACACACGTTCAGAATGACGAGCGGCGCGCCGTCGTCATCATTCAACAGATGCTCAAAGTGAGCTTGTTCCTTTTCCCGCCCTACAAAGTCAAGATTGTGTGATCGAATCGATGTCATATCCCGCCCTCCTCAACTATTTATGCAATCATCGGGTCAAAAGGATGCGCAGTGCTGGCCCCACAAACAACACCACGCACGACAAACCTAATATCACCAGCCATCTACGTTCTACAACGCGCTGTTCTAGTTTTCTGAACAGAACCAGCGATGGAAGAATGCCAAGCCCAATCAACGAGGCACAATAATACACTCCCAGAAACAACGCAACACCCTGTGACAAAAGCTCCCCAAAACTGATGATGGGGGCATTGTAAAAGAAATCAACCAGAAACAGCGATCCGAACGCGCCCCATCCAAGCAGGATCACCTGGAAGAATGTGCATAGCTCCCAGGCAAAACGGGCCAGCGCCGCCCGGTCGGGTGCCAGGCGCGCCAGGCAAAGTATGAGCCACACCGTCGCCATGTGGCGGTAGGTCAAAAAGAGCGAGATGTACATCTGCAAACCAAAGAACGCCTGGTGATAGATGCCCGCTGCACTGATCTTTCCCTGTACAGGCAGCGTCCAGTTGCGGTCGGGGCCGTGCACCTCGGCCAGATGCCATAGTATGGTCAGGATGATTGTTATCGTTATCAGTGACACAATCACCAGGGGGTGATTATATGCTCTGTCGCAACGACGTACAAAGTCTCGTTCCACCTCTGGCTGATCGGGAAAGGCACGTGCGATCTGAAGAGATAGCCCCTGAGCAACAAACTCACAGTACCAGACGGCTAACACATTCAGCACCGGAAGCAGGATCGCATCCCCCAACGTGGCGCTGTAGAACTCGAATATGCCGCGCAATGGGCGGATTTGGGGTTGCCAGATGAGCAGCGCGACGTACCAGACTGCCAGAACGCCAAAGCCCGCGCAGACCGTCAACAGCCCTATGGACAGAGATCCCAGTCGCCAGCGATCCAATAACAGGCGAAACAACGGATCGCCCCGGTAGACGCTCACCGGCCGAGAAGGAGCAGGATCGTCACTATGGATCCACATCTTGGCTCGCCACCACCAAAGGAACTCGTGCCCGCACAATAGTTCCCCTCTCAAGGACAGACTCGACGACAAACTCGCCTCCCAAAGTCTCGACGCGGTCCCGCATATTCTGCAAACCCAAGTGACCGCTGCGCAGGGCATCGCCGAGTTGGACCGGATCGAATCCCCGGCCATTATCCGCCACAATCGCCTCCAACCAATCATTCTGGCATTGTAACCAGACGTCTACCTGGCTGGCCTGGGCGTGTTGGAGCGCGTTACGCAGCGCCTCCTGCACACAGCGGAACACGGCCAGTTCGTGCCGTTCGGGCAACATCTTGTTGGTGTACCCGTCAATGTGGAGTGTGATCTCTATCTCTCGCACACTCAAACGGCCACGTTCGGTGCTGACCAGCGACTCGAGCGCCGTGACCAGGCCCCGGTTGGCGATAATGTCCGGTGAGATGTCGGCGAGCCTGGACCGCAACTCTGTCGCGGTTTGCCTGATCTTGTTCCGAGTTTCCTCAATGAGGCGTACAATCTGCTCAGGATTCGTTACCGCCCGCTCACACAACTCTAGTTGAACCGTAGCCAGGAAAGAGAGATCGTGTAACGTCGCGTCGTGCAATTCTTGAGCAATGCGCTTGCGCTCCACCTCTTGCACAGCACTGACGCGCTCCCGCGATTGCCACAAGGCGCGGATGGTGCGAACGTTCTTGAGTAAGAGCAACAGATACTCGGCCAGATGAGCGAGCAATTGCCAGTCTTGTCGGTCAAAGGGCACCTCGTCCCGGCGAGGACTCAGTCCCACCACGCCGACCAACTCGCGCCCTTGGTAGACCAATGGCAGCGCTATCTGTACGTTCAGTGCGGCCAGAGCCTCGTCCAACGGCCCCAATACCGAACTGGTCAGTTCGAGCGGTTGTGGCGTCTGGATCAGATAAAGGAGGACGTCTCCACTGAGCGGGAGGCTGGCTGGCTGTACATCTCTGTGCCCAGCCGATTGCAGATCGCCCGTGGCCGGAAAGTAGAACCAGATGAAAGCTTTTTCCAGGTACAGCATATTCTCTAACGTGCGGCACAGGGCAGTGGGAAGTTCGGTTTCGGCCCCGATTTCAAGTGCCTGCCCTGCCTGTCGCGCGGCCTCGATCAGGCGGTTCAACGCCTCGCCCACCGTGATACGATACGGGTAGAGCAGCCGCGTGACCCGACGGTAGAGGCCGTCGCGCAAGGGAGTGAACAACAACGCCGTCGCCAGCGTAGCCAGAATGTTGCTGATCCAGACCCAATCAAAGCGCTCGCCGATCAGCCGGACAATCAGATCATCAACCCGCAGTGCGCCGAACAGGGCCTGCAATCCGTTCACACCCAGGATGTAGGCAACGATCAACGAGGTGACCAACATACCGGCAGTGACCGCTTTGATCAGGGCCGGTTTCGCGCCAAAGACCCTGTACCTCAGTATGGCCACGGCGATGAAGGACAAGAATATTACCGAGCCAGCCAATAGTTGAAAAGGCAAAGGCAGTAACCATTCAGAGACCAAGCGCGTACCCAACAACTCGGTCGGCGACCACCAAACCCCGGAATAAGGACGAAACAAAAAGTACGTGCTTATCGACAGAAAAGGAATCAGCACACCCAGACACAGTCCCAATCCGACGATCCTGATCTGTTGGCGCACCCGAGACGATGGATTACGTCTGTATACAACAATGATACTGGCAATTCCGTACAAGCAGCCGACGACACTGTAAACCGTCGTAGTAATCAACATCGGATCGCTGAGGTGCGCGTTCCCCCACGAGGCAAAGGAATAGCTATAGACAATCGCGATCACGACCGCCGCTCCATAGGTCCAGGATCGGAGTCTGGGCCACCAGACCCGTGATTCGGGAAAGATACTCAGAAAATGGACACCCAGTGCGTTGAACATTGGCCAAACTGGGGCAAAGACGATGAACGTCGTCCAGCGCGCGTCAAAGAATTTGTGGACAGAGCCACTAAAGTTATGTGCAGACAACAACGTAGACAGTGCCAGACACATCCACGCAAATATGCTACTGGTCGGGTCTCTCGGGCTAACCATATGGACAAACAATCCAATCCCCCATACGATCAAGCCAGCAGCATAAAAAGATACGTATGACTCGAATAGATGCCGCCAGATAAATCGCTCAACCGGAACTTGAATGGTCAAGCTTTCTTCTTTCCCCTGCCGCTTGACCTCATAGTCAATTAACTGACCGATCTCCGCCTGACGGTATACCTCGCCGATCACGTCCGGCTCGCCATCGAGTGGAATTTCTCGACCCTGGATTCGCAGAATGCGGTCATCCAACTCTAGCCCCTCCCGTTGCCCCGCCCACCCCTTGCCCGACTCAAAGCCCACCGAAAAGCCATGCACGTCGTCGCGCAGCCAGATAAAGCCACCGAAAGGTTGGTTGACCGCTGTCAATAACCGGGAAAATCCGAGCAAGCCGAGGCCCAGGTAAAAGAGAAAGAGTCCCCTGATGATCCAGGTACCCCACCGTTTGAGGAAAAGGGATGGTATGGTCATCTTGTAGTCAATCCAACAGGCCGTGCCACATCAGAGCGACGGCAACACGGGCGTGTTTATCGGGCAGTGCGTCCACTTGCAGCTTGGCATAGATGCTGCTGACGTGCATACTGACGGTGCCGGGCTGCATCCCCAATTCTCCAGCCACACCCCGGTTGTCGAGTCCTTGGGCCATCGCTTCCAGCACATCCCGCTCTCGCGCCGTCAGGCGGTCCAGTTTCGACGATGCGTGCGCCCGCTGGCTTACCTGTGGGTCGATGAAAAGCCCACCTTGGGCCACTGTCAGGACCGTGGCCTTGATCTCGTCGATGGTGGCGGTCTTGAGCAAATAGGCGTAGCCCAATTGTCCATCACTGAGCAACTCGCGCAGATAGCTGCTGTCGTTATAGTTCGAGAGGATCACGATACCAATAGCGGGCCGTTCAGCCTTGATCCGGTGAGCGGCCCGTATGCCATCCAACTCTGGCATCTTGATGTCCATCACGACGACCTGGGTATCGAGTGCCAGTGCCTTTTCGACGGCTTCCAGGCCATCGCTGGCCGTGCCGACGATGGTGATCTCGGGCTCTGTGTTCAGCAATGCGGCGACTCCCTTGCAGGTAGCGGGATGGTCGTCAGCGATCAGTGTACGAATAGGTTTCATAACGTCAACTCCTTTGACAAGATTATAGCGGATGTTGAGTAGGATTACAACGGGAAAATTCATGGGTTGACCCCATGAATTTTCATGGGGTCAGATTAGAGGGAAATCAGTATGAACAGATTGATGTTTATCACGTTTTGCTGTAAACTAGAACAGTTATGAAAATCCAACTGGGTGCAGTTCCAAAAAACGCATCTTTCGACCCCAAGGTCGAAAGATGGGCAGATATTCGTGAGCCAGGCCCCTGTTTGATCCAAATTCTGGCGATACCGGTTGCAGCCGCCATCTTGATTCTGTTGGGAGGTTTACTTTACCTAGTCTGGCCCTCGGGGTCAGTCACAGTCTCAACTGCGTTCATAGTGATTCTTGCACTGATGAGCATTCCTGTCCATGAGCTACTACATGCCGTTTGTATGCCAGGAGGTCTGAGGTCACCAAATACAATAATCGGTATCTGGCCTGCCAGACTTGTCTTTTATGCGCACTATCAAGGTGAGATGAGTCGTGACCAATTTTTAATTGTATTCCTTGCCCCGTTTCTCGTGTTATCACTCGTTCCTATCGTTATCATTATCCTGTTCCAATGGCCTTCACTAGAATTGGCGATTTTGTCTTTACTCAATGGTATCCTTGCGTCGGGTGACATAATCGGCATTTTGCTGATCGGGTTACAGATTCCCCGTTCGGCTGTTGTTCAAAATCACGGTTGGCGAACGTTTTGGAAGTTGAGAGAATAGGGTTGTGCCACTTTTCGTCCCCCCGCACCCACCACAGCAAACCAAAGTCCCTCCCCAGGCCCGTACCCCCGAAAGGTACAGCATCCTCGTTCCCCCTCCCCCCCCCCCCGCATTCCACCGCCCCTGGCCCAAGGGAACAAGCCAACGCACCACCTGGGCAAACCAGGGCGAGACGGCGAGGGAGCGGACTGGGGTCGCGTCGGCGGTGGAGGCAATGAGCAGGTCAAGCCGATTCTTGTGGCAATCTGTGGCCCGAGGTTCATTTTCAGGTCTTT
>JAAEPW010000908.1 GCA_024232355.1 Chloroflexota bacterium | reverse complement strand
GATGTCTATATCTGTACAGCAGTACTCGCTGATATCAGACCAGTCCTGCCCGGTCATGGTGTTCACGTGTAACCCGAAGAACCGCTTGGTGTCACCCTTAGGCACTGGTGCCCCATACTTCTTGGCGTTGTGACCGAGGTCGTGGTGATCGCGTGCATCAAGGTGGCGTGACAGATCACGAGTGTCGACGGTGTACGGCGGTGTGATACCGTACACTTCACGCAGCACGTACAGGTCAAAGAACAGGTTTTGCCCGACGACGGTGCACCGCTCTAGGTTCTCACCGTACCAGTGCTGCATTACCTTGATGATCTCCGCTATATGGCCCTCGTCACGTGCGGGCATGAACATCGCTGGTTTGCCCTGCTCCGGCAGACGCTGGTACCCCAGTCCAAGGACCTCAAACCGCTCATCGGCAACGTACTCGGGGTAGTAGATGTCTTTCTTCCGGAGATTGTAGTCATCGTCGGCGTAGGTCTCGAAGTCGAGCACCAGCACATCAGTGGGGAACCCAGCGGATTGTAGTACCCGTTGGTATGGTTCAAGTGTCACAGCGTCCCCCTCCACTTGAGTTCATAACCTTTCCGTACGTTACCCACCACGTCACACCGCAGCAGGACCTGTGATAGATGTAGCTGGTTCCCACGTTCGTCGGTGTGGCCGATGAGTTCAGCAAGTTCAACCACATGCCGACGTATATCCTCCCCGCCGCCCTCGTCATGCACAACTATCTGCCAGTACGCCTGGATGATCCACGACAGCCGGGTGTATAGGCAGGCCATTGTTGCGTGCCCACGGCTCATCGGCCGCCGCATGAGGTTCGGGCTCGACGTGCGGTATGGCAGCCGGGTGACATCCGCTGTGCCGCCGGGGTTGATCGCGTCCCGAAACTTGTATAGCATGTCCTGCCACCCCGGCACGTACGTGATCTTAATCAGGCACGTCAACAGACCCCGGATAGCTGTCCCCAGATCATCCTTGGCCTTCTTCTCCCCGGCCCCGACGAACACTGGCGGTGGGGGTGGCGGTATGTGCGGCGGGGCTGGGATTTTCATAGTACCTCGAACTCCTCTACATCAACACGCTCAGCACCGTTACCAAGTAGCCACATATCGAAGCTCTTCCACTTGGGGCCCGTACATAGCCAAGCAACGTACTCATTGTACTTCACCTGCATATCCGTGTCATCCGGTACGCTCACATGATCCGCCTGAGCGTCATACCGGTCACCTTTTATAGCTACGATCCTCATTACTTTGCCCTCCCCGCCATTTCGCCGATGTATCGCCTTGCTCCTATCTCTTTCGCTTACGGAATTTAGAATCATGGTAGGGTTCTCCCTTGCCACAAGGCATCACGTAAAGCTGCGGTACATTATCTAGCACGACCCCTGCGGATATAACGGGTTTGCACGGGTTGCGGTCCTGGTACAGAAACTGGACTGCATTATACTCAATCCCGCAACCCACATCCATCGCAAACAAACGCCGCTCCGGGTTACATAAAAACTTGACGCTCGCACATGTGTGGTGGTGCCCCAAGACTACAGACTGGGCCATCTTACGCATCATGTTGTACGCAGGGTACATCCCACCGCCGCAACCATCGCCGTGTGTATACAGCGTTCCGTCAATGGTCACTGACTTGACCCAATCCCACCCCGGGGTTTCCCACAACTCGGAAAAGGTCTTAAGGGCGATCTCGGGGATACTCACTGTTGCAGCCTTCCGAACTAACAAGCGGTCATGGTTACCCAAAACCACTGTGGCCTTCGGAAATGCTTTGTACCACTCCGCTACGGCTTTCCGTGTCCGGCGTAACTCTTTGGATGGGCCGTCCGCATCCGGATGCTTTTCGTGGAATGAAACAGCGTGGAGGTCCACTATATCCCCCATGAATACTACGGTATCGCATTTGTTTTTGCGACGGAGATCCTTACAAAACTGCAGATAGCCCGGTCGTGTATACCGCAGGTGTAAATCGCCAATTGCTAGAACCCGCATGATCTATTCCTCCTCAAGTAGTCTACCATCTGCAGTCCCCACTCGCCTTTATAGTTCCATCCGGCTTCGACTCTGCCGAGATGTCGGTTGCATACGTTGCAGAGCAGCCCACGTATTTTGCCAGTCTCGTGGTCGTGGTCAACGTCTAGACTAACCCGCTGTTTAGTCGGTGGTTTTCCGCAGATACCGCATACACCGTGCTGCTGTGAAAGCATAACTTCATATTCTTCGCTCTTAAGACCGTAATAATACTTTATCTTTGCCCGTCGGCTGAGGGCTTTGCCCGCCGTAGTTCGACGATATTTACGCTGGGCGGCTTTGCCCTTCTCAGAGTTATTATACCTGTGTAAAACCTCCTTCCTACTCATTACAAACCCTCCGTATAAACACTGAGTATATCATACGCTGACTCACGCTCTTGCCCCGTCGGCTCCTCCGTCGCCCAGCTTGGATACTGATCGGCACAGTCACCCCAGATCATCTGGGTGGGTGATATGTTACTCGGGCCCACGGTGCTCGTCTCAGCAGCCCGGTCCTCATAGTAGGTGAGTGCGTGCAGCATCTGGTCGTACGTCTGATCCGAATCGATAGGGTGTGCCAGCACGTAATACCGGTAGCAGCACTTGATCGTATAGCGGATCATGTCCCTGAGTTTGTCGCCATCAACCATGTTGCAGCCCCCGCAGCCTATCGGCCACAACCTCTTCTGTCCGCATCGCCAGTTCGTAGTCGTCATTCCAGTGCCGGGGCACAAGGATGGCACGGCCGCCAGCCCCACGCCACGCGTCCACGTTCTTAGACGAGTCATCGATCAGTAGGGAGTTCGGTGTCCCGGCCAACGTCTCCTTTGGTGCGGTGGTGATGATGACCTGCTCGGCCAACTCCGGTATGTTCTTCTGGGCCCAGGCCATCTTACCGCTGGCTGATTGCACGCTGGGCATCGGTGTAGTGAGCAGGCGGATGTTGTCGAGTCCGAACGACGCCGCCACCCGGTCATAGATGGCCCTGCCGTCGTGCATCCACGGCAGGTCTGCCCACAGATCGAAGTCACACAAGGCGTTAACCATCTTGAACGGCACGCCTATCTCGTCATGCCAGTTCCACCCGTCCCGCCCCTTGGCATACGGCCAGTGCTCGTAATCGTGTGATATGCCCAGGGCTGCGTGTACCCCCGCATTCCAGTCGGCTAAGATACCGTCACAATCTAGGAATACTATCATGCTTCCGCTCCTTAACTGTGTAATAGACCATCAGTGCCAGCCATGTCGTGTTAGCTATAGCCACGCCGCCTGCCCCCAGCGAACTATACCACTGGCCCAGTGCCGGGTAGTAGATCAGGTTGAACCAACCCCACACTGTGAAGAACCCTACGGCCACTGGACTCACGCCCCGGACTTTCTTGTCACGGTGTAGTCGCACCACGTTTAGCAGCACAAACAGCCCGCCGACGACCTCGAATATCCCATTGATGGGGTCCATTAACCAGGCACCCTGGCATTGTCACACACCCTGGCATTGCCGTACACCCTGGCATTGTCGTACACCCAAGCCTTGCCGTACACCTCGGCACTGTCGTGCACCTCGGCATTGCCGTGCACACAAGCCTTGTCGTACACCCTGGCATTGCCGTACACCCGAGCATCGCCGTACACCTCGGTATTGCCGTACACCTCGGCATCGTCGTACACCCAAGCCTTGCCACACACCCAAGCCCTGTCGTGCACCCAAGCCTTGTCGTACACCTTGGCATTGCCGTACACCTCGGCATCGTCACACACCCTGGCATTGCCGTACACCTTGGCATTGCCGTACACCTTGGCATTGCCGCACACCCAAGCCTTGTTGTACACCCAAGCATTGCCGCACACCTCGGCATTGCCGTGCACCTCGGCATTGCCGTGCACCCAAGCCTCGACGTACACCTCGGCATCGTCGTACACCCAAGCCTTGCCACACACCTCGGCACTGTCGTACACCTTGGCATTGTCGTACACCTTGGCATTGCCACCCACCTTGGCATCGCCGTACACCTTGGTATTGCCGTGCACCTCGGCATTGTCGTACACCTTGGCATTGTCGTACACCTTGGCATTGCCACCCACCTTGGCATTGCCGTACACCTTGGCATTGCCACCCACCTTGGCATTGCCGTACACCCGAGCATCGCCGTACACCTCGGTATTGCCGTACACCTCGGCATCGTCGTACACCCAAGCCTTGTTGTACACCCAAGCATTGCCGGTGGGTGATAAGTTATCCACCGATTGTACGTACCCACCTAAGCTACCCTCTACTACACCCGCCCGTACGTAGCGGAGTGCCCTGATGCGATAAAGCACGACCCCGTTGGCTTGTACCGTATCCCCCGTGAGGAGTTCGTACTTGTCATTCTGCATCGTTTTAATGGTGAGGGCATCCTGCTGGTCTGCAGGTTCACTGGACACCACGGGCCCACGGGCGACCTCACCGCGTTCCACCAACTTTTCAAGCAGCAGGCCCTGTGTGTTAAACAGTGCGGCACAGATACAGTCCTCCTCACTGGTGGGTACCCATACGCCGTCGATCTCCTCACCCACAAGGTGTCCCTGCCCACGGTGATGCAACCAAACGTCAAGCGTATGCCGCAGCAGGCTCTTGACGTATCGCAGGATGGGCATGCCCTTCTGCCAGTTGTCGCTGTCTCTGATCTTACCGTCCGCCTGCACACGGTGCTTATTGAGGTACTGGGCGTACCGCCGCACCACTGCCGGGTGGTAGAACCCCTCTATATCTAATTTATTGCTGTCGTCTGATCGGGTGGCACCAGACTCGAACTGCTTCATTGCATCTGACACGGTATTCCTCCGAAAGAAATGATAGGTAGGGCCGCAGTCGGCCTATTTATAGCGGTCGTCCGTTCAACGGACACGGGCCCGCGACCCTACCCTTTTCAGAACCTGATTACACCACCCCCGTCCGGCTCATGTGTGCCGGGTGCATCGAGCGGTATCATGTGACTAAGTGACGGCAGCCCCCGGTTACCAGACGGATCATTACGCAGTGACGGCAGCGTCCGCCGAACGCGGGCCAGTGCAGATCGCACCACCCCGTCCGTAATACCGAGGTGCTCGGCTATCCCGGCCAGTGTCCAGGCTGGGTAGTTGCTGTAAATTTCACAGTCCATTTCGGATAGCTGATGGTGAACGCGGCCATGTTCCCAGGTCTTCCATGCCGGACGTGTGCAGCCGCTACTTTCCCTGCCGGGCCGAACCGCATTAAATTCGGACTCAGTGATCTGGCCATCGTCAACGCACTGTCTAAGGAACACCTCTGCAGCATCCATCAAAACTATCTCCTCATACTACCGCCACGGATGTTGCTGTTCAGACAACGGGCACCGCTGGGATGTCTGGCACGTCCGGCTCGGGTTGCCCAAGTATTTGTCTCTTGAACTCCGCATCCCACTCGTCCGGGTGACGCCTTATCTGGCTCTGCACCTCCGAAAATAGCATCTCTTGAATACGCATGCCTATGTCGTACGCCCGACGCAGGCCGTGGATACCGATCAAGGAGTTAGCGATGGGCTTAGCTATCCGCCCGATCGGAATATCCTTGTCGTCTATCTTCTTCTTGGCCATACTCACCCCCTCATAAGGTACAGATCCTCGCCCCCACCCAGCGGACATATTCCGTCCGGGTCAAACTTGGACCGGCGGATCTCATCCCATGCCCCCATATTGATGTGTGGTATCCGGCCCGGCCTGATGTCCTTGTTGATGATGAGCCGCATGTTCGGGCGGTGAGCCCCGTACCGTGTCACGCGCTCCTGTATCCTCCAGAGGTCATCACGGTCTACTGATGTCAGCGGGTAATGCAGCGTGTATGTGATACCGTCCAACACATTGAACGGGATATCCCCGTGGTACACCGATGTGTACAGGTAGATGGGTTTCAACCGGCACATCCGCAGCCACCGGATGTGTCGGGTAGTCTCTGCGGCCTGATGGCCACTGCCGTATGGCTCGCCCCCGGATATCGCGTAGGCATCGTAGTGGGGCGGGATCTCGCCCAGGTTCCTGACTAGCTTACACGACTGAAACGCGGGGTTGCCGTTGTGGCTGCAGCAGTACGGGCACATCCGGTCACACTCGGTTGTCACCATGATTCGTGCTGTTCTCATTTCTGTGCCTCCATTAGTAGGGCCTGACCGAGCCTAAACCCCGGGTCTTTTATCCCGCTTCTGCGCACTACCCCTATTGATGCTACGGCACCAGTAGCCTTAACATGTTCGCTGCCACACTCCGGGCATCTGGCACCCATCATGTTTAACACGGACCGCCACTCCCAACGGCAGTAAGTGCACCTCCACCGTCGCTTGTACCCGAAGCTACCTGACATCACGATGCCCCTCACACTGTACGAATGCTGAATTTGAGATTCGGGAACCGCTTGGCCAATGCAGCCTTACGCTTGGCTAGGTCCTGTCGGGTGAGCCCGAACCACTTCAACGTATCCTTACCGCCCGTAGCCCATACAGGCAGGCCGCTGGCCAGGATATCGGCCACTGGCCGGTATTTCCTGCTTTTGCGTTCCCGGACCATGATCCTGTAGTCACGCATCAATCACACCTCCATCGCTTGGCCCCCAGATTACCGGGGCTATGAGAAACAGCCTTATTTCTTGTCTCCATCGTAGACTTTATTATACCATATTAGCCAGTGGATGTCAACCCCTAATTGGAACTAATGACCACAATTCTTCAATCTTACTGAACTTCCTCATTGTAGCGTCAACACATGTTGTTGACGATGATACGCCCCAATAACTGCTCATTTTCCCCCTTGACGGTGAACTCATACGCGCCATCCGGCAAGGGCTCGAACTCGAACCACTGGCTCTCATGGACGAGGTCCGTCGCCACCCAGTACGCATTGTCGTCACCCTGTACCACTTTACTGAACTTCCTCATTGTGTCCCCTTTCAAATAGGTCAATACTGGCAGGGCGTGTTCGTGGCACGCCGCGCCGGTACGGATCTACAGTAGCCACTGTAGCGCAATGAAACCCGTTAACGCCGCACTCGTAACCCCCAGTTGGTATGCCGGAACTTCATGGCCCCTTGCCGCATTCACAACGGTTGACGAACCAAACCACAGTGTTAGAAAGGTACACACGATCTTTGCAATGAACATACTCATCTCCTCATCTAAACTCTGTTACGGGGTTAGCTACAGTCTTCCTCCACAGCCGCAGACAGGTCAAGGCCGGAGCCATGAAACGGCAGTGCGATAGCCGCAAGCAGCCCGCAGCGTTCTTCGTCACTACTACCCCACCCACACCAATAGTCGGATTGACACACATCATGCAATACCCCGCCCTGGCTGATATACGCGTATGATTCGCAATTGTGCTCATCGTCGTTGCAGCCGTTATCCCGGCAGATGTCGTTTGACCGAGCGGATAGTAGTTCGGCTAGTGCTTGCCAGTGTTGTTCGTCCTGTAGCGTTTCCATTGTTCTTTCCTCCTAGAATCAGTTGTAAAACACTGCTTTGGCTATACGCTGTAGGTCAATTCAAGTGTTAGTACACAAAGCCCAGTGATTCTACATCGGCCTGGAACGCCGCCAGCATCGCCGGAAGCCGTTCCTCTAGGCGCTCTTTTAGCCCCGGTGACGTCAACTCTTCGTCTGTCGCTTCGGGCCACACAGCGCAACTACGGGCCGCGTCAAGGTCCCTGGGTTTCGTTGTCTTAGGGTCTGGCTCGTAGGTTATAGAGGTGTTATATGACACACCTGACGGCGGGTAAAACTCTGCCTTGATCTGCTCGAAGCCCTTTCCGCCGCCCCATTTCCGATAAACCCAGCCCTGGTGTACCGCCTGCTCCTTGGCGTGGTATACTGTATTCGCTATGTAGTGCATCGGGCCATCAGTGCTGCACAAATGCCACTTGATTAGTGGGGCTAATTTCGGGAAATGCTTTGCTACAGCATCATGTAGGCAGCCGCCCGAACCACACCACAACTTGACGCCACTACTGTGCATTGTGGTGGGTTCACCATGATATCGATCCCTTGTGTAGACGTTGGCGGTTATGGCAAAACTGTTATGTCCATTCCCGCAACCGTCCCCATACCGCACAGTGGCAATAATACATTCCGGCCGTCCATCGGTTCCCGTGTAGTCTTTACGGTAGGTCTTTTTCTGGTCTGTTTTATGCAATGTTGTTGCCATGTCATTCTCCTTCTGCTTTGGCGATAGCGGCGCGAGCGTTTGTTACGATGTTGTATTCTGTGCCTTCGTAGCGTAACACGCCTTTTCCTCCCGGCTGGGTATGTGACAGGCCGGAATCATCCATCCACGCGACCAGAGTCGTTAACGCCGCTAGTAGATCCGGCGCAGCGGCGATGAGTCTAGCGTTGGCTTCTCCATCATAGACAATTGCAATACTCTCACCTGTTACCTCATCGTAGACTGCGCTCTGACTATGTATCTCATGGCCCGCTGTTTTTTGCCCTGCCCACGGTCCTGGTGTATGTTTCGTTTCCATGGTTCTTTCCTCCTACAGTCGTATGGTTGATTACTGATTAGAGTATAACCGATAGATAGGTGGATTGCAAGTAGAAAGTTTCAAGATTGTGATATTTGTGTTTATGTGGGCTGGGGCTTAGGTGTCCAGCCTGATACCGATGTCATCCCGTTGCGGATCGCACGTAAGGCCGGGGCGGCCTTTGTGAGGCCCATGGTGGCTATCAGGCTGTCCATACCCGCTTGTGTCGTGATCTTGTGCCAGTGGGTGTGTCCGGCCGCCCTGCGACGCACAAAGACTATCAGGGACGGTGATAGGCTGTGGTGGTATGCCCACACGCCAGTGATATGTGTGTTGTTGCCGACAACAACGCGACCCGTGTAGATCGGGGTTAGGTCCTTGGTGTCGTAGTGGTCGTAACCTATGTTGAAACGCATGGTTATGCTCTCCAAAGTTTCAAGATTGTGGTGTTTGTGCTGGGACGATCGGGACGGGCGGGATAGGCTGCGTGGCGTCAGGATGGCGCGGGGCGGATAGGTAGGATGGGCGACGCCGGGCCCTTGTGAGGCGGTCGCGAGACCATCGTAGGTTACCAAGGGAATTATCGCCCCGGTCCCCATTGATGTGGTACGCGTGTTGCTTGTACCCTGGCTCGCCTATAAACGTCCGCAACATCAGGGCCCCTACGGATCGGCTTAAGGGGCTGCCCTGAATGTGCATAGCGACATAACCGTCGGGGCTCACCTTGACCGGCCGATAGACGCCCGGGTTGGCCCACCAGCGATAGATATCGCCGTTGGGGTTTGCGAAGTACGGGTGGCAACCCTCGAGCTCTCTGAGGGCTTCCTCCTCTTCCTGAGATAATGTTGGCACGGGTGGGATCGGCCGCTTCGCCACAATGATCTCGAGGTTATCCACGCTGTTGTTCGTACGGTCACCGTCCAGGTGTCGCACTCCCTGGCCTGCCCCGACCCATTTATCCTTGAACGTGCGGAGTATCAGGTGCGATACTTGGTAGGCGTGTGGTTCGTTGGTGCGGTTGGACAGGATGATACTGCCTTTGGGGCTGGTTTTTAGGGGCCGGAAGGATTCTTCGTGTCTTCGCCAGATGTGCCCATCGGGCGTGGCGTGGTATCGGGGACAGCCCGGTATTTGTGTGTATTTCATGGGTTTTTGCTCCTCTCTATTGGTCTTATAACCTAGTTAGTGGGGATGGGCCCCTCCAATAGTACGCTACGGTTGTTGTTGTCGGTAGTTTACGGTTGAGGCGGTCGAGTAGTTTTTCCGCGTTTTTGATACCGTGAGGGCGATTACTCAACCTTTTGGGTTTTGAATCTATTTCCACGAGCTGTGGGATTTCTGGGGCCGTGCCATGAGTGTAAGTTGTAAGATTATAGCGTATTGTACGGGTGTTATAATTCTCTACTATTTTCTTTTTTCCGATTGTTGTAAAAAGAAAAGGTAGGGAGGATAGAGTAAATGTGGGTTTCTGGGTTGTGGGGGCTGGTTCTTTACTTCACCCCAGGTGACAATGGACGGAGTAAGGTCGGAGAAAAGTCCGGATAACTCGGAGTAAGGGGGTTGCTACTACAAATGTAGTAGTTTCGGTTCGGTGGTGTTACTTCTGGACCAACTCGTGCTACCGACGTCCAATAACAACAACAAAAAGGACGGACGCAAACCCGCCCCCCATTAACCCATTTGCGAACGCGTAACACGCCAGAATCCAATAAAAAAGGACGGCCGAAACCGTCCTTCCCCGGGCCCTACAGTAGCCCGGCAAGTGCTTCCCGCACGCACGTGCGGTTGTAGACTGCCCCGTCCGGTGTTTTCTCACCCCCAAAGGCGGCCATAAACAGGTTCGTGGCGTACGAGATGCCCCGCTTGTTGCGATTGACTCGCGGTTTATTTAGGCACTCCAAAGCAAAGCGATAGATGGGTTCGTCGTTTGCGATCCACAGTGCCACGTTCCAAGCGTTCCAGCTGCGATGTCCGTTATACGGTTTCATCGTCTATCCCCTTAACAAAGTGCGGCGTATGCGAATGCTGCAATCAGTACGACTTCGCGGTCGATCACGTGTGTCCATAGCCATGTCATCGTGCTGTCCTCCCAATTCGTCCAACAGCCGATCTATCTACACATTGTACACTTACCTTCATAATGGTCTGTTGCACTCCTGAGCATAGCCCCACAATCCATACACTTATGGTCTTTAGCTGCGGTTCTGCGCCGAGATTGCAAGTCATGCCTGATACGTCGGTTGTACTCAATAAGGCTTTCCATCGTGTGTCCCCCGATGCCGGATCATCCCGACACCCATAGTATAACACACGATTGGGCAGAGTGCAAGTGTTTTTTCTTTTTGCTGTGGGGTGGGGGGACACCTATCGAATCGTGGCCTCTGGCTAGATGGGACCCGAGGGGGATGGCCGCGACACACCAAAAAAATCCCAGAACACCCACCCCCGCATAGGTCTTTCGCCCCCGCAGCCCGGGGGACCCAATACCCCAAAAATACAATATATCAAAATTCACAAACCCGACCCAAAAGGTCCGGAATACCATAAAAACTGCAACTTTTTTCCCAGAATCGCCCAATACAGCAACATCCGCAGCGGTAATACGGAGAAGACCTACGAAAAAGAACCCGGTATGAGTACGTTAGGAGCGGATATATGGGTACCAGCAACGCGGTCAGCATCGATAACTTCCCGGGCTGGACGGCCCTCACCACCATGACCGCTGCGGTAACGACCCCAGGCGTAGCCGCCCGGAAGTACGAGGACCTCCAGGCCCTGGCAGGGGTTCAGATCTTCGAGCCCGATGCCATGCACAAAGGCATAGAACTCCGGTTCTCGGGCACCACCGACGCCGATAGCCTCGTCTTCGATCTGCTTGCCGCCCGGGGCCAGGGCGACGACTTCGACCGCGTGGCGACGCTCACATGCACCGTGGGGACCCAGCAGCGGGCATCAGCGACCAATCTGTACGTCGACACGATTGCAATCACCGAGGAAAAATGGCTCAAGCAACTCGGCCTCCTCTCCGCCGCTGACGACTACATCGCAAGAGTCGCCTTCGACCGCTGCGGATACAAGAGCTTCGCCCTCGTACCAACGACCCACACCGGAACAGTCGTGGCTGAGTACTCAGGGATCGCCGGATAACCGACCGCCCCAGTGGCGGCACACGAGGAGAACAGAACATGGGACTTTTTGGGCGGAGCAGGCTCGACTTTAGCAGCGGTGGCGGGATCACACTCGGCTCCACCGAGACACCTCTCAAGGTCAGCCCCCAGGGAGCAGCGGTCCCCACCGCCTCGGCCCTGGCGATTCAGGACAACAGTACGAGTGGGGAGGTTGTCCTTATTAAAAGTACTCCGGGCAGTGCGAGCGGTGTAACAGTCCTTCGAGTGGAGGCTGATGGGAGTAATTGGATAGCTGGCTCTACCGTGGTGGAACTCAGAAAAGATGATGCTGATACCCGTTGGATTGAGTTCAAGACAGCATCGACGCTTACGGGTTATTTTACTGGGGCAGCCAGCGGTCTCCAGCTTCATTCAGACACGGGTGATCTCCAATTTACTACTGGGAATGCAAAAGACATCACCCTTACGCCCGACACCACCGGCTCGGTTATCCTCAAGGGCGTTCCCAATGTCGTCGGTGACGCAGAAACGCCCGACCTCGACACTCCGACGAACGACGACCTGGAGGTGACGGGTCGGCTGAAGGTGCATGGGGACACATGGTTTGACGGTAGTATTGTAGTACACGGAAGTAAAGAGATTACGAAGAATGGGACCAAAGGCTGTTCTCTGTCGTTGGTTGAGAGCTACGAATTAGTGACTATTGCTGCAACCGAGAGTACTGCTGTTACGTCACTGGAGATTCCTGTTGGTGCTAGCATTATGGGTGTAGCCGTGAGGGTTTATCAGGCTCCTGGTGGAGGGCCGTCAAATTTCAACATTGGCATCGATGGAGGTGATGCCGACATCGTAATTGACAATGGAGCGGTTGCGGCAAGTGGGGTCTTCACTATGTTCGAGGACGGAGACGGAACGCATACTTCTTGTTTCGGCACAGGCGGCTCAGCAATGTCTTTTGGCGTAACGGTGACGGATGGG
The DNA here is from genome assembly GCA_024232355.1 of Chloroflexota bacterium. The sequence continues at coordinate 35,838 of JAAEPW010000908.1, read as the reverse complement.
GCAGATACCCCAGTCGCTGTAACAGGCGATTCGTTCATTGTCCGACTGTCGGTGTTTTATTATGACCTTGCGACACACTCAAGTTAAAGATGGAAGTTTATCGAACTACTTCTTGATAGGGGCCAAACTATGAAACGCAGACTTATTGTAGCACTCGTTTTTGCAATTGCTGTTGCTGGCTCGACCTCCTAATAAGAAAGCGAGACAATGACCTTTAACCTAACAGAAGAAGAATTAGCGACCGCCGATCTCGCCGCCGAGACCGCCGAGCTAACAAACTCGGAGAAAGTAGACTGGGCGAACGTCTTCACCCACAAGGCCGCGAACAGGCAGGGGAAGCTGAAGCGGGCGTATGATATAGCGACCCTACCCTACCTGGGACAGGACATTCCGGTGCCACAGTCCGCACGGAATGCCTGGAGGGTAGAGTTTGCCGCGTTGGGGCGCCTTATTATAACCGCACAAACTGCCGTCGTCGACATAGTCGGTTAACCTAAGTAACAGGGGAACAAGAATGGAAAAGCAGAAGACAGTACTACTCAAGCTGACCGAACAGGAACTCGCGGTCCTCGTCCAGGCGTTTGGCGAGGTTAACGTCGCAGTGAAAAACATCGACGAGTACGTCACGCCGATCAAAGCCAAGCTGGAGCGGGCAGTGGCGAAGTTCCAACCGGACGCCAAGTGATGTCTACTGAGAGCAAGCTCGTACTATGTAAGATCGCGGAAAGGGTATTGACAGCAGCACTCTGGGTGTACATCTTTACTGTACTCCTGAGCAAGGTGGACATTGTGGTGAGATGATCGAACTAACTACGTGCGACCAGGGTACGACGATGAGGGATAGCAGAGCAATCCGCTGGCCAATAGAAATCGATTTGGGTTCGAGTCCCAATGTCGCACATTACTGAACCAATTCTTATAGCAGCGAGTATGTCTGTAGTCGTGTACTCGCTGCTATCGTGTTACCGGCTACTCACGAAGGGGAGCACCTATGGACGATGAACGCAACGAGGCGAATGAGGTGGTTATCCACGAGCCCCGCCCGACCCACCCGTTGGCGGTCGCCGGGCTTATCCTGGCTATGATCGCTGCTGTATTGGCGGTTGTGCTGGTAGTCTCCGACCCGGCAGCAGTCATCGAGCGACACGAGCACCGCGTCACCAAGATGCCCGTCGTCAAGGACCGGGGCATTGCTGACGAGGTCGCGCGAGTTCGCCTGTCTGTCGTTCACGTCTACAAGGAGAACGTGTGCCAAGGCTCCGGGTGTCTGATCTCGGCCGATGGGATAATTTTTAGTGCCAAGCATGTCACCGATGGGCAGCACGGCACGTACCAGATCAAGCTGGACGACGGCCGGATCTTCCCCGTCAAGCATGCGATCGAGGACAAGGAGAACGACGTCTCGTTCATGCAGTTGGACCTTGAACACGCTCGCCGTCCCGGGCCCCAATGGGCACCTGCAGATGGGCTTGACCAGAAGAACTATGTTGAGTATATCCAAGAACCCAACCTGCCTTACGCCCGGCTGGCCGACGAAGACGTATTACGGCCCGGCGACCGCGTCTTTATCATGGGCAGTCCCCACGGCATCTACAACTTCAATAGCGTGAGCCTCGGCATCGTGTCTGGTAGAGGCCGCGACCTTTACAACCGCGAGGGCGGGTGGGGGCGATACCAGGAGTACAATTGGCACGTTATGCTGCAGTCGACGTCATCGGCATTCCCTGGCAACTCGGGCGGGCCCGTATTCGACCTGGATTGTAGGGTGATCGGCGTACTGGTCGCGGGTGAAGCGGAGACACTGAACTTCTCGGTGCCCGTCGCTCGATTCCGTGACACTGTCGAGGACGTTCGCACTCAGCTTAACCTGTGTCGATTTAATGTGGTTATCAAACCGGCGGAACCCCCATTCGAGGAATACTACGACTCTTACCAGACTTCGCACAGTGCCGGGGCAGAGGGTAACGACTGAGTTATGCTATGCAAATGCTTGGCTTTGCTGGGGATAGCCCCAAGCGACTACGCCGGGCATCACGTTATTTACTGAAATCGGGGAACAAATGGAATGTCTAGGAAGTAACATCGTGCTCATACGTGAAAAGAACGAGGCCGTCGAGAAGGGTATCCTACTCCCCGATTCCGCCCAGAAGGAATCGAAGCGTGGCGAGATCGTCTGCGTCGGTCCGGATGTGCAAACGCTTGACGTCGGGGACAGAGTCCTTGTTCCGCTGCTGACGATGATGCGGGTCATGCAGACCGGTGCGTTCGACCTGGAGCACGAGGGCGAGCCCGCCCTGGTCGTGAAGGAGGAGGACGTCGCCGTCGTGTGGCGTAGGGGCGAGGAAGGCTACGAGGAGAAGCCGCGAGTGGGGATTACTACCTCCGTACCGCCAGTGGGGCTGAACTGATATGAGCGGCAAAGGGTGTAAGCGTAGGCCGAGTCAGATAAGCCGAGCGGAAGAGGATCTCCGCTGGGCTTTGGCATACGGTAAGATCACCTTTGCCTATTTTTCCAAGCGGATGCACGAACTTAGGGTCCTGGGCAAGCTGACGGGGAAACGGTAACCATGGAGTGGCTACAACAGATTTTCGACAGGATACTGGCCCTCATCCCTGGGCTGGTGATGGTGGACCCTACCGAGATGGCCGCCCGGATCACCGGCGGAAGCCAGTACAGGGTACTCAAGCCGGGCTGGTATATCGTGTGGCCCGTGCTGCAAAAGGTTATTGCCATGGAGGTAGTGACGCAGGTTGTTGATCTGCCTCCCCAGTCTGTTCGCACCAGCGATGGCCAGGATATAGTGGTGTCCGGTGCAGTACGGTACCGTATCCGTGATGTCGAGAAGGCTCTGTTTACCGTGCAAGATGTGGATCAGGCAATCGTTACGTTGGCTCTCGGGGTGATCCTTGAGTACGTGCGGCTGCAGAAGCTGTCAGACTGTGACAGTATCGATGGCGTTAAGCAGGAACTGCGGAAGAAGCTGGCAGATGCAGCACGGGGCTGGGGCGTGAAGGTCGAACAGGTGTACCTCACTGATCTCGGCCGGGTCCGCAGCCTGCGGTTGTTTGGCGACATGAAGGGCATAGTTTAATGGCTAAGGAACCCCACCCCCACGGTGACGACATGCGTGAACTCGGCAAGAAGCAGAGGGCCGGTAGGGCCCTGAGCGAAATGCTGAGGGCGATAGGCCAGGAAGTCACGGAGGTCATCCTGGATGACGGCTGTAACCCAGGCCCCCCGCGTATCATCAGCAAGGCTGAGGCGATGGCCCGGCACATCTGGAGCAAGGCCCTACGGCACAAGGATGACGATGGCGAGACCGTAGAACCGTCGCTTGACTACGTAAAGATTGTGCTTGATCGGACAGAGGGCAAGCCGGGATCTGGGGATAGGAAGACAGACGACGAAAAGGAGAGCGTCCCCGACAGGATATCGAGGCTCAACAAGGAGAGGCTTAACGCGCTAGCCGGTGATGTTACGGAGGATGCCGTCAGTGACTGATGGCCTGATAAAACCGACACTTGCAACGCCGTTCCCCTCCGATCGGAGGACATGGACCTGCCCAGAGACCGGACTGATTGTGCCTATGCAGCCCAGTGAGAACATGGAGTACCGGGAGAAGCTGCTGTACCGTGCAGCTAAGGACCCGGTGCTGCAAGTGGATCTACTGGCGGCGTGCAAGGCGTCGGCGGCCTTTTGGATCAACTCTTTTGCCTATACACTTTGGGAGCAGGAAGTAGACCCCACCACCAATACGACGATACCCGCGAAGACGGCGATACACCCGTTTATCCTGTACGAGCGGCAGGACGAGATGGTGCAGTTCCTACTCGACAGGTTCCGGAATGGTGAGGACGGGTTGGTAGACAAGTCCCGTGATATGGGCGCGTCGTGGCTGTGTATGCTGTTTGTGCAGTGGTTGTGGCTAACGCGGCCCAACACACAGTTGAGGTGTATGAGCCGTGTTGAGGATATGGTGGACAGCCCGATCTCGAAGTCCCTGTTCTACAAGGCGGACTTTGTCAATACGTACCTCCCTGAGTGGATGTGCCCGCCGGGGGTTTTGGTTCGCGGCCGGGCCAACAGGACCAGCATGCGTATCCACAACGAATTGAACGGCTCAACCATTGCTGGTGAGTCGACCAACCGATCCGCCCTATCTGGTGACCGATGTGCCCTTCTGCTGCTGGATGAGTTTGCCAAAGTTGAAGCCGGAGAAGGGATCAAGCGGGCAACGGCCGCAGTGACCCCCTGTCGAATTGTCAATTCGACAGTGGATCTGCCTGGGTCCTGTTATTCCACGTGGAAAAACTCTGGCAAGATCAAGGTGTTCCCGTTGATGGCGTGGAGCCACCCGAGGAAAGGGATTGGCCGGTTCGTCCTGCGGGACGCGGCTACCAAGGAGTACCGCATAACCTCTCCGTGGATTGAGCAGGAGATAGAGCGGAACGGGTGGAAAGAGGTAGCAATCGAGATTTACGCGAAAGAGGGCGAGGTCGGTGACACCTTCTTTACCAACACGGATATTGACAAGCACGCTGCACTATACGCACGCAAGCCGCGTCACCGGCTGAACGTAGAACTGCGCGACAAGCTGTCGAATGCGTCGGTTGCTGCGATACTACGCCGCCGGGACATGCGGTCCATTAAGCTGACACGCCACACGAGGGGCGAACTGGCAGTATGGACACACCTAACCAAAGGGCGGCTGGACCAATCCAAGACTTATACGATAGGTATTGACTTGTCGAAGGGACAAGGCGGTGAGACAACTACAGAGTCCGTCGCGTCCGTGCGGTGCGACCAAACAGGTGAGATCGTTGCGAAGTGGGCTAGTAAGACTTCCCCACCGTACGAAGCCGCTAGAACTGTCGCCGCTCTGGCCCTATGGGTCGGGGGTGCCGCACCCCGCCGCCTGCCCTTCGTAGTGTGGGAGATGAACGGGCCGGGCTGGGACTTCGGCCACGTATTCGTTAAGGTCATGCGGTACCCGCACTACTACCGTGATGAGACGATCGGGCAGACGACTACCAAGAAGACCGCCAAGTACGGCTGGCACTCCAGCCGCGAGCGTAAGGCACTGCTGTTACGTGCGTACGAGCGGGACCTGATAGAGAACAAGGTCATCAACCGGGACCAGCAGAGCCTCGACCAGACGAAGACGTACATCACGTACCCCGGCGGCGGCGTTGGTCCGGCCGAACTGAGTGACAAATCCAAAGCTGACTACCTCGGACACGGTGACAGGACAATTGCCGATGCCCTTACCACACTGAACAAGAGTAAAATCAAGCCGCGAACGAACTACTCGGACGCCCCCGAGTCCTCATGGGAGGGTAGGTTCGGCGGGTGGCGGCGTAGCAGAAAGCGGCAAAAGGGTTGGCAAAAAGAATACTCGTTTAGAGGTTGATGATGCCGAGATCACTTACTGCACAGAAACTCAGTGACAGCGTACTTGAAGGGTTCAAGCGGTTGGAGACATTCCGCAGGGCCAGGGCATACGCAGTCCGCGAGTATATGGGCACCTACATGGCTGAGCAGCACGGGATGACCGGTGAGAGGCCGATCAACCTGGTGTTCCTAACCATCCGTGCCCTGATACCGAACATCATACAGCAGGCCGGGGCGACCAAGGTACTGACTGACCTGCTAGAGCAGCGTGAGTACGCGGAGAAGCTGGGGCTCGGGCTCAGCAAACTGCACAAGAAGTTGAAGCTGCACAGAACCCTGCGGTCTGGGTTGGTGGATACGGCCCTATCCGGGCTAAGCATTTACAAGACGTCACTTGCCCAGTCCGGCCAGAAGGTCACCGTGGACGCTGATGTCAGTGTCGACCCCATGCAGATATACACTAAGCAGATCAGCTTGGACGACCTCTCCATTGATCCGATGTGCCGTAGGTTCCAGGAGGGAAAGTTCATCGGCCACCGCGTACGCATCGAGCGGTCCAAGCTACTGAGCCTTGACGGCTGGGACCATGACCTCATCAAGCGGCTGCCGCGTGCGGGTATGAAGAACCAGCACGATACCGAACGGTCGGAGGTTATAACGCAGGAGGATACGAGTTCTCTGATCTTCAACGCTTGGCAGGACTACGTCAACGTCGTGGAGGTCTGGGTTCCGGAAGCAGAGGCCATCTGTTATATCCCTGATCCGGCAGAGTCCTCGCCAAAGGATTTCCTGAAAGTGGAGGAGTACTATGGGCCCGAGTCCGGTCTATATACTTTTGGCTCTATTACCCAGCCGGTTCCGGATAACCCGTTCCCGGTGGCACCTGTTGGTGTGTGGCGTGACCTCGCGGACATGACGAACCGTCTGTTCAAGAAGGCAATGAGCCAGGCCGACAGACAGAAGAACCTCGGGTTCTACGCTCCCGCTAACTTTGATGCGGCTGAGGCAGCACATGACGCAATTGACGGCGAGTGGCTGGCCACAGAGGACCCGGGCAGTATCAACATACAATCCTTTGAGGGGGCTGATCCAGGTACTGTACAGATGACGCAGAACCTGTACGGGTGGTTCAACCTCGTGGCTGGCAACCCGGACATGATGAGCGGTTCTGCCATCAACTCCAATAAGGCGACTGGCCAGCAGATCCTACAGCAGAACGCATCCGTCAGCATCAACGACATGCGTGACATGACTTACGAGACTACAGCGGATATCGCTGCTATCCAGGCTTGGTTTATGCACAACGATGACCTGCTGTTCGTTCCGGACCAGCCGGGTATTCCGCTGATTAAGCGCCTGCCCACGGGTGAGGAGCAGCAGTTGTTCTTGACACCAGCGGACAAGACGGGTTCGTTCGGCACACTCGGGTTTGAGATCGTGCAGCGGTCCATGACCATAATCGATCCCGCTGTTCGTGAGAAGGCACTAACGTACTTTGTGTCACAGGTAATACCGCAGGCTTTCACCGCCCTGCAGCTTGCAACGCAGGCAGGGCAACCGTTCAACATCTCAACATACCTGATGAATGTGGCAGAGGATCTTGGTATTGCGAGTGTCGTGGACGGCATCTGGGAGGACCCGGCGTTCCGTGCCCGCATGCAGTGGCACGCGGATACGGTAGGATCACCGAAGAAAAGTGCCCCAGGCATGCAGACCGACGGCGGTTCTCCAGTGGGCGGCTCACCTATGGGGACACCGACCCAGGACTTCAACCAGAACGCCCAGAGAACAGCCGCTGTTGGGCAGGCCGATAGAATGCGAGGGATGTGATGGGACTGTTTGGTAAGCCCAAGAAAAAGAAAAAGGTCGCGGTTGGCAAGGGCAGCTACGCCGAGAAAATCAAGGCCGAGTTCAATCTGAGGCAGAAGTACCCGCAGATGTATGAGGAGGGCTGGGGCAAGCCCAAGAAGAAGGAAAAGAAAAAGAAGTCCGACGGGACAAATGCCGTGACGAAGAGTGTGCAAGCCCAGCTTGCCGCGGCGGGCGTGTCCAAGAAGGAGATGCCGTCTGACGTGGACAAGCGGAAGAAGAAGGGGAAAAAGTAATGCCAGTTTACGCTTATGTGTGTGACATGTGCGGGAACCGTGAGGATATTGTCAAGCCGATGGCTGAGTCCAGCTTGCCTGTGATATGCTCGGGGTGTAGCGACCTCATGCGCAGGGACCTGATGGCGGGCTCGCCCAGATGCCAGAAGGACAGCTACACCAAGGACATCCACTCCGACGCCCTGGCGATACACCCAGAGCAGCGTGCGGAGCACCAGAGGTTGTACCCCGACGTCCCTTTGGACAAGGCGTGTCGACCGGTGTTCACGAACTTTGGGCAGCACGACGCATACCTCGAAAAGCGGGGTAAACACAAGCCGCAGGGGCGTAACCGGCGGCGTATGACACGGATCAAATAGGGGACACGTAATGTTTGACAACAATAAGGAAGATATTGATGCCCTGCAAAGGGAGATCGATAAAGTCGATTTTGACGGTGGCCTTGCCCCGGCAGGTGTAGAACCCGCCGCGTCTACCCAAGATCCGCCCGTCACTGACCCGGAAGCTGAGGGAACACCTACCCCCGAACCGGAGCCGCAGCCCGAGCCTGAGCCCGAGCCGGAACCGGAAGGGGAAGCCGATCCCGAACCTACCCCGGAAAGTGATGATGGCGGTGAGGAAGACGATAAGCCCGCATTGTCAGACAGTCATTATCGTGCCGCCCTGCGAATGGGCATGACTGCGGAGGAGGTCTCGGAGTTGTATGACTCCTCCCCGGAGTTGGCGGCGAAGCACCTGGCCAAGTGTTTTGAGATGGTGAACAGCACGTCCGAACAGCTTGGTGCCTTGGGGCGACATGCCGCACAGCAAGCTCAGGCCAAGCCTGAGCCAGCACCCCAGCAGTCTGCGAGTGGTGACCGTAACCCACGTACCGAAACCGATGTACTGATCGACCGGGTTAAGAGCCACTACGCGGGTGAGGATGACCCAATGGCAGACGTGATGCTGCGACTGCTGGAGAGGGACCGCCAGCCAGTGCAGCAGAAGCCAGTGCAGCAACAGCCGGAAGTCCCCGTCCGCACAGTGGATGAGGAAGTCGCAGCACGCATACAGATCAATACGTTCTTTGCTGCTGATGACATGGGCGTCTATGCCGACCTATACGGTGCAGAGGCGTCAAAGACCGGCGACTGGAACCACCTGACGCCCGGACAACGTGCGAACCGTGTTGAGGTTTGCAACCGTGCCCAGGAGTTGCTGTACGGTGCTGAGGTTGCAGGGAGGCAGATGGGTACTGCTGAGGCGTTGGAGCGTGCGCACCTGACGGTGTCGGCACCGATGGCTGAGCAGATCGTTCGCAGTCGCATTGTCAAGTCGGCAAAGAAGCGCGAACGCGGGCTTACACTACAGCCCAACAGTAATATGCCGCCGGATCGTTCTGGTGGTGGGAAACTCAACGAGAAACAAGCAGTTGATGAGATGAACGCGAAACTCAAAGAAGTATTCGCGTAGTCTCTAGGAGGACAAGATGTCGTATACCTATGACCAACTGGCAGGCCTAGTTGCCTTCACCCATACGCGGTATCCCCGCAACGAACTCACGATCACGTGGGACGACCACAACTATGAGGCCGCCCGAATCTTCAATCAGGAGAGTATTAAGAAGCAGGGCGGGACCACCATCACCGGCAAGGCGATCCTGAGCCCGACTGGTAACGCCCGGTATGTCGGTTACTACGAGATCGATGAACTGAGCCAGGGTGAAACGGTTCACGAGTTCACCATGCCGTGGGCTCGTGTCACCACCAACTGGTCCTGGGACGAGTTCGAGATCCTGCAGAACAAGTCGAACCCCGAGGGGTTCATAGACCTCGCCAAGGCCAAGGAAATGCAGGCCATGTGGGACCTTGCCAACCTGTTCGAGGCTGCTCTGTGGCAGGCCCCGACCAGTGCGACCGATGACAAGTACCCCCGGGGCGTCCCGTACTACATCCGGATGCTCACCAAGGATACAACCACTGCTGGTTTTGAGGGCGAGACCATCCGGTACCGCAACGCCAGTACTGGCACTGAATGTGCGGGCATCGACGCCAACGTATACACCACCTGGAAGAACTGGGCGGACATCTACACGTCCGTGGACAACTCCTTCATCAAAAAGATGCGGAGTGCTTTCTTGCGGGCCAGATTTAAAGCCCCCCTGGGTGCCAATCAGTTCGAGGTTCGCAAGGCCGCGAAGCGGCGTATCTACACTGGCTTCACTGGTAAAGAGGATATGTTCGACTACCTCGACGCCAAGGATGATGTCCACCAATCCAAAGAGTCGTTCGGCCGTATGGTCGTCACCGAGGGTACGGACATGCTCCTCAACGGCCATGACGTCATGGCGATCGATGACCTCGAAGGGGCCACTGATCCGGAGACCGGTAGCACCACCGATCCGTGGTACTGCATTGACTTCAGCCACTTCATGCCGGTCGTGTACGCTGGCTACTGGATGAATGTCCGGGGCCCGGTCCATGGTGGCACGAAGCAGCATACTGTTTGGAGTATGTTCAAGGACGGCGCTCACAATGTCCTTTGCGATTCCCCAAGATCAGCTGGATTCGTGGTCCACAAAGCCATAACCAGTTAATCAGTAAGGACTTAGGAGAATAGGTCGTGACAAAGTATTGTCCAGATTGTGGAGCGACAAAATCCGTTAAGGAGTTCGGAAAAGACCGAACTCGCGGTGACGGACGCTACCCGTACTGTAAAATCTGTCGCAACAAACGCGACAAGGTAAAAGGGAAGAAGTACCGGAAAACCGAAAAAGGCAGACGTGTAAACCGCGAGGCCTGTCTGCGGTACAAATACGGTATTACGCTGGATGACTACGACCGGATGTTCGAGGCTCAGAACGGCGTATGTGCCGTTTGTGGCAAACCGCAGCAAAGCCATAACGGGCGTAGGCTAGATGTTGACCACAGTCATAAGACCGGTGGAGTACGTGGGTTGCTGTGCAACAAGTGTAACACTGTCATCGGCCTGGTATACGAGGATCGCGACATTCTTCTGAAAGCAAGCGAATACTTAAGAAAACATCAAGGAGAATAACCATGAGTCTAGTAGTGAAATACAACGATGACGGGACTGCAGGTCAGCCTTCTCCGTCCATTTGGGGCGATTGCCCCGTGGAGAAGAGCCTGATCGCTCCCGATGAACTGACGTACGTGTACGACACGTTCACCATGAACTTTGTCGCCAACACGACCCAGATTGGCCCGTGGTATGTGGTCGGCACCAACATCGACACCGCTTTCGTCACTGATGAGCCCGACGGCGTCATCAACATCAGCGGTAGCGGAGCCGGGCATGACGAGGCGTACATTGTTTCGAACATGCTGAGCAACGAGGTCATCAAGAAGAACAGTGGTAAGCGGCTGTGGTTCGAGGCCAGCGTAAAGCTGGACGACGCCGATGCCGACGTATCCTTCATCTGTGGGCTCGGTGAGTCCGCCCTGCTGGCCGCTGAGGCAATCGCTGATGACCCCACCAGTTACCCGACCACAGCCATTGCCGATTACGACTTCATCGGCTTTATGGCCGGTACTGACGGCACCAACATGGGGGGTTTCGACTCCGTGTATCACCAGGATGGTGGTGGTGGTACAGTTACGGTTGTTCAGGCTGACTGTCTCGCAAACAGCGGGACCGACAACGATGACACGTACATCAAGTTCGGTTTTAAGTTCGACGGCAAGTCCACTGTCACGTTCTACATCAACGGCACTGCGTGCACCACTACCCTCGACGTCGATGACCTGACCAGCGACAAGCTGGACGATGCCCTCGGCATCATCATCGGGATCAAAGACGACGCTGGTGGCGCTGATGACCTTAAGATTGACTGGGTCCGATATGCCAATGACAAAGTCGCGAGTGGCCGCTAATCCCCGGAGGTAGTACTATGGGTATGATGCATAAAGAACTGAATGATATGACTATCATTCCAGGCCCCGCAGGTGTGGCAGCACCCTACGTGCAGCACCAGACTGAGGATGGCATTACTTGGGCCTATGGAACCACGGTTCCTTCCTCAGGAACATACGCCCCCGGGTGTATTTTCATCCACACCGATGGGACCACCGGAACGGCGGTCTACATCAACGAAGGCACAGCCTCAAGCTGTGACTTCAATGCACTAGCAACGGCTGAGAACCTGGCTACCGTAGCCAGTTCAGCCCAGATAGCAGCCGCCCTTGACGGGGCAGAGATACTGACCAACATCGAAGCATCTGAGCTTGCCGGAACCGCTGCAGGCCGCAGTCCGAGCCCGTTGATCTGGGATGACTGCCCTTGGTTGCAGTTCCAACTCGGGGCTGACGACGGGCTAACCTACTTCAACGACTTCCACGACGGTAACTACGTTCTGGCCAACAACCAGACTGTCACCGATCTCGGACAGGGCGTGAGTGGGTTTACTGCGGCCACAGGCGGCAGTACGATCAGTATGAACGCTGATGAGCCAGTCGGTGCTTTGACCCTGAACAGCACGACGGACGACGAGGACGCGGGTATCTGTATCCTTGGCGGCCTGAATACCGCTGGCCAGGTCAAGTTTGTGTCTGGTAAGAAGTTCTGGTTTGAGGCTCGTGTCAAGAGCCTCAACATCACGGACGCAAGGTTCGGCATCTTCTGCGGGTTTGCGGAAGAGGGGCTTAATGCTACCACATCGCTGATCGGTGCTAATGACGCTCTACCGGATGTTGACTACGTTGGCTTCCACAAGTTGGCCGCTGACGGTGACAAGTTCGACACAGGGCACCGCAAGAACGCCGGTGCGGCTGCTGCCGTGAAGGCCGATGCTGTGACTATTGCGGCTGACACGTACAAGAAGCTCGGCATCTACTGTGATGGCACCACCGTCACGTTTTACGCCGATGGCGTGGCGCTAGCTGATACGTGCTTGCTGGCGACGGCAACGTTCCCCACCGGGGAAGAGTTGGCCTTCTATTTTGTGGCCATGAACGCACACGGTGACGCGGCCGAGTCGACTATCGACTGGGTGCGTATTGCTGTGGAACTGTAAGTAGCAACAGCGGGGTCGGGATCTGTTCCCCTGCCCGGCCCCGCTTTTACCTGATGAAGGGTTTGGAAGATGGCAGAGGCTACCTCGGCACTTTCGATATACGACCTCGTCCTTGAGGCAGCACTCGCTGCGGAGATAGCGTACTACGGCTCCGGCGGCGATCAGAGTGCATCCGTGCCCGTGGATGGTGAGGATCTTGACCGGTGTATGCGCGTGGTGAACAATGCCATACGCCACTTTATCTCGCACGGCCCTCCCGCCGGATGGCGTTGGCGTAACCGGGAGATGGAGGTCGACCTCGTCCGGGGGTACACGGGCACCGCGACGGCCGGGGCTGCCACGACGCTCACCGATGGCAGCATTGCAGGAGACTACGACGATGACTACTTCAACACCTACAAAATCACTATCACAGCGGGCACAGGCCTGGATGAATACGCGACAGTTACAGACTACGACGGTACGCTGGGAAAGTTCACTTTCTCCGCCCTATCCGGCGGATCAACTCCGGACACCACCAGCGAATACCGGATCTGTCGGTCCCTACTGGTAATTGATTCTGACCCCTCCAGGTACCTACTGTCACAGGATTTCCAGGGGCAGTACACTGGCGGGATTACATTCGCCGCCGAGCAGAACGCCGCCGGTATCGAGTGGACAAGCGAACAGCAGATTCGCAGGCTACGTGAGGTGGATGTATACACCAGCGACACGCCGTTCGTTGCAGCTATAAAACCCAATGCAACGCAACGGAGGTGGGAGTTCATCGTTGACCCGCAGCCTACTGATGAAAACACACTCGTGTTCCCATACAAGGCATCATTCGATAAAGTAACATTGGTCGGGGGTACGGCCTCAGCCGCCAGTGCGACCACGCTGGCTGATGACACCTTTGTTGACCTATACCCGGATGACTACTTCAACGGCTACACCATTAAGGTCGTCAGCGACACAGGCAAGGGCAGTTATGCCGTTATCACTGACTATACCAGTTCGACCCATACGTTCACGGTGGCTGATTGGCTGGCGGTCGACGGTTCGGCGGGCGGTAAGGACCCGGCTGCGAACTCCGCGTACTATGTGGAGATGTCTGAGGTGCACCCGGCGGGACTGCAGTTTGACGATGCGATACTGGCCGCTGTACGGGCCCAGGTCGAACAGGAGTTCACCGACGTGAACCGTGGCTTCTGGGACAAGTACACGGGCACGGACCTGCCCGCAGCGTATCTGACTGATACGCGTAGCGTACCGCGTAAACTCGGTATCATGCGATCCGGCAGTGGCCCTCGCGTGATCTATGTCCAGCGGCCCAACGTCACCTACGAGCAATAGGGGGTAACAAATAATGATGCTGAGATTCCCATTCAATGGCCTGCACCGTGGTGGCCCCCATGGAGCACAGCCCGAGGGCACGAGCCCAAACCTGCAGAATGTGCGGCCCTTCTACGATGGCCGATTTCGCGGCGGGCAGCGTGACGGCAAATCGAAGTGGGGTGGTGGCGACCGAATTGGTGGCGATGACCAACCTGTGGTTGCCATTTGTTCTGTCAGCGCTGTAGAGGCACCCTCCTAATGTCGACGCTGCAGATAGAATATTCCACTGGGGACACCGCTTCTCAATCGATCAACGACTCGTATGGCGAGGGGTACGCAGTGGGCCAGATTTTTACAACTTCCGGGGCGTTTCTTCTGGACTCAGTTGCTTTAAAGATGTACAAAACCGCTGGGGCTACGAGTTCTTTTAGCGTCTCTGTAGTGTCCCTTAGCGGCGGTGCAATCCCGCTACTCGGGACCCCAGAGTTTACTGCTGCGAGGGTAGCTGAGGCATACGGGGACACGAACAACTTGGGCACGGATACAGGGGGCACCTGGCTTACGTTTGATATGTCTTCGGCGGCAGAGACCCTAGCGGCCTCTACTGGGTATGCCATCGTCGTGGCTTACGCTGGCGGTACTGAGATCCACTGGCGAACCGATGGTACGGGCACCTACGCGGACGGCCGGTGCATGCATTACCAGGCGGACCCGGCACAGTGGGGTGAGTGGGTAGGAACTGTAGACGCTATGTTCAAGGTGTACTCGGGTTATGTTTTCACCCCGCCTGATGCGGGACCAACAAAAAAGTGGCTGATCGGGGCGGCTGAGGATGCCCTGTGGTATGAGGACGTATAGGTATGGCTGTGACACTTACTACGGCAGCCAGCAAGGAACAAGTACGGCTAATTGCTGTCGGTAATGATAGACTCGATTACGAGGATATAGCTGTGGCTGCAGGTGATATGACAAAACTCGCTGCGTCGGACGGTGATATCGATACGTCGGACCAGTTGTCCATGGCATCGGCGTATGGTAAGGTATTTATCGCCAATGGCACGAACCTAAAGGTGGCAGACTTCCAGAACTCGAAGATCGCTACCGCCAACCTTGGTGCCAACCCGCCCGACCGTGGCAACATACTGACGGGCGGCACCAGTGGCGGCAAGATGATTGTCGACTACATTACGGCCCTGTCCAGTGCGTGCGTCCTGTACGGGTACCGCACCACCACGGCTACCTTCTCCACAGGTGAGACCGTGACGGGTACCGATGATGACGGTAATGCCATCAGTTTCGCCATGACTGCGGTAAACGAGGTGGCCGCACCGCACTGGTACGACTGGACGGTGTACGGGAACGACACGACATTGTTCGGGACGATGCCCGACCAGGCTTATCTGGTGGGCGTGTCGGGTGGCCGGTTGATCCTGTCCGGTGATAGGAACTACCCCCATCAGGCCCCGACATCAGCGTCCGGCAACCCCTGGGACTGGAACATCTACCGCACTACGGCTGACCGGGCAACCGCGATCGGCACGGGCCCCGCTGGTGCCATTGGTGATGTTGTACGGGCCATCATTCCGGTGCGTGACGGGCAGTGTGTATTTGGCTGTGCAGGTTCAATGCACGTGATGATCGACAACCCCGCCTTTGGTGGTCGACTTGTTGCCGTCGATAAGACTATTGGCATCTTCGACGGCACAAGCTGGTGTTTCGACGGTGACGGGGACCTGTGGTTCTGGGGCACGGGCGGCTTGCACAAGATGGGCCGGGGTGCCATGGCCGTGGAGACCATTACCAAGGAGGCACTGCCTGATATAGTGTCCACAGTTGCCGCTGACCCCTCTACGCACCGCGTCACGATGGGCTACGACCCGCTACGAATAGGGATCAAGATTTGCATCACCCTGCTGGCCGATGGTTCCAGCCAAGTGTACTGGTATGACCTGCGGACGCAGGGCTTCTTCTATGATACAGACGCATCGGATGACCACGGTGCCTACAGCCAGTACAACTACAACGCGAACGACCCCGATCTTAGCGGGCTCATCATGGGCTGCACGGACGGGTACATGCGGGTGGAGGATGATACTGCAGCCAATGACGACGGGAGCGCAATCGACAGCTATGTTGACTACGGCCCGGTGCCGCTGGCCCCGGACGGCCGCGACGGCTCCCTCGCAGCATTCGACGTTGTGTTGTCCGGCGGCGGGGCCAGTGGGTCCGAGTCCGATTCCGACGACGTCTACATGTATGTATGGGCGGAGGAGGTTGCCGGGGAGTTGTACGAGAAGCTGATTGCGGGCACGTCATACAAGCTGTCACTGACATTCAAGGGCCCTGGCCGCAGACGTGGTGGTAAACGTCGACGCGGTGTGCGTGGTGCCTATGCAGGCATACGGATTGGGAACAATACCGCAGGTGAAACATGGGGCTTTGAGAAACTGCTCCTCGAACCAGGAGCACCAGGTAGGAGGTTGAGATAATGTCGTTCAGTCGTACAGTAAGCCTGCCATCAAACTATAAGGACATGTCGCATAAGGAGTTGCAGACCCTTTGGCAAAAAATGAGCCGTGGTGGCGGGCTGGAAGCCTTCGGCGGCGAGACCATGATGGCGGATACTCTGCGGAAGCAGATGAAGACAGCGTTTGACCGCGAAAAGGGCTCGTCAACGTCGACTGCCAGCGGGGGCACGGCATCTGCTGGTGGCAGCGGCACACCGGCGTCAGTAGCACAGCCATTTGAGCGGGCCCTGTCCGCACTATCCGATACGAGCGGGGACATCGAGAAGAACTACCAAACAGGCAAGCGGCGGACCATGAGCAACATTGCCATGCAGTCTGTTAATGCCGGTATGGCTAACACGCTCAATATGCCTGCTGCTGAAATGGCGTATGAGGGGGCGGTACGGCCCGGCATGAACATAGGTCTCGCACAGGCTAAGGCCGGTGTGCTGCAGAACCTCGGGCAAACGGCTGCGAATGTGTACGGCACCCAGGTTGGTGCTGATACGTCCCGGTATGGTATTGACACAAGTGCCGCAACGTCGCTGCAGACAGCCCAGATGGGTGCTGACATGACGGCCCAGGGGCAGGCCCTGCAGTTCGCCTCGAATCGGGCCAACGACTCGTTGAACCGGTACATCGCTCAACTCAACGCGAGCACCCAGATCCAGAACACGAGCCCCGTACCTACACTCAGGGCCCCCAGGCTATGAGCACGAACAATGCCATAAATATCCCGTCCCCGTTTGACCCGGACAGCCGGTTCAAAAGTGACACGGCCAAAGCCCTTGCACGCATCCGCGATGCGTTGGGCCCGAACTCCGACCCCACCTTCGACTCACTCACGCTTGACGACCTGACAGCCAGTCGTGTTGTCGGGACCGACGCTGATAAGCTGCTGGCAAGTGTCAACCTGATCGACTTTACCGCAGGCACTGCCAATGAGATTGCCGTTGCTGATGACGGCAGCGGGGGCGTCACCGTGGGCCTTGTAGACCCGGTGATTGTCGGCAAGGGCGGTACTGGTGTAGCCACGCTGACAGACCACGGCATCTTACTGGGCTCCGGCACGGGGGCTGTCACGCCGCTGGGTGCTGCAACGAACGGGCAGTTGCCGATCGGTAGTACTGGGGCCGACCCTGTGCTGGCCGGGCTGACGGGGACTGCTAACCAGATTACTGTTACGGGGGGTGCCGGGAGTATTACCTTAGCTACTCCACAGGACATTGCCACCACCTCTGACGTTACGTTTAGGACTATCAATGTATCGTTAGCTGATTCTGCTGATGCTATTGGCATGGTGAATATCGAGAACACCTCATCTTCCGAGGCGAGATACCCCGGATTCACTGTATACAACTATCAGGGGGCGGTAAGTGGTCATCCTTACTGTGGGCAGTATACTGTAGGCGGCTCAAAGGCTTCTCCCTCGATCACACCAGCAAGTACAACTCTGGGTGCTTTTGTATTTGGGGGGCACAACGGAACAGAGGTTGTAGAGACAGCACGTATCTCAGCCCTTTCAGAGTCCACTTTTGACGCTACCCACCGGGACACAGACCTGCGGTTCTATACTGGCCTGGACACCGGGTCTAACCTGCGGCTGATTATTACGTCGGCCGGTATGGTAGGTATCTGCGAAGCCACTCCCGCTGCTACCCTGGAGGTTAACGGGACCACTCGTCTTGGTGACGGCGGGAGTAACTACATGGCAACCGCTGCCGATGGGGAGATGTCCTTAGCGGGTACTGCTCGGGTCACTAAGTCTGTGTGGGTAGATGCAGGCGGCATAAAAGCTCCAGGCAGTAAACCGGCTACCGCCATTGCTCATGGGACTTTGGAGACTCCGGCATGGCAGTTTGGGAACGAAGGGGTAGAAGCGAATGAAAACACTGTGTCCTGCAACCTAAAAGTCCCAGAGGACATGGATATAACAGCAGTCCCACAGCTTTGTATTGGCTGGTCTACCACAACCGTTGATCCTGGGAATGACTCAGAACAAGTAGAATGGCAGCTAGAGTATTTTTATATTGCAGCAAATGAGTCCACTGCGGCTGCCGCAGAAGAGACACTGTATACGACTGGCACTGCTTCAGCAACAGCCGAAGGAATGGTAATTACCGCCTTTTCCGGCATCAACCTTCCTGGTGCCTCAGATATATGCATGCACTGCCGGATCAAAAGACTTTCCTCTGCCTCGGCAGGGAGTCAAGAGGATACCGTGGCTGATGATGTAGAACTGCATGGCATTGCATTCACTTACACCGTTAATAAACTTGGCACTGCAACATAGGCTAGGAGATAACTAATGCCAGGACTACCATTCCAATCACTACCGGCGGCAGGCGAAATAGGCGGGCCCGCATTCGAGATGACTGATGCACAAGGTAATGTCACGCAGGCCGGTATAATGCAGCGAGACCCCAGAACTGGTCTCGCGGAGCCGTTTTATGGTGATCTTGGCGGGGGCACGGGCCAGCAGAACATCACACAGACCGACCCTGTTGACCTCGCTACATGGCAGGGCGAGCAGGAGCTAGGCCAGCTTGCCATATTCGACCGGCAGCTTGCACAGGTGAAGGCCCCTATCCAGCGGGAATTGGACATCTCGTACAAGCAGTACCAGATTGACGTCAATGCGATCCGGAACTCCGGACTGGAGCAAGACCAGCAGCGTTCACGTATCAACCAGATGAACGCAACCTACCAGAAAAAATGGGTCACTATCCAGGGCAAGCTGGAGCCGCAGGTGCAGGCCGTCACCCAGGCGAAGGATAACGCACGCCGAGGGATGGTACTCAACCAGGCCCTGCGGATGAAGGAGATCCAGACGTATGCCAGTCTCGCTGAACAGGGTGTTATGAACGAGGACGTGGCCCGATCGCTGCAGTACAAGGCACTCGGATATGAGGTCCCCGTCACCGCGTTCCGGCCCCCGAAACGGCAGGACCCGTACAGGGCGGTGCAGGAATTACGTAGCGTTCTGGAACTGACGAAGAGGCGGATGCAGTCGTTTAGGACGCAGGTACATGATCCCTCGTGGAAGCCATTCGACGCATCGGATCGGCTATTCATGTTGAAGCCCGGCGGCGACCCCAAGAAAAAGGGCGATTGGGAACTCGCAGGGCCAGAGCAGGAGCAAGAGTACGGGGCACTGCAGCAGCAATATGGCGAAGCCCAGACTGCCCTGGATGCAGCCTCAAGTCAGCTTATCGGAAAGCGTGTGACTGATCTGAACGGTGCAGCGGGTTCCATGGCCCACGACGTGCGGCAATCCAAGCCGAGACAGCATTCCAGCACCGGCCGAGGATTCCGGCCCGGGGAAATGGACGCGATATGGCAGGAGGCTGGCGGCGATCCGGAGCAGGCAACACAGATCGCAAGGGCCCGGGGCATCAGGGTCGAGGACTGATAGGGGGACGCAATGGCCAATCCATTCTACGCACGTGCTAAGCAAGAGGCAAACCCGTTCAAGCAGCGGGCGGCTATAAGCAAGGCATTGACAGATCAGGCGGCGGGTGCACCCGCACCGCAAGGGCCCACTGAGGATTTCACTGTGCCCAGTGAGATGGTTCCGCAGGGTGCACGTATCCAGAAGTCAGTGCGTAAGGCACTGGACTCGATGGAACCGCAAGAGCCTGAGCCACAGGGGACGCTGCGCGGCGACCTATACCACGCGATCGGTCGCGGCGGTCTCAAGGCCGTGGCCACTGTACCCGGTACGCTCGCAACGCTGATGGAAGCTGGCGGGCGGGCCCCTGGAAGCTGGGGCAACTGGGGCGTACCCGGTACATCCGAGGAGCGGGCCAAGACTATACGGAATCTACGTAGGAAGGCCCGGGATATCTACAAGCTGTCAGAGGCTGAGGTACTGCGTGCGAAGCGTGGTGGTGCTGGGGGCGTATTGGTCAACCTTGTTGGCGAATCTATCCCACAATTCGGCATGTCCGCTGTTGCGGCCATGCTCGGCGGACCCGCCGCAGTCGTCGCCACGAGTGCCGCAATGGGTGGTGAGGAAGTATACCAGAACCTGCGTGACCTGGGTGTCGACCACGATAAGGCGAATGCGGCCCGGTGGGTCACAGCACCGATCATCGGCCTGGTTGAGAAGTGGCAGATGAAGGGTATCCTCAAGCTCGGCAATAAGAAAGCTGTCAAGGAACTGGTGTCTGCTGCCCGCGACCGTGCGTTCAAGAAGATGGCCAGAGCCGGTGTAGATATAACCTTTGATGAGGCGATGAACGCCACAGTCGATGGTCTACAAGAAGTCATACAGGAGGGTGTTGTTGTCGGTGCTGAGATCGCTACCGGCCGGGAACTCGACCTAAAGGAGGATCTGATCCGCCTCGGCGGTGCTGGCGTGGGCGGTGCGATCGTCGGTGAGTCCCTACGCGGCGGGGCATCCCTCGCACGCGGCGGCTCATCGGTACTGGCCGAGGTTGAGAAGCAGCATGATGTGGGCGTATCCGAGCGGATGGTTGTGGAGCAGGAACTCCAGCCCCCGACAGCGGGTGAGCCGGTCCAGCCCACGGCACCGGAGATCGGGCCCGGCGGAGAGGGATTCACCCCCACCGTAACAGAGGGGATGCCTGAGAGCCCCGGGGTGGCTGAGCCCGCACCGGAGGCCCCCAAACCGGAGATCGTCGCTCCTGTGGGCAGTGAGCCTGGTTCCTCAACGGCTGACGTGGTAGCTGAACCCCCGATAGTGCAGCCGGAGGGTGGGGAGGACCCGGAACGTCCGTATATGGCCACCCGGAACGCTGACATGGAGACCCGCAGCGGGTGGATGGGCAACCCGCCGGTGCCTGAGCAGATCCCTGCTGGCACGTTGCAGGGACGTCGTCAAGCCGCGATCGACGGTGGGTACGACCAGCGAGCCCCGGATATTGCCAATGACATCCTGAACGACCCCAGACCCGCTACGTCGGAAGAGACGCATGGTCTTGACATCAGAGCAGAGCAGCTTGAGGGTGAGCACTCCCAGATGGCCGAACAGCTTGACGCCATGCCGGAGGACGATCCCAATCGGGATACGGTCATGCGTAGGATGGGTGAGCTTGAGGAGCAGCATGCTGTGATCGCAAAAGTGTTGCGGTGGGCCGGTACTGAGTGGAGTGCGGCTGGTTTTGCACGACAGCACAGGCTCGGTGACAACGGCAACGTCCTCAATGTTATAGGCCGTGCAACTAAAGCTGCGGGTAAACCACTGGATGCTGACACCAAACAGGGTCTGCATAAGAAGTCCCGCAAGCTGAACCGGAAACGTAAGCGTGCCAGGGCCGCTACGCAGAAGGACGCCCGTAACCATATGCGGCGTGCCATGAAGCAGGCTGGTAGCAGGTACAGTAAGATGTCGGACGTCGATAAGGACGCAGAACTTGCGGACTTGCTGACTCGTGAGCACACGGACCTCATAATCTACAAGGTCATGCTGAACATTGCTTCCCGTATGGAGGGTGCAGACCTGGAGGCAGTGACACGTAAGGTACTGGGGTATTTTCCCGATCTTACTGCCATGACACTGACGGATGCTGTTGTCCGTGCCACCGACCGCAGGGCACAGAACACGGACGCTATGGCTGAGTACCTGCGGGCCATGCGGCGCAGGTATCGCAAGGTCAAGGGACTTCGCACGGATATCGATGAGGTGTTGTACTGGATGCGGGAGGGCCGCATGCCCGATGAGGCGGAACCCACCCCCGGTGAGGTTCCCGATAAGGCTGTGCAGTACTTGGAGAATATACTGCGTGACTTGAAGGCCATACAGAGTAAGAGTGAAGCAGCGGAGCAACAGCGGATCGAGCGTCGTATCGCCTTCTTGAAAGCACGGCTTGCGGCCAAGGACTTTGACACGACCAAACGTGCCAAGCTGAATAAGCCCAGCAGACGTACGCTGCAACTGCAGTATGAGATGGCACGGCTGGATGCTGAGATCGCACGTGAGATAAACAAGCAGAAGCCAGTTAGCAAACTCAGGCATATAGCGGCAGAAACTGCTCGCACCGTGATGGCCCTTAAGTCCTCATTCGACCTGAGTGCCCTTGGCAACCAGGGCGGCTGGGTGCTGTTAAGTCACCCGATACGTGCATTACGTACTCTACCGAAGGCACTACGGGCGGCAGCATCCGACAAGACCGCGTACGAGACCAACCAGGCCATTCGCAATAGGCCGAACGCACCGTACTATTTCCGTGATGGGCTGGAACTTACGGACGCATCCAGGGCTGGGAACTTTACAGAGAAAGAGGAACTGTTTAGGTCGAACTGGATCGGGGCGATGGCGGACTCCAAGATACCTGGGCTGAGGCAGATCGGCCGAGGCGTGATGGCGTCCGACCGTGCATTCGCTACCACGTTAAACCTACTACGTGCCGATTCCTATGACTCCATGGCTGCATCCTTCGCTGATGAGGGCGGGCCCACGGAGACAGAGGGGCGAGCGATCGCTGATTTCATCAACATGGCCACGGGCCGAGGCGTTGCTAGGGGCGGTACAAAGGAACTGATGAACCGCATGAACGGGATATTCTGGGCACCCCGTAGGGCCTTAAGTCGGTTCCAGATGCTGGCTACGTTAGGCGGGCAGCTTGAATACCGTGGCAATAGATTGATTCCCGTTGGCCTGCGTGGTTCGCGGCGTGTGCGCAGAATGTTCGCCGTGGAGCTTGGCCGGTATCTGGCTGGCCTGGCCACGGTGTACTTCCTCGGACAACTGGCTGGCGGCGAACTGGAGTGGGATACGCGATCGTCTGACGCTGGTAAGATCCGGTTCGGTAATACCCGACTGGACCCGCTGTCCGGTATGGCACAGACGTTGACCATTGTCGGCCGGATGGCTCTTAAGGAACGCAAAGACCAGGAGGGCAACATCACCCCGCTGACTGGGTACGACCTGGAGCGCACTGTAGCACAGTTCCTCAAGAACAAGGTGAGCCCTGCCCTCAACATCGCCTGGGCCGGTTACACTGGTGACACACCGTTCAGCGGTGCTACTACGCCGCTGTGGGTCGCTAAGGAGGCGGTGACACCGATAGCACTCGACGACATCTACGAGGTAATGCGTGACCAGGGGGTGCCGCGCGGCACTATACTGTCCATGCTGGGCATCCTGGGTATCGGTGTGCAGGTGTACGGTGATACAACAACGTCCACCAGGTCCAGGGGAGGTGCATTATGACACATGAAGAGAGGGATGAGCTACTGATACGCCTCGATGAGCGTACGGAACGGCTTACGAAATGGACGGCCACACACGTCGCACTGCACACGCGGCTGACTGCAGCATTCGTATCTGCTGTGGTGGCGACTGTGCTGGCCCTCGGGACCACACTTATCAGCGTGATGGTGATACTGGCTAAGAGTTCTCCTTAATAAGGAAACTGCCCCACTGTTCGGCCATGGCACTAGCTACACCTGCATATGTCTCTGATCGAACTCGACTTCGGTTGGGGCTAGGCGGCATTTTATGTATTCTGTCATCCCGCCCGGATACTATATCTGTAGGTTGTAGGAGCGGCAGAGCATGGAGCCAGAGGCACGTAGCTTTCGTCTCCCCGTGTCCGAATTGCCACGGCTGTATTATCTGGTCCGGTTTGCGGTATATACTGCTCATTACCCCTATCGGGTTTTCTATCGCCCAAGGACACGATAGCCTTGTGAACTCTAAGAAGAAAGCGATACCCGCTGCCTGCCGCCCGTCCCTACGCTTTTCGGCAAACCAGCGGGCCCCGGATGATGCCAGGTGCGTACAAGGTGGGAAAGCAAATATCGCGTCCCAGTCATCTCGCAGGTGCAGCGATACATCGTGCTGTATATGCCATTCCGGGTGTCCCCCGGAGCACGGCGATGTGTCACAGGAGTATGCCTCGATCCCCAATCTACGGAACCGAATCGTAACGGCCTGGGACTCTTCGCACGCAACTAGAATACGCATCACGAGTTCTCCGCAATAAGTTCTTCCAACCAGGCCTTACGTGTGAAGGTTCCCCCACCGTAACGCTCAGGTCTGGTGATAGTCCTGAGAGCCCTGGATCGAATCTGTTTCCTGATCCAGGGCTCTTTTACTAGGGTTCCAGTGCGGCGGTACAGCCAGTCACGGATCTTGTCACACGGGACGAGGTCAGTATATGGCAATGGTCTCAGTGTTATGTGTTTCATCCTCGACATCGGGCAACCTAAGAAATGCGTTCGGCTCACCTGTCACTGGGTGTAGTCTGATCCCTACGCGGTACACCTTTCCGCTGCGTGATGTAACGGTCACTATGGGGATCAGGCGGCGATCCCCATCCGTACCCAGAGCCACTGTTGGCTGGCACTGGTGGTTATTCATGGCGTTGTATACGACGCGGTCCTTGAGACGTGATCGCATCGACAACCAGTTAAGGATTCCCTGTCTTTTAGAGTGCAGCATGTTTCAACTCCATCGCCTTGACATCGACGCGACGGCTGGCACAGTAGTCTGCCATGTGGACAACTTTACGTAACCTAGTGTCCCCCCATTCCTTCGACTCGGGCGGTGACGTCTTCCAATTCGGACAGGTCCACCTGCCCATGTGGTAAGCGATGCCGTCCAACACCATATCTATCAATGGCGGTATACTGGTGCCGGGGGGAAACATACGCATACGCATCTCCGCTGCCAGGTTCGTACCATGAACATTGACGCAATTCTTCACGGTGGGCCTACCGTTCACGAGCTTGTCGCCGTTCTTCTTGAGGTCGTGGAGCAACAGGGCTGCGATCACAGCATCGTGTGTGTCGTCAGTCCAGTCATCCATACGCATCAATTCGGCACCCCACCATACAGCCAGCTTGGTATGGCGGATGAGTCCACCCTCACCCAGCGATATCTGCGGATGGTACTTACCACTGGTGGATGCAGGGCACGTCCAGAAGTAATCGGGTGCCATGGTGTCTATGACACGCACTACGAAGTCACGCACCGTGTCGTTCTTGATCCTGCCGAGTTCCTCGCGGAATACCTCTGTGGCTTTGCTCATCCCGTACCTCCTAAATGTAGCACGTCACCGTACCGTCGTTTGAGTTCTGCCAGGTGCTGGTCGTACGCGGGTAACCTGCACGCCATGATGTTCTGTGCTTGGTCCCTGGCCTCCACCATCAGGTCAAAGTCCTGCACAAGATCCGCTATTTTTAATGGGGGGAGCCCGTGCTGTTCGGTGCCCAGGATATCACCAGGCCCCCGGTTTTTCAGGTCCTCCTCTGCTATTAGGAACCCATCGTTAGTACGCTCCATCGCTTTCAACCGGGCCCTGCCCTCGTGGCTCTCTGTGTCCGACAGGAGGAAGCAATACGACTGCTTGTCACTACGCCCCACACGCCCCCGTAATTGGTGAAGCTGTGCGAGCCCGAACCGCTCCGCTCCCTCGACCACCATGACAGTGGCGTTCGGGTTGTCGACGCCGACTTCGATGACGGTAGTAGCTACGAGGATCTTCCCGATCATACCCGGTGTGCCCCACCACTGCTGGGCCAGTTGCTTTTGGTCCTCGGTCATCTGCCCGTGCAGTATACCAAGTGACGCACCGGGGAACCTATCACGGTATTCCCGGGCTACTTCCTCCACTGCACGCATCTCGTCGTCTAAGGCTTCGATGCGGGGGCACACCACATAGACCTGGTTGCCCTCGCCAAGCTCATGGTCGACGCGGGCATGGATATCCACCACATCGCCTACCCACTCCGTATGCACTGGCATCCGCCCCGGCGGCATCTCCTTGATGACGCTGACGTCCAGATCACCGAACGCAGTCATGGCTATCGTGCGGGGGATCGGCGTGGCGGTCATCAGCAGTACGTGCGGGTTACCGTGCTGAGCCAACGCTGCACGCTGCTCAACGCCAAACTTATGCTGTTCATCCACTACAACTAGGCCTAGCCTGTGGAACATAACCCCCGTGCTTAGGAGGGCTGTGGTGCCTATAACGACGTCCACGCGACCGTTGCCGAACGTGTCCTTATCAGACCCGACAGCGGTACCCCCCGTCAGTAGCTTTACTGATAACCCCGCCGCCCCAAACCACTCCTCCATAGCCCGGTGATGCTGTTCCGCGAGCACCTGCGTCGGGCACAGGATGGCTGTCTGCCCCCCGTTGCACGCCATAACCATGGCGGCATGTGCGGCGACGGCGGTCTTGCCGCACCCCACGTCCCCCTGCAGCAGGCGGTTCATCGAATGTTCCTTGCACATGTCACCCTGTATATCCCGCACAGCCTGCCGCTGATCGCCAGTAAACTCAAAAGGAAAATAGTCCTCAATGGACTTCGGTGTCGGCATGCACTGCACCTTCGTGTCCACGTCCCTACGTTGCTTATGCCGGAGGGCGAGGGCCAACTGCATGTAGAATAGCTCGTTGTACTTTTCCTGCCGTACGGCCGTGTCATACGCGGCCTGATCCACAGGATCGTGAACGCTACGCACGTTGCTACTGGCAAGCTGCAGTACCTGCTTCACGTAGCGGGAGATGTCCCTGCTGGTGATCCCATTAGTAACGGGGTACGTTACTACGCGGAGGTTGCTGATGTCCGGTTCGTAGTTGACTGGAAACACCCGGAACTCCGGATTGGTGAACGCAATGGGCCCGCCGCAGGAACCGAATAGCATGATGCCAGTGCCCTCCTGTACGCCCATCCCGTGCATGCGGCGTCCCATATTAAACCAGCGGCATGTGATCGCCTCCCCGTAGTTGGTGACAACCTGGCATGAGAAGTCGGGGCTAGTGTACCCGCTGGTCACGCGACTCACCCTACCTACGGCTGTGGCAACAATACCGTCCTCCAATCCGTCCAGCCTCCGCACCTCAGGCGGGAACTCGACGCGTGACGGGAAGTGGTTCAGCAGATCACCGACCGTAGCGATGCCTAGCTGCCCGAGGGAGCGGGCCCGTTTGGGCCCGACTCCCTTTAGGACAGTGATAGAATCAGTCAGCTTCATAGCCACCTCACGCATTCTTAGCCACAGCAACAGCGGCAGCGGTGTCCTTGGATTGGGACCGCAGGAACGATGAGAGCATCGTAACGGCCTCGGCCATCCTCGGGTCGCCAGTTCGCTTGGCACTGTCCTTGAACTGTTGTACCTGCTTGACGACTTCCATGAACTGCCGTTCCTTCGCACCGACTTCAATATTCAGATCAGCCACGGCTGCCTGCATCTGTGTGGGTGTGAAGTCACCCGGCTTTGTTCGGAACAACCCGAGCAGGCCGCCGGCGGATAGGCCGAACACACCGAGCCCTGCAGCGAGCACGCCAGTGACTGGGTCAAAGATGGCCTCTTCCAGGGCAACGGCCTCACTGACACTGCGTTCCATGATACCCCGCAGTATGCTGGCATCAAGCCGCTCTTGCTCGATCATCTGCTCAAGCTCCAGCATGTTGATCTCGTGGGCAGCGGTGACCTGTACCTCCAGCTTCCTAGCCTTATGCAGGTTGGCGTACCCATCGTAGTCATTGGCATCCGCCAGCCCCGCATCTATCACGTACTCCACGGCACGCGAGTCGATCGGTGCCGGTGTGGCGTACTCAGACAAGGCTGCACAGCCCACCCCGGCCACCAGGGCGGCGACCAGGAGTAGGGCCATCACGGTTTGTAGTATTTTTCGGATCATTCTTGTATCTCCATAAAAATTTCACAATCACAATTAGGGCATACCCCAAGGTCACCCGCCTCACACGCTAAACGGGCGGGCACCTCAAACTCCTCTAGGCAGTCCTGGCACTGGTACGGCATATCACCCCCTACATCAAGTATTTCTCCAGCATTCCGTCTCGGATACTTATACCGGCATACGCGTAGAACCGCTTGCCACCCTCCATGTACTGATTACGAACCAGGGGCTGTTGCATGTTGCGTAGCTTCATGCCGAACGCTATGCGACTGAGGCCGGTCTTGGTGCGTGTTGCATGGCACCACCCAAGCCACAGATCGTACAGCACGTCGCTCTTTGCCCGGTGTGAGTGGGCCTCGCCATACTCGCAACATTCCGCCAGCATCGTACCGATTGGGTTTGTGAGTTCAGCAATACCCCGCAGATGCTCCTCAGACGCCTTGGGGCAGGTGAACTTATCCTGCTCCAGCAGACGCCGTAGCCCGTCAATCGCCCATAGGGTGATACCCTGGATCTCGGCAACGAGCTTTGTATCCAGCATGCGATCCGGGTTGGACGCACGGTAGTTGTTCGGGAAGTACAGCAGGTTGGTGCGCCCGCTCATGGCCTGGCTGGTGTCGTCAAACGGCAGCACGTCGTTAGCAACGTACATCAGGCGGCAGAACAAGCGTGCATCCATGGCGTTCTTATACAGCCTACGGACGCTGATGGTATCCCCACCCGTGATAGCCTTCCATGCCTGCAGTAGTTTATCCACGTCACCCCGGTTGGTATCACGGGACTCGGACATGATCGCAACATACTTGTTGACCAACGCTGCAGGACCAAACAGGTCTTTGAAACTGTTGGTGTTGGCAGCGGCTGAACGGGCCCTACCCAGCATGGCCTCTACCACCTTACCTACCGTGGACTTACCGGAGCCAGGGACACCAAACAGGAACATCATTGACTGCATGTGGTTTGATGCGATGAGGCAGTACCCCATCCACTCCTGCAGCAGGTCGATACACTCCTGATCGCCATTGAAGATATCAGCGACGAACCACTCCCACAACTCGCATAGAGCATTGGCGTTGTAGTCGTACGGTAGCGTGGTAGTTAGGAAGATGTCCGGTGTCAGCGGCGTAAGCTGCCGTTCTTGCACGTGATAGATTCCATTGTTGAACACCACTGCCCGGGCCAGGTCCATGCTCTTACCCGTCTTCAAGATCAGGGGTTCGTGTGCGGAATCCTCAGCCTGTACGTTACAGTAGGCACGGGCAGCGTCGTCCACGTCCAGCATAAAGTGACGGTTGGGTTTGAGGTCTATGACCTTCACACCGTCTTTGGCGTTATACTTCAACTGCCGTTCGGAGAACCAGGTGTACCACATCCGCCGGATCTCCGCTCTTGACAGCAGTCTGTACTTGTTGACGTCCCACTGGTAGAAATCCTCGTGGAGACACTGCACTATACGATGGCCTCGGAACATCTGGGTACTCTGCACCCAGGCTTTGACCAGATCGTATGGGGCGTCACTATCTAAGACAGTGGTGGCCTGCTGGGACTCACCTACCGCTTTAACATGCTCTTCAAACTCCGCAGCAGACGGGCCCCAACCTCGCAGATCCTTGAACGGTTCCGGCGGTAGGACCTTGACAACCGTCTTGCAAGCCGGAAACAGGGTTTGGAAGGTACTCTCCAGGCTCGCCTGCCCCACACCGTGAGCGTCCCGATCTCCGACGATGATAACTTCACGCCCCCTAAGCAGGTCACATAGGGCTGTTGTAGCCGCCCCAGCCTGCGACATGCCGACCGCCACATAACCAATAGACGCCGCAGCCAGTCCGTCAGACGCACCCTCAGTAACGACAGTGGGCCGATCCGATACAGGTAGTATCTGAACCCTTCGTCCTCCAACACTAGCGTTGGTGTGACGGTGATGTAGGTGCCCAGCACCCGGAAGCGACTTGACTGCTCCTTTGGACGTGCGTACGCATACGACTGCACCAGGGTCATCGGGATTCTCGTCACTAACCAGGCACCCGTCGTTCTCTCGCCCACATATAGGGCATGGTACCTCTGCAAGGCCGACCCTGATAAAGCTGCGGGGTTGAATGTCCCCGCCTTTTTGTCGAACACCCAGACATTCATAGGACAACCCCCGTTTCGACCCCTTCCATGCGATCTTTTTCCCGCTCTCATACCGCTTGGTTAAACCAATGATCTTTCCGGTTTCGTCCCGCTCTGGAAATACCCACGCATTCTCTGCCGGATAGTGTCCGATACCGAGCCTGTCACATGCCTCTGCTGTAACGGGTCCACCTAGTTGCTCGACTAGGACAGCCGTCATAGCTGGTGACATATTGGCCCGCATCGCTATCATTAGGTTCTCAAAATTTACAGGCATAGGTTACTCCCAAAAGGAGGGGACATCCAGTGTCCCCTCCGCTGACGACTACGGAACTACGACTTGAGGGTCTTCTCGAAGCCCTCTTTGATCGGCGTCCAGTTCTTACCCACGGCGTCGTTCCCGCCAGCCGCTTTGACAAGCTCCGTCCAGATGTTGGTGACCTCGACGTCGGTCTTACCTGCTGCCTTGCCAGCCGCGAAGCATTCCGCCCACGCGGCACCCATATCGATCGCTTTTTTCCGCGAACGTTTGGGCTTTTCCGTCGCGGGCGGGGTCGGGGCCGGGGGGTCGGGTGAGGCCGGGGGATCAGTAGGGGCAGCCTGTGGGGGCCCAGCCGGTGCCGCAGGTTCCGCGATGGGGGCAGCTTCGACAGGCGGCGTAGGGTTCTGGACCGGGGCCGTCGGAGCCTCAGCGGGTGGGGCTGCCTTCGCCTTGGGTCCACCGCTCAGTTTGGCAAGTCCGCCAGCGTACTTGGCCTGCAACGCGGCGATGTCACTCTTCTCCAGCTTGTTGACCTTCCTGCCGGGCACGGCGTCGTAGGCGTCGATCCACTGGCACCGGATGGTGGTGTTGCCCTCATACGTATTCTCCCCCATCTGCCACTGGATTTCATCCTTAAGTTTCTCGTTCTCCTGGATGTCAATGAACGCCACGCCGTCCCAGCCGAGGGCTTTCATCAACTGGCGGGCACTGGCTGTCGGCTTGCCGTTCTTGCCGAACAGGATGAGGTATGCGATGGTCTCGCGTACGTCGTACTCCCAGTCGATCCACACGCCGTTCTCAGTGTCCCACATCTGGTCCGCTTCCAGTTGCAGAATGGCCTGCGGGAACCCGCCGGAACTCGTGCCGACGCCC
Source organism: Chloroflexota bacterium (assembly GCA_024232355.1). Next base: position 4,641 of record JAAEPW010000908.1, on the reverse strand, counting down.
CGGTCCACGATCTTGCCACGGAAATTTCCTGTTCTATCGATCTGGCTCATGCTTTGCTCTCCTCATTAGACTCTTGCTTGTTCATGGCCTGTGCCGTAACTTCGGCGTAGGTATCCCACACGTTGGGTTGTCCGACTGGCCCCAACTTGCCCTCCTTCTTGGCCAACGCTTCACCAATCTGCCTCGCCATTGACGCGGCGTACGCTTCCTTGGCCTCCTCAAATGCTTTCTGTTTGAAGACAATATTATCATGGCACTTCTTGAAACGCAAGCCAGAGCCGCACGGGCACGGCTCATTGCGTCCCGGTGCCTGCCCACCTACGATGGTCCCCCTTGCGATCGCAGCCTCATCCATTGAATAAGATCCTCCATAGTGAATCATCTTCCGGCGTAGCGAACGTCACTGCCGGATAGTCCTTGAACTTGGTGCCCCGGCTCTTGGCCTCAAAGGTTGCATCCGGCTTCACACGGATCATGCGGGTACTGACCGGGGCTATCTTACCGTCCTCAACGGTAGCGTTCTCCCAATCGATCCGGAAGATGTGATCCACCCACTCGCAGTACATAGCCTGTATGTTGTACAGGCCCTTCTTGCTGCCGGGGTACAAGGCAGGGCCCGCCTTCACGTAGTCCTCACCACCCTCGTTACCACGAACGGAGCCACGGAATTGACACAACAGCAAAACATTCTTGCCCATGCGAACCAGCCTATCCAGGTCAGCGAGCACGGCGTGCATTGTCTCGAATAGGTGGCCGAACCCCTTGCCGTACCCATAGTCCTCGAAACGGTGCACTGTGTGCCCCTTCTCGTGCTTGATGGTCTGCAATATGTGCGGTATGGCCCAGTCCTGCATTACCGTTGCAGTATCTATCACCACTGTCTTGTGGTCATCGAACACGCCAGAGTTGAGGGCCCCCCGCACATCAGCGAAGTCCACGATACCGGGGACGTGTAGGACAGGCTGCCCGGTCTTCGGGTTGCATATTTTCCGACCGCCATCATCGCAGCCGATGAACACTGGGCTCGGTGCCATCGCAGCGAGCGTGGTCTTACCCATGCCGCTCGGGGCGTAGAGGATGATCTTCTCACCCTCACCTGCACCGGTCCACGGTACTGCCGTAAAGGATTTGGTGGATATGGCGTTCCTGCTGGCCAACGGTGTAGCCGCTGGCGGTGCTGGGGGCGGTGCCTTCGGCGGTGCCGGGGGCGGTGGTGGTGGTGCTGGCATAGCGTATCTCCTTGAAAGAGTAACTGTTTTAACCTATTTCGACTTCTGTTCCGTCCAGCTTCGGGATCGGGGGCGTCGACCCCCACCCGAGCTTGTACCCAACTGGTGCCTGATCCCCGGGCCGGTACCGCACGCCACTGCGACAGAAATCACAAAATTCACAGCGGTACGTTGCGGTGCACGCCCCTGTGTTTTCCACCCACAGGTCACTACGTTCAACGTAGCGGATCTGCTGTGCGAGCCTCGGCAGCTTGGCGGCGAACTGTTCCAACTCCTGACCGGTGCGGCAGAGTGTACGCTGCTCGAAGTAGAACTCGGGGCGTGCGGTGATGTCCGCCAACAGCCGGGCACCGTACATATCCGGTGTCTCGTGAATAGCGATACCACCTTTGCCCTGCGTGATGTGGGCCTTCTCGCCGTTTACCGCGATGGTCTTGATCTCGTCCCCGTTGTCCGAACATTCAAGCGTGAACTTCTCGCCATGGTACGTGCAGTCAGCGAGCAACGCCTTGGTGTCCTTCTGGCTGAGTGTCTTCGGCTTGATAGTGGGCTTGTGCCACACGTCACAGTAGGCACCCGATACCAGCGGGTCAGTAGGCTCGACGCCATACGGCTTGAGTAACCCAAGTCTCTGAGCCATGCGGGCACCGAAGATATAACCCATCACCTGGTCACCCTGCATCAGCCCCTGCCAGTAGTCCTCGTTCAGGGAGCGTGCCGTTGACTTCCGTTCCCATACATAAACCAAGCCTGTGGGCTTATGCCGTACCAGCCGGTCGATCTTGCACACGAATACGGTGCGGGACAACCGTTTGCTGCTCCCGGGTTTGTACACTGGTAGCTCGAACTTGATCTCGCTACCTATAACCTCAAACTCAAGTTCCGTCTGACCGTAGTACCACTGGTGCCCGACCAGGGAGTATAGCAACTGCACTCGCTCGACAGCCCAGTCATCCGCTGTCATGTTGTCCGGCGTGGTGCTGTACACTTTATTCAAGTGCCGCATGACAACATCCATCGTCTTCTCCGGAACGCGACCGGTGCCCTCGCAGATGTAGCAGGATGGGTCAACCTCCTCACGCTTGGAACAGCGGGGGCAGAAGGATTCCGGTTTGAGTTCAAGTAACTCGTGACATTTATGCCACAGGCTGCCTATACGTGTGCTGTCTTTCTCCTTCGCTGCTCTCAAGCCGCACACCTTCGACAGCCAGTACCTTAGTTGACAGGCCTGAAAATCTGCGTTAGAGGACGCTGATAGTCTTAGTTCGCGCGTTGCCATTCTTCTAGTCTCCCCAGCATCTCGTCAACACTATGTGCGAGGATGTATACCCCGCCGTTCGCTTTGATCTTTGCTTCAAACTTCTTTTGCTTTGCGGATTGCTTGCCGATCGTACTCTTGCATTCGATTTCTAATCTGCGACCATCAGGCAGTATCCCCGTGATATCCGCAGCACCCGGGAAACCGAAACTTACCGGCTGCCCGTTCGTCCACAGCGTGCCGGTGTTCTGGCGATAAGCAAAGATACCAGCCTTATGTAACGCCTTCAAGCAGGCCCGCAGTACCCCAGCCTCCTTGCCGCTTGCTTTTCTCTTTGGTTTAGTTGCCGGGACCGCTGGAGGGGGCGGTGGTACTGCCTCCACGCCCAGTCGCTTTGCCTTTGCGGTTCGGGTGATGAGATCTCCGATACCCTTTGCACTCCTTGCCAGCTTCGATCTGTCAATTGCACTTGATTGTCTCCTGTTTGTTGTCATCTTATTTCCCATAGCATCTTGCCAGTTTCCCCTCGGTAGCGACGGGCAACCCCTCATACCAGGGTTCGATCACGGTCTGCAGCCGGTGCATCTCAGCAAGCTGGTCCTCGGCGTGTTCGTCGTCACGTATCAGCACGATTGCTTGATCGTGCACAGAAAATAAAACAGGAAACCCATTGTCCTCCAGCCGTAACAGCCCGTCAGCGAACACGTCACGAGCACTTGCCTGCGTGGCATTCTCCGCCAGCTTACCCCCATACATGTGGTACTTGACGCCGCCGCTAGTGTAGGACAGGTTCTCCTCGGCGTCGACACGGGCCTTCGGGTAGAACATACACCGCCCCGACGGCAGCATGGCAATAGTCGTGTCGTGCTCGTTGTAGAACGTGATCGCGTGTCCATTATGCGACATTGTTGTGGACTGATCCTTATACTTGGTGACGAAACGGAATGCACGCTCAAGCTCACCCCAGTAGGCAGGGATCTTCTGATACCGCACACGGTATAGCTTTATCAACCGGTGACAGAATGCCGCATCATAGGTGCCGTTGTCGAACAGGGGGCGTAGGTTTTTGTCCTGCCGACACCGCTCATAGAAGGTGTTACCGCCCATCCCGAACCCTGCTGCCAGGATTGTCATCTTCCCAAAATCACGCCGAATGCTGAGTTGTTTAGCTAGTTCTGGCGAGTCGCCCTTACGCGGCTTGCGTGTCTCCTCATGGAAGATATTGTTCTGGGCAAAGTCCGAGTAGATATCCACACCGGCAGCAAACTGGGCAACGAGGTCGTCCTGCCCCGACAGCCATGCGATCTTGCGTGCCTCGATCTGTGACAGGTCACCGGTCCCCATCAGGTGCCCATGCTCCGCACGCAGCATCCCGCCCACCTGTTTGATGAGGGGATGGACATCGCGGGCCCCGAAGTTATGAGCATTGATTCCCCCTGCACCTGAATATCTCCCTGTATGCCCGCCATAATAATTCAGGGGAATGCCAAGCAGGCCCCCACGACATCGGGCCTGCCGCATGATGCGTTCCACACGCTTGACGTGGGTCGGCCAGGACCTAACTGCCAGCCGGGCCTCCATCAGATCACGCACAGCAGGGACGGCATGGTTGAGGAGGTACTTACACCCATCATCGCCTTTGGAAAACGTGGGGATCATCGCCTTCTTACCCTGCTTCATCGGAACCGACTCGCCATCCGGCAGGGCCTGCTTCAGTAGCCCCATGAACAGCCCATTCTTGGATATGTCCTCGTGCTCGATCCTGCGGACGACAGGTGGTCGTGTGATACGCTTTCCAATGAACGGCGGGTGACAGGACAGGATGCCGTGCTTATGCGTAGCCACTACCACGTTGTCGATCTCAGCGGTCATGTCCCTGGCCAGCCGTTCGCCAAGCTCCATATCTACGGTGATGTGTGGGTCAATGAACATGCGTAGCGTCTGGGCCATCAACCGCAGTTCGACGTTCGGGCGGGTGATCCTGGGCAACAGCTTCTTGAGTAGGAACGCGGTGATGTCTATATCTGTACAGCAGTACTCGCTGATATCAGACCAGTCCTGCCCGGTCATGGTGTTCACGTGTAACCCGAAGAACCGCTTGGTGTCACCCTTAGGCACTGGTGCCCCATACTTCTTGGCGTTGTGACCGAGGTC
>JAAEPW010000907.1 GCA_024232355.1 Chloroflexota bacterium | reverse complement strand
TCGCTATGTTGGACAGGCTCCCCAGGTCATCGGCGTGGCAGACATCCCTGGTCTGGAAGATGTCGTGATTCCTGGTTTGGAGCATGCCAAGGTGCAACCTCCCCCAGAAGTCAATGCGCGTCGAGTCGCTGCTATGCGCGCTCTCGTGCCCGTCGTCGCCTAACCCATTGATTGCGAAACCCTTTCGTGGTCTGAGTGGTGGACAAGTATCAATCATCTGTTTCTGCTCACCTTTCTCTGTCGACTTGACACATCCCCAACTCAAAGATTTCACCTCTTGTCTATCATTTGCCAGCATCATACCTTGAAATCACTTGGAAACCGCCAGAGGGCATCGTGACTCTGGGGTTGCAGAGATAATTATTTTCCTCTGATCTCGCAACTGTTCCCGATTGTGATTTATTATCCATAATTCATTTTTTTTACCCACATTTTTAGCATCAATTCCTCATATGTGAGGTTACTCAACAGGGCTGGCGCTGATGGCCCCGGTACTCGATATTTGGGAGGAGACATTGCCCCGCAGCACCTCGCCCGGTTTGAACGTTGAGACCGGATCAAAGACAACGGTATTAACACTGGGGAAGCTGTAGGTTCCGGCGTAGATACCCGTCTGCTCACCGCGCAGCGTCAGGCTTTGAGTATTGACGGTGGCGGCATCAATCGCCATATCAAAGGTCACGGTGATATTGGTGGTGGCTTTAACGTTCAAGGCGTTTGAGATGGGTTCGGTGTCGGTGACGATGGGGCCTTGGGCATAGACGGGCAAGGCCGTCCACGCGCTCCACAGGACTGCGGCCAGCAATGCGGCCAGGCTGAATTTGAAAAAGGGTTGGAATGATGTTTTGTCTGACATGGTCATCTCCTTCTAATCTCTACTCTCTGATTTCCACTCGCACTCGTTCAATTAAATCAATCATATCTTTCAGTTCTGCAATTGGATAGCGGTGTCCCATCAAGAGCGTGACCTGGCTCGAATTGGGATCGATTTCCACAAGAAAGCGTAGCGGTCTGTCCTGAGCTTGTCGAAGGGGGCGTAGGGGACCCGGCAATTATAACCAGGTACCACGCCCCTGGTACGTGCGTTGCACATGTAACAATCCGCTAGTACGGCTCGGCGGAAATCCTTCGGCAGTTATTGCTCCAAGGGGATCGTCAGATCCCCGCCTAAACCGTCGTTTTTACCGTTTTCGGAGCCAATTTTCGTCGCGCAAAGCCGGGATCTGACGATCCCTGGCAAGCATGGGCGTTCAGAGGGTTTCCGAAAACTGCAGAAGGATTTCCGCCGCCGTGTACTAGTGATTTTTAACAACAAGGGGTAAATAGATAAAGAACCCCGTCTGATCAAAGTTGGCGGTGACCGTCTTGTGCCCCGCCATCGTGATGTCTGCTGAATTGGCTGCGCTCACCAGGTCGCCACTCCAGGCGACAAACTCGTAGCCGTTCGCCGGGACCGCCGTCATTGTGACAACAGTGTTCTCAGCATACACCCTGCCGGGCGGGTTCAGCGTCACAGACCCACTCATCGTCGGGCTGACGATCACCGTTAGGGTGTACGTGGGCACGGTTGGCAGCAGATCAAAGGTAGCGGTGACAGTCTTGTCGCTGTCCATCGTCAAAGTGACGGGGTTGGTCGTGCCGCTCGACGCGCCGCTCCACCCGATGAATTCAGAGTCTGCACCGGGCGTGGCAGTAAGGGTAACGACCTTGCCCTGGTCGTAGACGCGCGCGCCCTCCGTCGGCGTGACTGTGCCGCTGCCCGCGCCGTCCACCGCGAGGGTCAACGTAAAGGTGGGGATGACGCCCACGTCGATCATAACAATCGCTGTGTCAGTCAATGCGCCGTCACTGGCAATGTAGCCAAAGCTATCCGCACCGCTAAAGCCAGCCGTGGGCGTGTAGGTGAAGGAGCCGTTGAGATTGAGACTCAGTGTACCGTTGCTTGGGTTGCTGCCCAGCGTCGCCGTCAGCGGATCGCTGTTTGCGTCGGTGTCGTTGGCCAACACGCCGTTGAGCACGTCCACGACCAGTGTGGTCTCATAGCCGGTGGTGTAGGTGTTGTCTGCGGCCACCGGCGCGACATTTCGCACGGTCACACTCGCGCTGCTTTCGTTGTTGTCAGGATTGCTGTCGGCGTCTGTGGTGGTGATAGTGGCGGTATTGCTAAAGGAGCTTGCAGACAAACCATAGCTCAGCGTACCGGTGAAACCATAGCCCAACGCGCCGGTGACGGTGATGACCCCGCCCGCACCGGGCGCGAGGTCGGACACGTCCCACACGTAGCGCGTGCCCACGCGTGGCGTGATGACGAGCATTGGAGACGATGCGTTAGCGCTGCTGATCACGTTGGTAGCGGTCACACTGATGGGGATGCTGTCGGTGATGACCACGCCGGTGGCGGTACCATTGCCCGCGTTGGAAAAGATGAGGGTGTAGGTGATGGTGTCGCCGGGTGCGGCAGCGGTTGGGGTGACGGATTTGGTGATCGTCAGATCAGCATTAACTGAACCGGGGCCATACCAGTACCCCGCGCTCAGTGCGACGCTGCCGTTGCTCGATGGGCCAACGATGGGTTGCCCCAAGGTAGCGTTCAACGTCACATTGCCGCCGGAGGACGGCCCACCTCCACCGGCGATAACCCACCAATCAACTATGGATTGGGCCAGGGCCATACCAGTAGACAGCGCCAGAATTATCAGTGCCATTACTAGCAGGATGATAAAGAGTCTTGGTTTGGATATACTCATACCGGCCTCCACTATTGACTGATGATGAACCAGTTTGTGCCGTCGCTGACCACGGTGATAAAGTCGTACTGAGCGGCCAACGATTGCGAGGCCGCGCCGTCGATGTTCTCACCAGCCGTGGTCACCGTCACCACGCCGGTGTTGATGTTTTTGATGCTAAAGGTCAGGCCGGTGGCCTCGGCGGCATCCGGGAGCGTAATGGTGCGATCTGAGGCGTTATTGACCAAAACTACCCCCGCTTGAACTGTATCCAGGGTTGTATTTCCCGTTATCGTGGTTACGTTTACGGGTGCGAACAGCGTTCCCAGAACGGACAAATCGCCGCCAATCTGAGCACCACCTGTGCCAACATTCAGCCCCCCCTGCACGCTGAGATGATTGCTCACTTTAACATCTTCAGTGACCTGAAGTCTCCCGATTTCTGCCAAGTCAAAGCTGGCCATAGGAGCCGCGATCCCTGAAAGGTCTAGCACCGTCACGCCATGGTCCACGAGGCGTCCGGTGACGTAGGCATAATTTCCAGCCACATAGATGCCATGAGGCGAATTGAGGGCCATAGTGTCATCGTCAAAGATGGAAACCACGTGGGTGGGGTTACTGGGGTCTGAAACATCCAACATTGCGACGCCGCCATCATCGTGGCCGGTCACATAGGCATAGTCCCCAACCACAAAGATATTGCGGGCGCCAGCGAGGGCCATGGTGTCATCGTCAAAGATGGAACCCATGTGGGTGGGGTTGTTGGGGTCAGAGATATCAATCACCGCGACTCCATCATCCTCCGAGGCGGCCACATAGGCATAGTTCCCGCTCACAAAAATGCCATAGGCCCCACCCAGGGCTGTGCTGGCTGTATCGGTGATTGAGGCCACGTGGGTGAGGTTGTTGGGATCAGAAGTATCGATCACCGCGACGCCATCATCATCCGAGGCGGCGACGTAAGCATATTTCCCATCCACATAAACATCAGACGCCCCATTCAATTCCATCGTTCCATCATCGGCGATATGACCGCCATAGGTTGGATTGGACGGATCGGATACATCCACCACAGACAAGGCATCATCGGTAAACGAGGCGACATAGGCATAGTTTCCAACCACAAATATGCCCGCCAGGCCAGATAAGTGCATTGAACCGCTTTCCATGATTCGACCTACCCTGGTTGGATACCGTCACCAAAATTTCGCAAAATTGAACTAGGGACCTTAACAAAATCATAAACCTGTAGTAACCTAGCGCGAGGAGGTTACAATGGTCTACAAATGGCTGATCAATTGGCGCACACTAATGACAACAGGGCTACTG
>JAAEPW010000906.1 GCA_024232355.1 Chloroflexota bacterium | reverse complement strand
TGTTATTGTATAAAATAATGGCTTGTATTAAGATGATGTTGTTTGCTATGATGTTGTGTGGCGGATATGGGTTGGGGGGGGTGGGGGGGGGGAGGTAAAAACTCCCGAGACTGGGGAAAATTCCCCGGTGGTGGTTTGGTGCTACAACATGGAATTGGGGGGCAATCTGGCAGAAACTAGGCGTTTTCTTTCTCTAGATACGAATTGACCTGGATTCCATCCTTGAGCATTTTGTGAATCGGGCAGTGTTTTGAGACCATGTAGAGCCTTTTTCGCTCTTTTGGCGTGAGGTCTCCGGTTAGGACGATCTCAGTTTCGATCTGCTCGGTATATTTCTGGGTGCTTTCGCAGTTCACGCAATCATCGGTAAAAATGCGATCATATTTTGGACGCAATTCCACTTGTTGCAAATTCACGGCGTGGTGTTCGGCATACGTGAGCAAGACGATGGCGGTGCAAGAGCCAAGCCCTGATAACAACATACCACAAGGTTATGTTGTCAGCTTGTAGTTTCTTTATTTTGGTTTGCCTACAACCGTCATATAGATAGCGCTTTCCTCTATGCCATCCACGTCCAGCAGGGTGTTCACCTCGTCGTCGTACATGGCCGCGATTTGACAGGTACCCAGGCCCAGAGCAACAGCCCCCAGGGCGACGTTCTGGGCAATGTGTCCGGCATCCAGGTAGACATACCGATAACCCCTTTGTTTGTACTTCCATTTCGAGCGTTCAAAGACTGCCGTCCAGATAAAGACGGCGTCGGCCCAGGCCGCGATCTCTTGATCGAGAGCCGCTTTGGCAATCTCCATTTGGAAATCCCCCGTTTGCAACTGTTCGAGTTGGTGTTCGTCTACGGCATAGTGATAGATGCCCGGTTCTATAGAGTTTGGTTCATCTGTCCCCTCGACAGTGTGAACTACCAGATAAGTCTCTATCGGGTACAATGCGCCAGCAGAGGGGGCGGTTCTGAGTCCGAGGCTCCGGTTGATTCCCGTAATTCCCTGCGCCGCCCACAGCAGTTGCGATAGCTCTGTTTCTTGCATGGGGCTGTCGGCGAAACGGCGCACGCTGCGGCGCTGCCTCATCGCGTCCCATATGGGCGCGCCGCCCTCGGTCTGCGGTGCGCTCAACGGAATCTTGGGCGCTAAAGGGTAACGTTTATGGGTCTCGGGTTTGCTGGTCCAATCCAACCGACCACCAGGCAGGTGGTCGCGTTGATATTTGCTCTTGTCTTGAAAAGTGTCTCCAATTCCGATCATTTTGTGTACCTCACTCGATAAAGAACGGCAATGTCGCGCATTTTGCAGCCCATTGGCTGCTGCCATATACTTGATCAGGATTACGTGCTCATTCCCACTTGGCTCAGTCCCAAAAAGCAATCATCTGATCAACCTTTTGTGACCACTCGCTGCGAGTTCTTCCATAGGAGCTTTTTATCTTTAGGACGGCCGCTACAAGCTGCCAAAATTCCGGTCCCAACAATCAATACGACAAACTATCGCCACACTTTTCTCATACCGACGATTCCTCGGCGACGTCGAATTGCGTGGGAAACCAAAGCATCAATTTGCCTATATGGTCCTTTAGGTGAGAGCGTAAAAAGTTCCGCGTTTTCTCATTGGCGGAAAAGTGAGTGATGAGGAACTCAAAGATAACGTTGGTTTCCGAGTTTTCCAGTTCTTTGGCCAATTGATAGGCGTCTCTCAAATCCGTTACACGAGCTAGTTTGTTCTTTATAGGGAATTCGAGCATTTCGCGTGCCGCCTCGATCATAGCTGTGTCAGCCGATGCGGCCAGTTCTTTTGTGCTCAGATCATCTCTCAAACTTGCTAACCATTTGGCATGTCCGGCTTCTTCTACAGCATATTGTTTCCAAAAATTGGCCGCTTTTGGATGATGGACAAACTTTTGCCCCAACTCGTGATATAGCTCTTGGGCAGACTCTTCCAACTCGATTGCCAGTTCAAAGAGCCTGGCGACTGTAGCTTTATTCGTCATTTTTTGATTCACCTCATCTCATTTTTTTTCTGCTCTCAAAATGATGCATCGCGTGCCAAGTCCTCAAAAGTCTCCACAATAGCGTAAAAATCTTGAGATCTGCTTCATTTGCTTTTTTAGCTTTGCCGACCACTTTGCTGCCTTCCCACAGCCCGTGAAGGTTGCAGAATGAGAGCGCTCGTAACGTGCCAGGTTTGTTTACCTTTAACGACACACTCGCCAGAGGCGTCGTAAACACAGTGCCCGCGCCGTGACCGCTGAACTCGAAATGGCCTACCTGGTAGGAGAACTTTTTTCTCCCTCTGGCTGAAAATAGAGTGTGATCCAATTAATGTGATGCTCGGCAGTGTTGGGGTGTGCGATTTCCTTGCCCACGCTGACCATGACCTCAAAATCCTCACCCACCACCGCGTCCGGGCATTCGATGACCGGCTCGTGCTTTTCCTTTTTCCAATCGGCTATTTGAATCAAATCCTTGAATTCTATGATTAACTCTTTTCTTTCATTAGCTGAATGTCTTTGGCAGTGCCAAAATCTTTTTTATGCGTAATCTCGTCTATGCTACCAAATAAAATTTCTCCCGTTTGGCGTTGCAGATCGGGCATTGGTCGGGAGCCTCGTGCTCGGCGATGTATCCACACACCTGACAGACGTGATAATCATGGGTCTCATCTCGCAGCAGAGCGTTCAGGGCGCGTTTGTACAGTGCTGCGTGCCCCTCCTCTACGTCCCGCGCCTGACTGAATGTCAGTGCGGCTGCTCGTTCTCCCTCGTCCTCCGCGTCTTGAATAAACTGAGGGTAATAAACCTCATTAATAGAGGTTTCTTGCTCAAAAGATGATTGGAGATTTTCCTCGGTGCTCTGCACCACCGCCTCGCCCAGCAAGCGCAGGTGACGCTCGGCGTGCACACCCTCAGCTGCCGCGACGGCACGGAACAGCTTGCCGACCTGCTCATATTCCTCTTTATCTGCTTTGCGGGCAAAGGCCAACAGCCGATGGTACGCCTTGGCCTCTCCGACGAACGCTTGGTACAGGTTATGTTGTGTTTTATCATTCATCAATGCATCACATTAAAAAATGACAAACTTTTCCTTCTTGGCTTTGCACAGCGGGCATGCGTCAGGCGGCTCCCCCTCGCCCGTCCAACCACAGACGGAGCAAACGTGAACGTGACCCAACTCGGCGTCGTTTCCGCCTTCTACGGCGGCCTTGGCTGCGCCGTACAGCGCGGCGTGGACCTTTTCCGCCTCCATCGCCCAATTGTTGGAACGGACGGCTCCCTTTTCCTCTTGCAACTCGGCCACTGCCGTAAAGGCAGGATACATCTCCTCGACTTCATAGTTCTCGCCGTCGATGGCGGCTGCCAGATTATCTACCGTCTTGCCCAAATTTCCCAACGTCTTGAGGTGACTGATGGCGTGCACCTGCTCGGCGTACGCGACGGCCTTGAATAGCCGCGCTACGTTGGCCAAGCCCTCTTTTTCCGCTTTGGCGGAAAAGGTCAGGTATTTTACGTGAGCCTGGCTTTCGCCTGCGAATGCTGCTTTTAGATTTGCTTGCGTCATTTTGCGCATTTGTTTTTCTCCTTGAGATTATGTGATTTTTGTGGGTTGTGGTATTTTTGTCACGAATTTCACTAATTTTGACGCTACGCTTAAATTCGTAAAAAGACAAGAAAGCTTCGAAGCCGTAGCCGCGCTTTCCATAGCGCGCGGTATAGAAACCGCGACTACACTTTTATACTTTCCTATACTAAAATGTAGCTCTGGGATTTCGCGGGGTCAGTCGCAGACCCCAAAGGGTTTGGTGCAAAATATGACGAAAAAAGGCCATTATCTGGAAAACATTGTCTGCACAATCTTGAGCGAAACCTTTAGGGTCTCACCCAGCAAAGTCCCATAGAGCCGAAAATGTTTGGCAGCAAGCCAGTCTATAACAATGACTTGAGGTCAAAGTCGTCGTCCAACAAACGATTTGTGTTGGCTGAAACATCCACACCCTGCTTGATGAGTTGGGAGATGGGACGCACACGCACCTTGTCGTTGAGCAAGATAGCGCCCACGATGCGTCCATCGCGCAGCACGAATTTACGATAGTGCTTGGCTGCCAGATCCACATGCCGCAATTGGACAGATTCATCCGCGTCATCCGTGTCCACGATGCCTTCTCCCAACGACGTCAACTCGGCCCCGGCGACCTTGAGCGTGGTGGCAGGCAGCGTGCCGGCATAAATACTATTACCCGGCGTGACCATATTGGTTGCCGCGACCCTGGCTTGCTCGATGGCGGGAGTGATGATTCCATAGACCCGGCCTTTGAACTCGGCAGCGTCGCCCGCGGCAAAGATGTCTTTTTCACTGGTTCGTAACTGTTCGTCCACCACGATGCCCCGGTTGACCTCCAGTTCCGCTGTTTGAGCTAACGTCGTCTCGGAGCGGATGCCGGTTGAAAAGATAACCAATTCTCCAGGCACTGTGCGATTATCTTGTAGCCAGATGCAGTGGGCGTGTTTGTTACCTTGAACGGATTCTGTCGCGCCGTCTGTGACGATTTTTAATCCCTGCGCCTCCAGAAGCGATTGCAGAACCCCGGCGCCCTCGGCGTCCAGTTGGCGTGGCAGCAGGTGGGGGAAGAACTCGACCACCGTCACGTCCAGCCCGGCGGTTTGCAGCGCCCGCGCCGTCTCCAGACCCAGCAGCCCACCGCCAATGACGACTGCCGTGGAGACCTTTTGCGCGTATGCCTTGATCGCCTGCGCGTCCGCCAACGTGCGCAAGGCAAAGACGCCTTTCTTGTCTATTCCCTCGCAAGGGGGAATAAAGGGACGTCCGCCCGTCGCCAACAACAGGCGATCATAATCCGTTGTTTCTCCATTGACTAGTGTGAGTGTGTGTTCGGACGGAACCAACCCCGTGACCTGAACCCCTGTGTGCGTGTGAATGTTACGTTCGGTGTACCATTCGGCCGGTCGAAAATACAGATCGTCCTGCCCGATCTGACCAGCGATGAATTCCCACAGCAAGGGACGACGGTAATACAAGTAAGGCTCCGCGCCATATACGTGGACCTGTGCAGATGGGTCGGCCCGGATGATGGTCTGGGCTGCCGTGATGCCTGCAACGCCGCTACCGACGATGACGTGTTTCATTATCCTGTTATACCTGTTCGAACATGTCTTTGCCCGCGCCACAATCTGGGCAGACCCAGTCTGTAGGCAACTTTTCAAAGGGCGTGTCGGGCGGAATTCCACTTTCAGGGTCACCCACCGCTGGATCGTACACGTAACCGCAGACTATACATTCCCACTTTTCCATTGTATTCTCTCCTTTGGGATAAAACTCACCCGTTCACGGCCGGATTGGAACAATCCGCAACTAATACATCTCCACCCTCGATCTTGACCTGGTATGTGGGCAGTGGCCCAGTTATCGAGTGCCGGGCCACGACCGCGCCAGTTTCCAAGTCGAATTGAGCGGAATGACAAGGACAAACGATTACTTTGTCCCTGAGCTTGCCTCTGAACATGGAACATCCCCTGTGCGGACACTTGTTACCGATTGCGTAAAACTTTCCCGACACGTTGAGCACTAGGACGTCCTTGCCGTCAATTGATACCCTCTTGCGCTGCCCTGGTGGAATCTCGGACGCTGTGGCGATTTTGAACTCTTTCATAGATACACCTCGTTAAACGTGCAGTAGATTCTTTATCGTCGCGGACAGTTTGGATGCTGGTGTGCCTTTGAGCAACACGCCGTCAACACTGGCGACTTGGGCCAATTGCTGTTGTTGTACGTCGTTGACCAGGAGGATGGAGCGAGTTTGGGGATGCTTGACCTTGATCTGTGCCAGCAAATTCCAGATATCGTCGTCGGTCGAATTGACGCTGATCAAAATCAACGTCGGGTAGCGTTCCTCGACTACCCGCAGAGCCGACGATGCATCATCTATTTCTTTTAGACTCGTTACCTGTGGGATCGCTGTCAGTAGCGCCCGCAGGCCATCTCGCATCGGACCAGGATGGGCTACGATCAACACCAGAACAGAATTATCCATCGTTTCTTGTAGTATAGGTAAACATAAACGCTCCAAGCCCCGTCCCTGGGGCTACGAGTAAAGCGAGATTTTCTTGCTTGCTTTTCTCGTTGTCGAGTGCACGTTGCTCTTGCAGATAACCACATTCACTGGTTGCCCGAACCGCTTTTCATTGTACCATTCTGTAGGCTGGCACACATCGGTAAAAAGACGAAATCCGTATAAAGAAAAGACCGCTCATAGAGCAGTCTCGTTACGTAAAATGACCAGAAGCTACGTATAATTACGTATTTTTAGTCTAGGGTAGTCAGCCCCTCTCGCAGTGCGTACAACGCCGCCTGGGTGCGGTTTGCCAGATGCAATTTGCTCAAAATGTTGCCGACGTGCGTCCCCGCTGTGCGCTCACTGATGATCAGCCTCTCCGCAATCTCTTGATTTGAATAGCCCTGGGCCACCAACTTGAGCACTTGCATCTCACGTTCTGTGAGCGGTTCATCTGTCGGCGGCAGGTCTGAGGACTGGTTAAATTCGTGGATCATCTTGAGGGCGACGGTGGGGTGTAGGGACGCTTTGCCCGCGTGAACGTCGCGGATGGCCTGGATCAGTTCCCGGGGTAAAGAATCTTTGAGCAAATAGCCCAACGCCCCGGCCTTGATCGCCGGAAATATCTGCGCATCCTCGGCGAAACTGGTGAGTACCAGGATACGGGCGTCGGGATTCTCGCGCTTGATCTCCCCGATGGCTGTGACCCCATCCATCCGGGGCATGACAATGTCCAGCAGGATGATGTCTGGTTGCAGCGAACGTGCCTTTTCCACGGCTTGAACCCCGTCCACTGCTTCACCGATCAACTCCATATCCGGTTTGGTCTCGATCAGGGCACGCAGCCCTTCTCTAACGACGGCGTGGTCGTCGGTGATCAGGATGCGTATCGTTTTTGTCATCGCGTTGCCTCGGAAGCCGGAAATTGACAGTTTTTACCCAGTTCGATATCGGCTTTAACTTGCGTTCCTTTTCCCGACACTGAAAGAATCGTCAACGTCCCTCCCTCTTTTTCTGCCCGCTCTTGCATTGTCGTCAATCCCAGGCCACCTTTGTCACCGGCTGCGTCGGGGTCGAAACCCTTGCCGTCGTCCACGATCTCTAGTTCCACGTGTCCGTCGGAAACGTGCATGTGCACTGTTACAGAATTGGCGTCAGCATGCTTGAGGGCATTGTTGAGGGCTTCTTGGGCAATGCCGTAGAGGGCTTGTTCCACGGATTCTGGCAGTTCGATCGTATAGTCTGTCAGGAGCCGAGCTTCTACACCGGCACGCTTTTCGACGGCGTTCAACCGGTGGCGCAGCGCCCCGATCAGTCCCGCTTTTTCCAGGTGCGATGGCTGCAATTCGTAGACCAGCAGGCGCATATCTTTGAGAGCTTGTTGGGCGATCTCACCGATGCGGGTCAGGTTGTGCTGAATGCGATCCAAATCTCCCGCCTCGGCCCATTCTTGCCCTGCCTCGGCAAAGAGGGTTAGGCTGTATACCGATTGGGTTACCGAGTCGTGAAGCTCGCGGGACAATCGCTGCCGTTCCTCCATCACCGCCAATTGCTGAGAGTGTTGTTGCAGCTGGACGTTCTCCAGCGCTACGCCCATTTGCTGTCCGATGGCTGTTAGCAGCGCATGGTCTTTTTCGCTATACGGATAAGGCGCACGCCAGCCAACTTCCAAGACGCCCAATACACTGTCACCCGCGCTCAACGGGATGGCAACGTGGCTGTGCAGGTTGGAATCGGCCAGTGTCTTGGGCGGCAGGCGCGGACACCCGGAAACTAGGACGGGCTTGGCCTGTGCCTTGCCGTTAGACAGCAGGGGGAGGCAGACTGGGCAATCGCACAGCGGGGCCGCCATTTCGGCCTGGATGAACGCATCCGAGACGCCGCGCCAGGCGACGATGTGGGGTGGATCGTTCAGTGTGGGGCCAGGCAACGTCACCCAGCCAGCATCGGCATCCAAGACGGGGAGCACCACGTCGAGCAGGGCAAAGAGCGGCTCTTCCACGCCTGGCATAGCGGCGACTGCCAAAGCAACAGTGTACAACAGCGCTTGTTCCTCAGCGTACCGGCGTATTGCCTTTTCCGACATCTTGCGCTCGGTGATGTCGCGGGCGTTGAGCGTAAGACCGATCACCTGGTCTGCCAGTACTCTAGGCACGACGTAGGACTCGTAATATATCTTGCTGCTGTCGGGCGTGTCATATTCGGTTTCGTAGCGGGCAGACTCGCCGGTTTTTAGAACACCTTCCAGGATTCCTTTGATCTCGGTGCGTCTCTCTTCTTGTACGTAATTGTAAAGCGGGCTGCCGATCAAGTCTTGTACCGTTAGCCCGGGTGAAGCATAGTTGGCAAACTGAATGTTCAGGTCCGTGTCGACCGTCAGGATGTGATCGGGGGAGGTCTCGGTCAACGAACGCCATCGGGCCTCCGATTCACGCAATTCTTGCTCCGCTTGGTTACGCTCGGTGACGTCACGGGCATTGACGACTATTCCCGCCGCTCCCGTGCTCTCGGCGAGTTTGCTACAGATGGATTCGAGAATGTGCCAAGAGCCGTCTTGATGTTGAAAGCGGACCTCGATGGGTGGAGTGGCGTTTGGTCCTTGGAGGACGTCGTCAAAGGTGCGAGCCAAATCTGGTAGATCGTCTGGATGAACGAACTCGGATATAGCTTTGCCGACCATGTCTTCCGGTGCATACCCCAAGATGCGCTCAACGGCGGGACTTTGGTAGCGAATGGTCCCGTCACCGTTCAAGACGGTGATGGCGTCTAGAGCGTTTTCGATGAGTAGCCGGAACTGTTCTTCGCTGAGCGAGACCTGTTCCCGATTACCCGGGGCAGTGGTATTTCTTTCTGGCTCGTGTGGCCAGTCATTTGTTGACATCAAAGTCTCCCTGCGATTGGCCTTATTTTACCCCATCCTGGTTGTGAGCACAAGAGCCCCTGTTTTAATTGGATGCAAGAGCGCATGTGGGACAATAGCCGCGAAAGATGACCCTGTGATCGATCACTCGGAAGCCGTGCGCGTGCTCGGTCGGCAGTGCCAACGCTCCGTGGTCATAGTCCACGTCTTCAATGCGCTTGCAGCCTATGCAGACCAAGTGCGCGTGCTCTGCCATGATTAAATCATAGTGCCGCCCTCCCAGCCCTAGCTCTAGTTCAGACAGCACGCCCATTTCCACCAACTCGCGCAGCGTGTTGTAAATCGTGGCTGGTGACATGTCGGGCATCACACCTTGGACGCGCGCGAAAACCTGCTCGGCGGTTGGGTGCGTGTCTTTGTCTTTCACCAGCACCTGAATGATGGCCCGCCGCTGGGGGGTTACCCGGCGACCTTGGGCCCTTAATTGCGTACAAAGATCATCTATGCTGGGCATTGTGTATCCTCCTTCCTTGAGCCTGGCCTTGATCCAAGAACCTGTCGGAATGAGCCTACAATGAACGAGACGAGCCTATGTCAGGCTCGCCTCGTTTCAGAATAGAATCACTCGCCTTCGTTCACTTGGGGAGCTGCACGCCCGGCCAACTCTCGATCCAACATCAAAAGACCTTGTTGATCATCTCCGATCATTTTCAGCGTGTCTATGACCTGACTTGCGTTGTCTTCCTCTTCGACCTGCTCTGTGATGAACCACTGCAAAAAGATTTGGCTGGCGTAATCCTTCTCCTCGATGGCCAGCGCGTAGAGATCGTTGATTAGTGCCGTCACTTTTTGCTCGTGTGCGAGTGTTTTTTCAAAAACATCGAGCGGTGACTCGAACTCGGCCTCTGGCTGGTCGAGCGCCTGGAGAATCACGCGACCGCCACGCTCGTGGATAAAGTCGTAGAATTTCATTGCGTGTATTCTTTCCTCTTCGTCCTGCATGCGCATCCAGTGGGCAAAGCCCGGCAGGTTGATCGATTCGCAGTAGGCCGCCATCGAGAGGTACAGGTAGGCCGAGTCGAGTTCGTTCTTGATCTGTGTGTTCATTGCGTCTTGAACTGTTTGCCTTAACATTGTCACATCTCCTTATTTATAATATCTACTAATTTGTATTGAATATAATATACTTTGCGGTTTTTGTCAAGCGCTTGGGGCTATCGTGACTGGACAAAAAATGGTGAAAAAGGTCAAAAGTGGCGGACTTGGCCTAGCGTTTTGTGAAAGCAGAGCCTACACGTACAATTCTGCCATATCGTAGTGACCAGACCTGACACCCATCCGAGCCGTGAGAGTGACCACATGCTTGATAGCGCCCAAAACACAAAACTCCTGCGGCGTTCTTCATAATACGAGAAACAGGTCGACAAGCCCTAGAGCGAAGAGGGTTTTGAGAAATGGGCAGACGCCGATGAGCGACCAACTTTTCTTCTGGTATGGCTGTCTATGCGATGCTCTAGAAATCGTAGATTCGCGATCGGGGGAGATTCGCGATCGCGAAATCAATCAGTGGCTCCTCGATGAAACGCTCGAGAGCCTGCGTCAACTGGATCATCCCCGTGTGAAAAAACTGGTGACTAGCTTGGAAAACCAGTATGACGAGATGCTGATATTTTTGGATTGGCCTGAGGTACAACTTGTCCCCTGGCAACGCCGGCTGGCTCGTGCCTTCCCTAACTCAGTAGACCAAGAGTTCTTTCAGACCACAGTTGCCAAGTCCTGACGTCTCAACCGCGCTCTGGTCAATGGCCACAAACAATTCACTGACCAAGCAACGTATGCTCAAGAATTGCTGTCCGACCTTGTCGCCGCCGACGATGAGGCCCGCAAGTTGGCCGAGCAGTTACTCACCATCTTGGAGGGGACGATTCGTACCAGTTGCGCCGCCGAGACGATCAACAGCATACTCAAGCCCTACTTGCGCGTTAAGCGCAGTTTCCGGTGCAAGAGGACGGCGCAAAATTTCCTGAACCTGTGCATCTTGTGATTCATTATGCACGTCTTCAAGAGAAAGAAGCGAGCTGGCACGAGTCCCTTCCAATGAGCCGGTATCAAGATTTACACGCCCGACGGACGCGAAACAGATGACTGGTTGGAAGCGCTCGGCTACCCCCCTGACGCCTAGAGCCGATATCATCCAGAAGCCAACTGAACAGCTATAGAACAAACGTTCCTCGCCCCTATCTCGCAACCGAAGGTTTGGATCAAATTGTCAAGGTGTTTTTCGCTCAAAAACTAGGTTTTTTGAACCATGCCGAAAAATCGAATGCGACTTGACTGTCTGAATCTGTGTTCTAGGTTCTGCCTTTGGAATACAGTGGACCGCCCCTCAGTCCATCTCCGCCACAGGCACAGTAAAGTGAAAGGTCGTCCCCTGGCGAAACTCGCTCTCGAACCAAATACGCCCACCTTGCATCTCGACCAGGTTCTTGGTAATATTCAACCCTAGGCCAGTTCCAGGAGATTCGCGCGCTTTTTGGTCTGGCGAACGAAAGAATTTTTGAAAGATGCTGACCTGATCATCAGGAGAGATGCCAATGCCATTGTCCTCCACGGCCACATGCACAACTTTTGGCGCACCATCCGGGTCCCACTGATTTGCTACCTTTTCGATGCGGATCGTAATCTGTCCACCTTGAGATGTGTACTTGTACGCATTGCTCACCATATTGGTGAGAATCTGAATCAAGCGCATACGGTCAGCCCACACTGGAGACAGATCATCCGGAACGTGCTGGATCAGGGTCAACTCTTTTTTCTCCAGTTGCGTGTGAGCCGATTCGATCACATCCTTCACAATCTCGACCAAAGAGATTGCCTTGAAATCCAGGCGAAGACGTCCGGCCTCGATCCGCGAGACATCAGCCAGGTCGCCGACCAGCACCGTCATCCGGTCCACGTTGGAGCGAATAATGTTCAAAAAGTGAGTCTGAGACTCGTTGACCGGCCCGACAGCACCCTTGACCAATATATCCGAGTACCCCCGAATAGACGTCATTGGCGTTTTCAGTTCGTGAGAGACAAAGGAGACAAATTCGCTCTTGGCGATATTGGCGGCCTCCACGGCAGCATACAGTTGGGCGTTAGAAATGGCGATGGCAGCGTGATCGCTCAGGCGGGTGAGAAAGCCCAAAGCCTCAGCACTAAAGCATTCGGGCACAGTGCTCTCTAACAAGAACAGTCCAATGACCTTTTCCTCACGTTGAATGGGAACAACGATCTGGCTTCGAGTTGCGGTCAGAATACCGCCAGTGAACTGCATCTGATCGTCATCCTGCACCTCTGTAGTACCCAGACATTGCGGCTGCCCACTTTGGATCGTCTGTTGGATCGCCGACAGTTCGACAGGCAATCGAGCGTCTTGGTAGGAAGCCAGCTCCGCGTCATAACCCTGAGATGCCATAATCTGGATACCGTCCTCCTCGATGATACCGATCAATCCTGCGTCAGCGCCCGACCGGTACATGGCCCATTCCAGTGTGATGCGCATGGCACGGTTCACGTCCAGGGTGGCGTTCAACTCGCGGTCGATGCGCTGCATCACTGCGAGTTCTTCCGCGTATGCTTGCTCCTGGTCGCGCAATCGTTTTTTTTCCAAGCTGGCGCCAATCCGCGCTTGCAGCATTACGGGGTTGAACGGTTTAGACAGCGAGTCCTCCGCCCCCAATTCGATGCACTTGACCACACTCTCCAACTCGTCCATCGCCGAGATCATGATCACCGGAATGTGACGCAATTCAGGGTCAGCTTTGAGATGCTCCAACACCTGATAACCGTTCATCTCTGGCATCATGATATCAAGGAGCACCAAGTCGAACTCTTGCACTCGCACCAATTCCAACGCCTGACGCCCATCCTCTGCGATGGAGACATTGTGATCCAGTCGCTTGAGATAGTGAGAGAGCATTTTACGGACATGCTGATTATCATCAACGACCAGCACAGAGCCTTGATTGGGTTCCATAGTTGCCATCCTTTTATGTCCCTTGTTCACTTTATCCTCGGGCCGTCTACGGAGCGCTCAATCCGTTGGCTCTTTTGGCTCCATTCGAACGATAATTTTCTGGATCTCGTCATTGACATAGTTCAAAGCAGAGAGCAAGTGAGGCTGGGCATCTTGTATTGCCTTTTCACCCGCCGTGAGAGCAGATTGGGTAGCTCTGTCCACCTCGCTGCGCACCCTTTGCCCCTCGGGTGAATCACAAGCATCTTGGATGGCCCGGCTAACGTGATCCACCATCGATTCCAAGCCCGTTCTCATATTTTCCGCGTATTGACGATTTTCCTCGCTCTCCCAAGCCGTGCGAAAAGCCTGCGCCAAACCCTCGCCTAGCGTCTGAAATTGCTTACCAACTTCACGCCAGGACTCGTCGGCCGTGTGTTCGTCTGCCATAGGTAAACTCCTTTATTTGTATTCGCGCGTCAAGTGTTCAACCACCAGATTCCTGAACACTCGGGCAGAATAACCCAATTCTCTCTACCAACCCGATCCGCAGGCGCGTCACCAATGAAAAATCGTGTCATCTCTTGAGCCTCTGAAAGCGACTCGAACCCATAATCCGTCCGAATCCAGGTTGAAGAAAAGCCGTATTCTTTTTCTAGCCAGGCATGATATGCGGCCCAGGCATCGGTTGGGCGTGGTGTCTCTGTCCCCCAACCCAGCCCCTCCAAGATTATGATCGTCCCACCAGGTCGCAGCACCCGCTTCATCTCTGTCAGTGCTTGCCCAATCTCTTTGCGCCACGAGGTCGCATTCCAGGAAGTGAAATAACCCAGGCTCCAGCCAGAGATCGAGATATCTGCAACTTGATCGGCTACCGGCAACGCGCGGTTATCGGCGACGGTCGCCATCCAGTTTTGCAAGCCGGTTTTTTCCAGCTTTGTGGTCGCCACATCTAGCATGTGGTCCGAGATATCACTGAACAGGATCGCCTTGGCCAACGGAGCCATCATACACGTCAACCGGCCCGTACCCGCACCTAATTCGACCACATCCAAACCATCAATCGACCGAATCTGACCTAACGCCCGAGGAATGTTATTTTGATAATCCTGGCGTGTCACCAACAGATCGTACTCGCTAGCTTGCGTGCGGTAGATTTCTCGATGATCTGGCATTGATTACGTTCCTTTCGTTTGTATTCGTGCATCAAACGGTCAGCCACCAGATCCCCGTACATTCGGGGAGAATCACCCAATTTTCTCTACCGATCCGATCCGAAAATTCATCACCAAAGAAAAATCGCATCGACTCTTGCGCCTCGGCAAGCGACTCGAATTGATAATCCGTCCGAATCCAGGTCGAAGAAAAGCCGTGTTCGTTTTCCAGCCATGCATAATATGCAGCCAAGGCATCATTTGGTGGACACGGCTTTTCCGATCCCGTGCCCAACGTCTCCAGGATGACGACTGTCCCGCCGGGGCGCAGTACCCGTTTCATTTCCGCCAGGGCTTGGCCAATCTCTTTACGCCACGATTCCGCGTACCAAGTGGTAAAGTATCCCAGGCTCCAACCGACGATAGAAATATCTGCAACTTGATCGGCTACTGGCAAAGCGCGGTTATCGGTGACGGTCGCCGCCCAGTTTTGCAAGCCGATTTTTCCCAGCTTGGCGACCGCCACATCTAGCATGTGGCGCGAAATGTCACTGACTATGATCATCTTGACCAACGGAGCCATCATACACGTTAATCTACCCGTACCCGCACCTAACTCGACCACGTCCAGACCGTCAAACGACCGGATCTGATCAAGTGCCCTCGGAAGATTTTTCTCATGATCCTCACGGGATACCAAAAACTCGTACTCGTTGGCTTGTTTGCGGTAGATTTCTCTGTGATCCGACATTTATCACATCCCTTTCTGTACAATGCTCGTTAGTAAGTAGTATACTCCAAGCGGTGCGAGGGGGCAAATGCCCCATTCAGGATTTCCCAACGGATCGAAAGCACGAATGCATCGTGCGTTGTTTTCCTCCGCGATTGCGGTATAATGGGATACGAGGTGAAAAAATAACATGCCAACTATTTACCCATTCACTGCTATTGTAGGACAAAATCGTATGAAGCGCGCACTGATACTCAATGCGATCCATCCTCAGATCGGGGGTGTGCTCATTCGAGGCGAGCGTGGCACGGCAAAATCGACTGCCGCCCGTGCGTTGGCCGCGCTGCTGCCCGAGATTGAGGTGGTCGCCGATTGCTCTTTCGGTTGTGATCCCGACCAACCGGCGTCGTGGTGCACCGAGTGCCTGGAACGAAACGGAACAGGCGAAGAGTTGCCGCGGGATCAGCGGCGCACTTGTTTCGTAGATCTGCCCGTCAGCGCAACCGAAGACCGCGTCGTGGGCACGTTGGATATCGAACGCGCTATCCAAAAGGGAGAGCGGCACTTTGACCCAGGAGTGCTCGCCGCGGCCAACCGGGGTGTTCTTTACGTGGACGAGGTCAACCTGCTGGACGATCACGTCGTGGATCTGCTGCTCGATGCAGCAGCAATGGGGATCAACGTTGTGGAACGGGAGGGCATCTCTTTTAGCCATCCCGCTCGCTTTATCCTCGTGGGCACGATGAACCCGGAGGAAGGAGACCTGCGTCCCCAATTACTCGACCGCTTTGCCCTCTGTGTAGACATCCAGGGCATCCGCGACCCGGCTGCCCGAATGGCCATTATGGAGTGGAACCTGGCCTATGAGGCCGATCCTGATGATTTCGGTACCAAGTGGGACAGCAAAGAACAGGACCTGTCAGAGGAAATCGCTCAGGCCCGCCTTCTCCTGCCCAAGGTCAAGTACACCCAGTCGGACCTGGCGACCATCGCGACAATGATGAGTGAGTTGGGAGTGGATGGTCACCGTGCCGATCTGGTAGTACTCAAAGCTGCCCGCGCTCACGCCGCCTACGAAGGACGTACCCACCTGGGTGACCACGATATTTTGCTGGCTGCCGAACTGGCGCTACCGCATCGGTTAAAACGTCATCCGCTCCAAGAGGCAGAAGTTACAATGGGCGACCTTTCGGACCGACTGACCGAGGCCCGCGCCCAAAACCCGGTCGAGGATGACAGTGAGGAAGAGAACGACGCCCCTGTCGAAATGACGGGTAAAAAAAAAGCCACTCGGGAGAAATAGGTGACGAGGAGCCATCCGAACAAACTGAGGTAGCGCGGGAACCGGTACTACAGACCATTCCCCAGTGGCCCTCTGAGGGTGCTTGGTGGGATTACGGTGAGGAAGCCGCCGTCGGTGAAACATTTGCACCGCGCCGGCTGGATACGCCCCTCGACCGGTTGACCCGTTCCAGTGGTGGCCGTCGCAGCCAGACCCGCACCGACCGCAAACGCGGGCGCTACATCCAGTCTCGTCCTTCTCCCGGCGATCCCACCGACCTGGCCTTTGACGCCACACTTCGTGCTGCTGCGCCTTTTCAGGAAGAGCGCCGGCGTGACGATGGTCCAGCCTTGGCACTGCGTTCCAGCGACTATCGGCGCAAAGTACGCGTGCGCCGCGCGGCCAACTTGGTGCTTTTCGTCGTAGATGCGTCCTGGTCTATGGCCGTGGCCGAGCGTATGCACGCGACAAAGGGGGCCGTGATGTCGCTGCTGACGGATGCATACCAACAGCGTGACCGGGTGGGGTTGGTCGTTTTTCAGAAAAATAATGCCCGCGTCGTGCTCCCACCTACCAACAGCGTCGAGTTGGCGCGGCGAGCGTTGGTTGATATCCCCGTGGGTGGCAAGACTCCTCTTTCTGCTGGGTTGCAGACTGCTCACGAGGTCATCATCAAAGAATTACGTCAGCACCCCGACTTGATGCCATTGATGGTGTTGCTCACCGATGGCGCAGGCAACGTCTCGATGATGAATCTCCCTCCCCAGGAAGAAGCCTATCGTATCGCAGAAACGTTCCCCCAGGCCCACATTCGTTCGTTGGTGATCAACATGGAACACGAGGCCTTTGACCAGGGATTGGCACAATCCTTGGCCGATCACTTGGAAGCTCCCTGCTATACGCTGGCCGAGTTAAAGGCCGAGATATTGTTGCAGACAGTACGGGATGAACTGGCGGAGCAAACGTTCTGAAAAACCAGGGAATAAAAAGACCGTCGCTGGTATATACCAGCGACGGTACTATTAGTTGAAAACAACTCTTCTAACGCGCTCCGGTTACACTATAACTCTAGTTTCTAACGTGCAACTTTTACGCTCACTACCTCCTCTAGATTGTAGCCGGGGCTACTTTGTAGTCACGGCCACTTTGGACACCCTGCATTTAGTCTAATTTGGTGACGTTAGTGGCTTGCAAACCTTTGGTGCCTTGCTCGACGGTGAATTCAACTCGTTGATTCTCATCGAGCGTCCGGAATCCATCACTCATGATGGCTGAATGATGGACAAACACGTCCCCACCAGCATCACGCGTAATGAATCCGTAACCTTTTTGGTTGCTAAACCACTTGACCATCCCTTGTTCTTTTTCCACTTTATTGACTCCTTTTTGTTATATTACGTAGGTTAGCATGGTTCCAGAGGAGGCATATACACAAAACACCCTGGCTTCATAAGCCCGGGTGGGATGAACATCGCTACCTGAACTCACTGCGTCCTACAGCATAAATATAGCATATTTGTGTTCAAACGTCAAGTTGGCTTGACATAGCAAAAGCTCTATAATATACAAAGCACGTAAAGCAACAAGATGTGTGGAGGTACACCAGTGTCTGAGCAACTCATCATTGGCATCGACTTGGGCGGCACTAAAATTAGCACGGCTCTGGCCAATAGCACAGGGGACATCATCGCTCACGATTACCGCGAGACCCGCGCGGCCGAGGGCCTGGAAGCGGTCATCGATCGTATGCTGAACGCCGCTCGCCGGGTGATGGCTCTGGCAGGGGTGGAGACAACCGAGATAACGGCCGTGGGGCTCGGCGCTCCCGGTCCTGTAAACGTCGAGGCGGGCGTATTGGTGACTCTGCCCAATTTTCCGGGATGGGATCGCGTTTCTCTCAAGCAACTGATTGAAACGGAATTAGGCATCACAACTTTTATGGATAACGACGCCAACGCAGCAGCACTAGGTGAGCATCGCTTTGGTGCTGGGTGAGGAACGAAACACATGATCTATGTCACCGTCAGCACCGGTATTGGCGGCGGGATAATCCTCGACGGAAAACCCTACTATGGTATCTGTGGGATAGCGGGCGAAATCGGTCACATCACGATCGTTCCTCACGGACCGCTTTGTGGCTGCGGAAATCGAGGGTGTTTGGAAACACTCTCTTCCGGCACGTCCATCGCGCGCAAAGCTCGCGAGCGCGTGGCCCGTGGCGTGCCAACGCTGATGGTCGACCTAGCAGGAGGCAATCCGGAGCGCATCACCGCCAAGCTGGTTGCCAAAGCGGCCAACCAGGGAGATGCAGAAGCAAAACACATTCTGACCGAAGCGATGAATTATCTGGGCATTGGGATAGCTACCCTAGTCAACTTGTTCAACCCACAACTCATTGTCATCGGCGGTGGGGTGACCCACATTGAAGAAATGCTCTTTGGGCCGGTCCGGCGTGCCATTAACCGCCACGCGTTTCCGACGTCGGCTCAGGCGGTACGGATCGTGAGGGCGGAATTGGGCGATGACGCGGGCGTACTAGGCGCAGTAGCAGTGGCACTGACACAGATGAGACATGAAAAATAAAACGTGAAACGTAACGGTACGAGCCATCACGTTTCACGTTTACGCTTTGCGCGCTTTGCAAGTTATGCTTGTGCTTCTTCCTCGCTCGTTCCTTTCATCGCCGGCAGATTCTTGATCGCATCAATCACATCCACACCGGTCAACGCTTTGACCGTCTCTGGCACCTGGGCGATGATGTTGGTGATGTCTGCTGTAACTTTGGAAGCCCCGGCACTGTCGCCGCCACTGTTGATGACCACGATGCGCTCTGTGCGCGAGAGCGGCTCCGAAATAGCTGCCGCCACTTGGGGCAGGCTCTCAATGAGCTGCTGGATGATAGCCGCCTGGTTGTACTGCTGCCACGCTTCGGCCTTTTGTTCCATCGCCTGCGCCTCGGCGATGCCCTTTGCCCGGAGCACCTCCGCCTCGGCCATACCTTTCGCCCTAATAGCGTCACCATCCGCCTCACCCAGAGTACGGGTCGCCGTTGCCTGGCCGGCGGCCTCCGTCTCGTTGCGGAATTTCTCGGCATTCGCCAACGTCTCGATGCGATATTGTTCCGCTTCGGCGGGCTTGCGTACCGTTGCCTCTAGTTCCTTCTCCCTACGTAGTGCTTCCTGCTGCTGCACTTCGATCTGCTTTTCCTTTTCAACGACGTCAATCTGGACGGCCTCGGCCTTGACCGTTTGGTTCTCAATGTTCTGCTGGATGGTATAAGCCAACTCGGCCTCGGCCTTCTTTATGTTTATTTCTGTTTGGTAGGCCGCCTTTTGCACCGAATAGTCCTTCTCCGACGAGGCAATCTTTGTTTCGGCCTGGTACTTGGCCGTCTCCCCTTCTTGCCGTGCCTCGGCAGACTTTATGGTGGCGTCTCGCGCTGCCAGCGCCTGGCCGATGGCGGCGTCTCGCTTGACCTCGGCGGTACGGGCCTGTCCTAGCGCGTCCAGGTAGCCTTGGTCATCGCGGATGTTCTTGATGGTAAAGGATACAATGTCCAGCCCCATGTTGGCCATATCCACTGCCGAGACCTCTTGCACCCGTTGGGCAAAGGCATCCCGGTCTTTGTAGATTTCCTCCACCGTCATCGTGCCGAGGATGGCTCGCAGGTGACCGGCCAACGTCTCGTGCGCGACGTTTCTGACCTCGGCGGCGTTCTTGGAAAGGAATTGTTCAGCGGCGGTGCGGATAGAGACTGCGTCGCCCTTGACTTTGACCTGTGCCACACCATCTACCGTTACCGGCACGCCCTTTTCGGTGTAGACTTCAGGTGTTTCCACGTCAATCGTCATGATCTCTAGCGACAATACGTCCACTCGCTCGACGACCGGCCAAATGATCGCGCCACCACCCCTGACGATGTGAAAGCCGACCTTTTCTTTCTTACGCGTAACCGGATTGACAATAGTGTGCTGTCGCCCCGAGATCACCAACGCTTGGTTGGGACCCACCTTCTTGTAACGGGATGCGAGATAGCCAAGCACCACGAAAAATACGAACAAGATACCTGCGACGGCGATAATGGCCATACCGATATTTTCTAACCCTGGCATTGTTTATTCTCCTTTATTTGTTTGGCAAAAAACTGTTTTTTCGAGAACACTGGTTTATTGATCTTGAAGGTTACGTGTATTGTTTTGTCCGCACAATCACTACATTACCTGCCTCCTCGACAATCTCTACCATTGCGCCACGAGGAATGGCTTGCCCGTCAGCAGCGCGGGCCGTACTCCTCGCCCGCGCTCCTCGGACTATGAGCACAACTTCACCCACGTTACCCTCTGGAATAGGAGCGATCACCTCGGCCGTGAGACCTGTCAAATCCCCCATCCTTATTTCACTGGAACCTTGAACCGCCATCAGTACTCGAGCATAAATCAGGTACATCGTGCCCGAAAGCACCAGCCCGCTTGTGGTAGAAATCAGCAATCCCACGGCAGGAACAAAGGTAGTCAGGCTATTTACGATCATTCCGACCCCGCCAAATGTGGTGATGAACGTGGCAATAGTAATCGGGCTTAATGGCGATAGCCCTACATCGGGGTGCTCCACATCGTGAGTGATGTCGTGGGCAAAGGGAAGTTCAAAATGAATGTCTGGCTCACCAGGGTGAAGGTCAATGCCGGGGAGGTCAATATCTACACCTGGCAAGTCAACGTGAGAAAGTCCCCCCATCACCGCGGTGATAATGGCATATCCTACCCCTAGAGCAAATAGAAAAAAATAGATACAGTTAAGAGTACTTAGCCCAACAAACTCGCTCATCGTTTCCTCCTTACCTGGTGTTTAATGTGATTGTACACCGACAACCTACTAAAAGCAAATATTTGCTCCCACTAACCTATACTACGTAATTGTGGCGATTATGTTTCGGAATTTTTGCCTGATTTTTCAGGGATGGAAGAGGATCAGCCCCACGCCCATTCGTTCCAACGCTATTTCTGCATAGTGGGTGACAATGGCGCTAGGATCATCGAGAGCGGCACACAAAGCGGGGACAGCGTCCTCGGGCTGGATGATACTCAAGGCACGGGCGGCACCGGCTCGGACAGGAGTCTCGGAGTCTTGCAAGGCAGTGATGAGAGATGGTACAGCGGGTAAGCCGATGCGAGCCAGGCTGTCGGCAGCGATGCGAGAGACGAGAGGAATGGGATCAGCCAGACAGCGTACCAGGCCCGCCACGGCTTGTTCAGCTTGTAGATCGCCCAAACCCTGCACGGCACAAGCGCGTACATCAGGATCGGGATCGGTCAGGGCCATGACGAGTTGCTCACACGCGGCATGGGTGCCGATAGCGGCTATAGCACGAGTGGCCCACCAGCGACGGTCGGGATTGGTGTCGGACAGCAAGTCACGCAGCGGGGACAGTACTGCGTCGCCCTCGCGGCCCAGGATCATGGCGGCTTGTTCGCTGCGGATATCGTCGCCAGCAACCACACTGTCCAGAAATGTTTTGAATGTATCAGACATTCAGTTTCTCCTGCACCACAGGTTCATCTACAGTACGAACAAAAGCTGCCGCATCTGGTGGTATGGTAAAATGGATCAGATGTGCCAAACATCCACAATCGGAAGCACCAAAATGAGAGACAAGAATGGAAGCATCAGGGCTGTCGGCCAGCGCCTGGGCCCAGACGCACTCGCGTTTTCGAGTTCCAGTCGCATACCAAATTTCGACCGGTCGGGCAACGGCTCGCAAATGGTCTATGTGCCAGTGTAGGGGTTTGGAGGTACGCAGGTGTCGAGAAATTCGAGATGCCAACCCACCTGGTCCGCGAGCGCTGCCGGCATAAGCATACCAACCGCTCGGAAATCGGAAGCGTCCCAATCGTCCGACGTCAACAGCAGTATCCTCTGGCAACTTGAGAATCAACACATAGGTCCCCGGCTGCTTGGGAAACATACGCGCCACTCACAGAATCCGGTCTTTATTTTTATACATCCGGCGCTGCCACAAACCACCGGCGCTCCAGGCCACGGCACACCCCAGGATCAACAAAAAACCAGCCAGGGCATCAAGAGCACGGACGGCGTGCTGCTCGTCAAGATGGATGACTTCGGGGCCTTCGTAAGAATCGGGCAGGATCAAGATCACCAACCCAACCACCAACAACAGCATACCCAGCGCTGCCAGCAGAATCACTTGCCACTGGAGCACAAGCTATTCCGCCGATGGGGGGACCGACAGGTCGTCAACTTTTACGCCAATCCACTTGTCACCCTCTTCGATGAGCATCACCGGGATGTCATCGCGAATGGGGTACTTGCGGTCACAATCAGATTCCTGGCACACGAGCCAGCAGTCGTTGATCAACGCTAATTGACCCGGGTCATCGCCGGGCTTGCGAGTCTCGCCACTAACGCAATAAGGACAGCGCAGAATTTCCAGCAGATCTGTAGCCACCATAATCTTGGTCTCCTCAGAAAAATTTGCTTGCACAGCAGTACTGTTGGTCTTGACTGCTCGTTTGGTCTTGCTCAATACATAGCAAGATTGTACCCCATCCTGTCTCGTCGTGCAAGTTAAAAAGTGAGATACAGCGGACGTGCCGTGCAGCTAACGAAACACTGAAAAGAGCGGAGTCAGAGATCCCTTATGAGCAATCCGGGCAATCGACCATCAGTGCAATACCTGTTCCCAGGTCAGATCGCCGCGCAGACGCCAGCGGGCGCTCTCGACGCCGTTTGCGCGGTACACCTCGCCGGGGAAACCCATCGATGTATCTAGGCGGATCGAGCCGACCCGCGCCTCGTCGGAATAGCGGATCACGTCCAGACGACAATTGGTCGTGCAGCCCTCTGGGACTAGTTCCAGCCTCTCGCCCTGTTTCACCAGATCGATCTCGCGCAGGCGAGGCTCGAGCCAGTAGATGTCCCGACGCAACGTGTCCGGATCACAATCCGGTGCTCCCTCCTCCAGCAGCCCGACGTATCGCCAATCAGGGCCGCAGTTGGTGAGCATTTGCAGCATGTAATAAGATGGCAGTGGCACATCGGGCGACGAGCCAACGGTGGTGTAGAGAGAACTCGCGGACGCAGCTTGCATAACCTCTGCCCAGAACAACAAGGTGTCAGAATGGTGATACAGTTCGTTGAGCTTTGTCCAGGCTTGATCGGTTTGACCAGAATACAAATAGTCCAGGATCAATGGCAGAACCGCACATTTTGTCGTCTGATCCCACTCACCTAGTTCCTCCGGCACAGCATTCCGAGCCATCTCAGTATGTTGGGCAATCGCTTCCGTATACAGGTGCGGAAAAGACGAGCTGACCGGGACATACCCCTGGGCCGGATCGTATTGCAGAACAGCCTGCACCGTCGGTGAAGCCGCATAGGGACAATAAACGTAAGCAAACAGATCATCACAGGTGACAAACTCGAGGATCGCGTCACCATCCAGATCCTCAAACCCCCCACCACAGTTCGACTCGCGGGTTTTGAGCACTTGAGTCAACGTGGAGCCAAGGTCGTAGACAATGGTGGAAAAGCAACAGTGCGCCCCACCGGTGAATGTCTCGATAATCACGTCGGGATTGCCTTCACCGGTGATATCGTCTCCGGTGAGCGCCCCGAATCCCCAAACCATTTCGATCTGCGCCAGTATTTGATCGTCAGCCGAGATAGTGACAATGTTATCATAGCCCCAGGCATCATCGGCAGTGTTGCGCCACAACTGAACGGTGTAGGTGCCGATCAATCGTTCCTCTTTAACGACGTAGGCGTCAGAGATTGGCACAGGCGTCGGGGGAACCTTTGTGGGTGCATCGGTAGGTGAAGGAGGTAAGGGAGTATCGGTGGATGGAGCTTTGGGTGTGAACGTCGGCTGTGCGGCCGGGACTGTGTCGGTGGGCAACGCAGCGACGGTGGCGGCTACGTCCTGCGCCACGCGGGTCTCTACCGCGCTTTCGTCAGAAAGAACAGTCGGCGATAGTTCAGTTGCATTGCAAGCTAGCAACAAAACAGAAAAGACTAGCAGGAGAATTCTCACGCGCTGTTTGGGCATTTTTCGCACTCCTTGGGTGATTCAACACGTGACGTGGAACAAAGCGATCACGTCACCCTCAGCCTCGTTCCAGGCTTGGATCGCTTGAGATGTGGGATGCAGCACCACCCGGCATCCATGGTGCTCAAAATAGTCAGCCGCCTCATCCGAAAGCTCCACCAACCCAAACTGCCCCGCACCGATGACGAGTTGTTCCGCCCCTTCCTCATAGACGTGTTTGGCTTCGTCCAGAGAAATGGTGTGCGACGTGCCATAAATCGCCTGGGACAGTTTCTTTTTCCGTTTCTTGACCTCTCCGCCCAACCGGATGATCACATCGTGCTCGAACTTGTTATCCTCAATCAAGATCCAACCAAACTCTGTTTTGTCAATTTTGGGTTTCATTCTCTTCCTCTGCTTGTTTGTCCAAGTCCGCGAGTAACGAACAGACCCAATCCCAGGCACACGAATGCGGTCACACCAAACATCGGCTGAATACCCATCACGTCGGCCAGAATGCCGCTCAACCACGGGCCGGTGAACATGCCGATCGAGTACACGGCCTGGTGCAGCCCCATCGCTGTGGCGCGGTTGGCGTCTGCCACGTGCTCGATGCTCATCCCCATCAACACTGGATAGCTAAAGCCCTGAGACATCCCGATACAGAATTGAAAGGCAAAAAGAAACGGCAATGAAGGAACAAACGCCATCCCTCCAATCCCCATAGACAACAGCACAAAACTCGCGTATACCAGCCGTCGAGCGCCGACGCGACCCACGATGAACGTCGTCACAAAGTTTCCCAATATAACGACGCCAATGTGCATACTCATCAACGCGCTCTGTGTAACGCCTGTTGCTCCCAGGCGCTGAGCCAAAATCGGCACAAAGCCAAAAGTGGCGGTCCAATTAGCGTACTGGCTGACGGCAGCCAGCAGCGCGGGCAACAATACATCCTGCCGAGAGATCAACCGGCCAATACCCGCAACAGTCGGACGTCGTGGCGGGTGACGATTCTCTCGGGCAGATAGCACAACAAGAATTGCCAACGTCGCAACAACCGCGGCCAGGAAAAAGGCCAGGGAGTATCCGCCCCATTCATTCAACGAACCCGTGGACCCTGTAGCCATCACCCGTCCGATTGAACCGACCATCGAGAGCATTGCGGTCGCTCTGACCACCTCGTGGGGCAGAAACAATCCACTGAATACGGCAATCAATGGCACCCAGGTGCCGGCTGCCAGCCCAGTGATGGCGCGTCCGACGATCAAACCGTTCACGCCGTGCGCCGTCCCCATAGTCAGTGCACCCACCCCGCACAAGACCAGGCCCACGACGATAAATGGCTTGCGCCAACCCAACCAGTCGGCCGCAATGCCCAACGGCAAGCGGATGATGCCCTGCCACAAGCCATATTGGGCCAACACGACACCCACCAGTGCCAGGCTATCACTTTTGCTCTCGGCATAGGTGGGCAATGTGGGCACGTACAGGTACAGGGACATCCAGTACAAAAAGACAGCTGCGCCGTACAGCGCGATCATCAAGTGACGATCACCGGTACTTTGTCCGGGCACTGTGCGAGATTGATTCATATCGCTTTGTCTTTCTGCGACGGCGACAATTGGGTCTCGGCCCACACAGCCAGCTTTTCACGTTGAATCTTGGCATTGTGGCGCACGTCTACCGGGAACGATACAGGAGAAAACAATATATCCTGAACCAATCGCGTCTGTTCGTGCGCCGCGCCCAGAGCCAAAAGCTCGGCAATGAACTTGGCGCGGGCCGCTTTGGTGCTTGGTTTCTTGTTCGGGTGTGGCTCAACGATCAACATGGGGCGTTCTTGTCCCCGCTCTCCCACGCCAACCAACGCCGTGCGAATCACGTCGGGGTGATGGTTAAAGATCGCCTCGCACGGCACGGGCAGCATCAGCCCCTGCGATGTTTCAATCCGATGCGCCTTGCGCCCGCAAAACCAAAGCCGGCCTTTCTCGTCGAGATAACCCAAATCGCCCATACGGTGCCAGACGCCATCGACGTCCCGAATCTTGGCCGACGCGGTCTGTTGGGGGCGATTCAGGTAGACGCGCGTCACCACCGGTCCCTTGACCACGATCTCGCCGATCTCACCCTGAGGCAGCATCAACCCATCACTCCACTCGGCGATAGGCTCGTCCGTGACGCGGATAATGCGGATGGTGTGCCCTCTGATCTCACGCCCCACGCACATTCCCCAACCTTGATCGCTCAACGCAGCGGTCTCGGCGACAATCTCGCTTCCGCTCATCATTGTGATAGGCACCGATTCCGACGCGCCAAAGGGAGTGTTCACCTCCCCGCCGTCGAGAATGTGCTCCTCAAAGTCTGCCACCAGCGACGGCGGCACGGGCGCGCTGGCCATCAGGATACGCTTGATGGACGGCAGCTGGATGTTGTTCTCCAAACAGTATTGGCCCACTCGCTTCCAGATAGCGGGCGAGCCAAAACTGTTGGTCACACCGTGGGTCTGGATTGCCTCAACCAAGTACGCAGGGTTGACCTGGGCAGGTTTGGTTGGGTCCATATCGGGGAAAACGGTCGTCACACCCAGCGCGGGGTTGAACAGTGCAAAGATGTACAATCCGGGCAGGTCTACTTCGCCCTCGGCGATACGAAACTCTTTTTGCAACAACTCGATCTGTGCGCGAAACATGCCTTGCAGATAGACGACACCCTTGGGGATGCCGGTGCTGCCCGAGGTAAACGCAATCGCGCTCTCGCTCTCAGTCGTCGTCGGCGCGACGGGAAAAGGATCGCGCTGCTCGGACCGCACTTGATCGAGCGTCGCCCCACCCCAGAACCAGCGCTTTCCCACCGTCACGACGTGTTTGACGGTCTGGAACGGTTTGGGGAACAGCACGCGCAACACGTGGGCAGGCGGAATGCCGATAAAGGCCACCGGCTCGGTCTCGGCCACGCATTGGCGGAATGGCTTTTGGCCCATACCGGGATCGATCATCACCGGCACCGCCCCCATTTTGAGCAGCGCAAAAGCGACGGCGATGAGTTCGACGCCCGGTCGAATCATCACCAGCGTCCGGTCGCCCTGGCGAATACCGTGCTCGGTCAGGCCATGCGCGTAACGATCGCATTCCTGATTGAGCTGCTGAAAGCTAAACTGCACAAACTTGGCCCGCCCCTGGTCGTCGCGCCCGGCAGGAAAGATAACGGCGGGACGAAAAGGCGCGCGAGCGGCCATATCGGTCAGCGATTGGGCGATGTTGTATAGTTCCATCCTCACTCCTCCAAGAATTCGAGCATCCACGGCAGGATGCGTTCGTGGGCATCCTCCACCACGTAATGCCCGGCGTCCGACAAGACGCGGACCTGTGCGTCGGGGAAACGTCTCTGCCACTCGGGTAAAAAGTCCCGCTCTGTAAAGACAAAGTCCTTTGCGCCCCAAATGATCAGCATCGGATGGTGAACAAACAACTCTAGATTGTTCTCAATGTCGTTCAAGGTCGGGCGGCTGGGGTGATCTTTGCCCAACGGGATATCTTGCACAAAGCGATAGACGGCGATGCGGTTCCGCCAATTGTCATAGGGCGCGAGGTAGCCTGCTCTGACCTGGGGCGTGATCCGCTCCCGGTGGGAGACGGCTAAAAATTGCGCCGTCCCCGCAAAGCCGTTCAGCCCGCGCACGACTAACTCTCCCAACACCGGGCTACGCGCAAAGCGCAGGCTCATCGGAACCACGGGCAGGAAAAACGCTGCTGTATTGAAAATCACAAAGCGGGCGACGTTCTCTGCATGGCGAGTGGCATATCCCATCCCGATGGCGCCGCCCCAATCGTGCAGCACCAGCGTTACGTTTTCCAAGCCCAAGTGCGCGATCAGCGCTTCCAGGTTCTCGACGTGTTGGTTGAGCGTGTAGACATAATCCTGCGGCTTGTCCGACAGACCGCAACCCACGTGGTCGGGCACAACGACCCGGTGCGTCTGGCTGATTTTGGGGATCAGTGTACGATAGTAGAATGACCAAGTGGGGTTTCCGTGCACCATCACGACCGCCGGTGCATCTCGCGGTCCCTCGTCCACATAGTGATAGCGAGTGCCATTGAGATCGAGCCAGCGTGACTCGAAAGGGTACAAATCTTTGAACGGTGTGATATCCATAGTTATGCAATCTCCTTGCTTGATGCTGTATTCTACCCCGCCCACTCGTACCGTGCAAGTCGATGTGCTAAACGTGTTCGTTGTCACAGGATGACATTGTGATCTATACAAGTGAGAAACCTAGTTTCTGATGTTACGTAATACATGATAGAATAAGAGATAACGGGCACAAAAGTAGATTTTTGATGATTGAAAGGCATTGCAAAGGAGTTAATTGATGGACGAAGAACAAGACCCTCGTAGCAAATGGAAAACATTCAAAACCCTTGTGAACCTGGTATTGGTTGCCTTTGTTGTGATACTGGCAATCACTACCTGTAGTCGTGCGAATGATATCACACAGGCGGCACTGGTAGGATCATTTTGCATGATGGGTATGATTGGCACAGTGATCATGCTCTTGGTGCTCGTGCGCCAATCCCACGGTATGGACTAGTTACGAGACATCCACCAGAGAGGACAGTCGCTCGATAGACCTAGCGATGAAACGGTCGTCGTCAATCAAAAGTTCGATGGCTTGTTCGGGGCAGATCTCGACACATCGACCACATCCCCGGCACGCATCACTGATCTCAGCACGCCCCCCTTTCAGACGAATAGCATCCACAAAACAAA
Organism: Chloroflexota bacterium; assembly: GCA_024232355.1. Next base: position 40,732 of record JAAEPW010000906.1, on the reverse strand, counting down.
TGTCCCGCGTACATACTCCACACCCCACGCACCGGTCCGTCACAGTGACAGTCACGCCCGGCATTCTGGTGACCTTGTTGCCGATCAAAGGATTGACATGCGGGATAATCTTCCACAGGCAGCAGCACGGGCAACAATTGCATACAGTCAACAGCTTGTGGGCAGGACCCACGCCCAACCAGATCAAGTCCAGCTTGTTGCGGCCGATCATGTGAACCAGACCAGCCTCACGGCAGCGGCGCACATGTTCCAATGCCTCCTGCTTTGTCACCTGGCGGCCAATCCGTGGGTTGATCTACAATACGGCCTCTCCCAAAAAGAGACAGCCGAAATCCACCGGATAATCATCACAATGGCTGCCATCACGGCAGATGCAAAAATCCATTACCCAGTGATAATTGGCTTGCTCGATAAAGTGTGCCACCACCTGGGAGGGGAGCACCACATCCTCCGGACCTTTGATCGGTTGGTCGACCTGGATCACATTGTCTTGGGGCAGGTAGATGATGTCGTCACTTGCGAACAGCCCATAATCGACGATGCGTCCGATAATGGGTAGATTGGTCAGTTGGGCGGCACGAAAGCGACTAGGATAAACTTTTTTGAGCAGGTTGACAAACCAGAGAGGGCGCGCCATAGTTAATTCATTCCAAGTTCAGTACTGAGAATATCTGAACTAGCGTGTATCGCAGTATCAATACACCAAAGACCAGACAAGCGGCAGCCAAAAGACAGACGGCTACTTTTTCAATGTACGCTATCTCGTTCCACGCGCGCCATTGAGATGATCGAGTGGGAACAGTTCTTCGATGTGGAGGTTTCCACATCACAATGTGCCCCAACGAGTTCATCCACACTACAGCCAGGTCCGGCTTGGTAACGAGCAACAAGGCTGGCATAAATAGCAAAATAGCGAACAATAGACCACCAATCCAGAATGTGTCCACTCGGGTCCGCCTTGGCTGCCAATGATCAGAAATATGCATCCGGCTGTAAAAAGTGCTCCGGTAGCACGTGTGATGATATTGATCATACGATGCTGACGCGTTGCATCTATCACAAGCCTCTCACTTTTTATTGATGGTCGCATGGCCAATCGTCGTCAGATTGCCCGGCTCGCCCCTAAAGAGTCTCATCACCAAAAACGAACAAATCTCCAATCGACTGTCGCAAATAGTTGCGGCGAATCGCCTCGCCAAAAACAGGAGCCACAGATAGCGTGTGCAGCTTGGGATGACGCTTTTCTGGGGGGACATACACCGTATCCGTCGTCACAACTTTTGTGATCTGAGGAACGGCGACCAACCTTTCAAGTCCCCCCCGGACAAAAACGCCGTGCGTGCAGGCAACCCAGATATCGTTAATACCCTGCTCTACCAATAACTTGCTGACTTCGAGAATAGAACCTCCGGTAGCCACCTCATCATCATAGACCAAGGCTCGCCTGCACCCGTGCGCCTGGTAACCGATCAAGCCACTGATGCGCACCTCTGTGTCCGAGATGCGTTCCTTGTCGCCTGCCGCAACCGGCAAGCCCAAATCTTTGGCAAACTGAGCGGCGGATTTGGCGTGCCCCATATCTGGCGCCACTACGATCGTGTTTGACAAATCACTCTGCTGAAAATACCGTCTGAAAACGGGCCGGCTGTTGAGTGGGTCGGTGGGCACCCCAAAAAACCCGTGCACCTGCGGCGAGTGGAGCACCATCGTCATAACCTGCGTGGCTCCAGCCGTTTGCAGCAGATCGGCGACCAGCCGGGCAGTGATCGAGATCCGGGGCGCGTCCTTTTTGTCTGAACGGGCAAAGGAAAAATAAGGGATGATGGCGTGAATCTCTTTTGCCGACGCTGCCCGCGCAATATCCAACATCATGAGCAATTCCATCAGATGTTCATTCACCGGGGGAGAGAGCGACTGGACAATGAACACCGTTCGCGAACGCACACTCGCACCGAGTTGGATACACAGATTATCATTGCTAAAACGGGTGACTTTAGTTTTATCAAGTGGAACGCCCAAATAGCCGGCGATGTCGGCGGCTAGTTCTGGATGGGAGCTGCCACTAAAAAAACGAACTTCGCCTGAATCAATAGCTTCTGTCGTCATTTTTTCTTTTCTGCCTCCCAAGATGATTTTTACACTTTTATCCTAATGTCGCTATAATTCTCTGGGAATTTACCCTTGATGTCCTTGTAAAAATCTCGAAAGACTTTCATATCCGCTTGAATATCTCCGGTGGGCATAAACGCGGGACCAAAACCCGTCACCTTGCGCTCATAGTCTGCAAACGCAAATACAAGCGGTACGTTTGCCCCCAAAGCAATATAATAAAAGCCCTTTCTCCAACAGTCTGTCTTTCTACGCGTTCCTTCGGGAGAGATTCCCATTACGACCTTTTCCCGGCTGCCAAACACTTGAATAGCCTGCTCCACCACACTTTGAGAAGAGTTGCGGTCAACCGGTATGCCACCCAGCGACGAAAAAATGATGCCAAAAGGTGGGCGAAATATACTGTCCTTGCCCATCCAAACACACCGGGTCCTGAATGCAAAAGTCACCGTTATAAAGATCAAAAAATCCCAATTCGACGTGTGCGGGGCAGCAATAAAGACAAATTTAGGCACATCCGGCAGGCTTCCTTCCAAACGCCAGCCCAAAACCCTTAGAAAGGTTCTCCCGAACCAAGACACAAATGCATTATCGCCTCTGATCGTTTGTTTTGCAGAATTTATGCTCCCCATCAATCTTCTCCTTGTTCACAAAATGTACTGGGAGTGTTTTTTCTATATCTCTACACACCTTTATTTGCCCATCATCGTTCAGTATAGCCCAACTCGTACGGAAGTCAACACTTGAAGCGCCACAACGATTTATGAGGTCTTTGATCCATATTCTCTTGACGCCAATACCAAAGTATACTATCACCTCACAAATGAGGTGTAATTAGTACTATCCCTGAACCTGTCGCTTCTCGCCGGTTGTCGACCAGAACCGATCTCGACCTACGAAACGTCCTTTGACGCTCTAGTCCGCTGGATACCAGACGATGGGAAAGCAGCTTTTTTCCTGGACTTGGGACCAAGCGGTAAAGATGGATGACTCGGATTCGGGATACCGCCGGCCTGGATATGCAAGCCGATCTGGTGAACGCAGAGGGGTCTCTGCCCAACACCTTTGCGCTGGCAATGTTGGGCGGGCTGGAGCCGACCGTCTACGCAGCTCGTCTGCCCACCATCCAGGCATTGGGCCAGGTCACACCTAATCCAAGCTCCGACTCAGATTGCGAACGGCAACGACAGTGACCAGTATACCCATCAGCGCCATTGCTACCGCGTGGGGCCACAACACGTCCAGGCCCGCGCCCTTTAGCATCACCCCCCGGACAATGGTCAAATAGTGACGAAAGGGGACAATTTGGGCCACAGCCTGTAATGCCGGGGGCAAGTTCTTGACCCGCACCATGTAACCGGAAAAGGTCATGTCCACGATCGCCAGGACAAAGACAAAGAGAATGGCTTGCTGCTGCGTGCGCGCGACGCCAGAGATAAAAATACCATAGCCAATCTCGACAGCGATAAACAGCAACGTCAGGGCAAAGAACAATGGTAAGGAGCCACGGACCGGTAAATTAAAGACAAAAACAGAAACAGCCAGTATGATCACAAAATTGATCATACCAATAATCAAGGCGGGGATTGCCTTGCCAATGACCAACTCGACGCGGCGCAATGGCACGACCAATAACTGCTCCAACGTGCCCAACTCGCGCTCCCGGGCCAATCCAATGGAGGCAACGACGAGCGTCACCTGATACACGATAAAGCCTAACTGCGCCGATACACTAACAAACCGAAAGTCGAGTTCTGGGTTGAAACGAACCGTTGTGCGAAAATCAATGACGGAATCCAGAACTTGGGCAGACGAAAGCAAGCCAGCTTCTCGGAACAAATCAGCCATAAAGGCAGTGACGGCTCCTTGCGCCCCACTGAGAGCGTAACGGGCCGGGACGCTGCTGCTGGCATCAGTGATGAACTGAATGTTCGGCGTGCGGGACGCATCGACGATATCTGCCGCAAAGCCATTGGGGATGACCACGACGAGAGAGACCTCTCCTTGATCGAGAAGGCTGTGGGTGTCCGCCAGAGTCATAGAAAAGTGGCAGACATTCACCTCTTGCACGGTATCGAGCGCGGTGACAAGCTGACGACTGGCAGCGGAACGGTCAAGGTCGAGCACAGTCGCACACAGGTCGGAAACGCGAGAACTGGTGGACTGGGCCATCAGGACCAGTTGGATGACGGGCAGCGTGAGCATAAAGGTCGTCATCAACCAATCACGCGCAAACTGTACAAGTTCTTTTAACACCAGGTTCCAGATACGCAACAACACGCTTCAATACTCCTGAGCCACGCTCACCCGATCTTTTTGTCGAACAATGCTAAACTGGTCATCAGACAAGCGACTCCGCTTCCCAACAGGGTCAAAGCAGGTTTCCACAAGGCTACCGGTCCCAGACCCTTTAGGAATACGGCGCGAGATATGATGACAAAATGAGTGGTCGGCAGGGCATACGACAGCGCCCGCGAGACAGGGGCGTCGCCGATAGGAAGAAAGAGACCGGCGATAAAGAAACTGGGGACAAAGAAAATCATCAGGATGAGAAACATGGCGGTTTGCTGGTTACGAACAAAGGTGGCGACCAACAGGCTGACACCCATACTGGCTAGCAAATAATCAGCTGCCAGCAGCATAAAGGCGAGCAGATTCCCCCGAAAGGGCACGCGAAACCAAAACACGGCGACGAGCCAAGCCAGAACAACACTCGCCAGACCACTGATCAGGTAAGCCAGCAACTTGCCGAGCAGATATTCGGTTCCACGCACCGGTGTGACGATGAGGGTCTCAAAAGAGCCCATCTCTTTCTCACGGGTCAGTGCCAAGGCCAGAGCCAGAGCGGGCATACACAGAATGAGGGCCATCATACCGGGCACCATGCTGACCAACGACTTGAGGGTCTCGTTGTACCAGGCCCGGTCGCTGACCGTAAAGCTGACGTTAAAACCGCCTCCCGCGTCTCTGTCAAGCCGGGGACGCAGGTCAGCGACAAACGCATATACGCGGCTCTCCAAGAGGCCAATAGACTGCCTGGCAGTGATCGCGTCAGCACCGTCAACGATGCCCTGTACCTCGGCTGGCCCGCCATCCAGCACCGCATCAGCAAAACCGTGCGGGATGACCATCACCACGTCGGCCAGGCCGCGGGTGAATATGGACATAATCTCTTCATCCTGCTGCACATGGGCCGCAATCACAATGTCGCCGTCGGCGGTAAGGCTGGCGATGAACTCGCGAGACAAAGGCGTACGATCCAAATCCCGAACGGCGATGTCCACCCGTTCTATGTCAAAGGCAAAAACATAAGAAAGTGTAACCAACAAAAAGGTGGGAGCAAGGGTGACGAGAAAAAAAGTACGCACATCACGGCTGATGTGGCGAAATTCCTTGCGGGCAACAGCGGCCAATCGACGAATAGACATAGTGACACGTGAGTAGACAACAAGTAGCCGTCAGCACTCGTGGCTGACGGCTGGCGGTTAACGAATTTTGGTGATTATCGCAGACGACGCTGCCACTCGTCCTTTAACTCTAATGAACTCAAATCATCCCCTGCATTTAGGAACTCTTTCAACAAGCGGTTGAACTTGTTTTGTTCCTCCAGCATCGGAAAGTGTTGTGCGCCATCCAAAGAAATAGCACGCACGTTGTCATCACAATATCGCAGCCAGCTTGCCTCCGGCGCTTTTATGAAAGGATCATTTCCGCCATAGACCAAGAGCACAGGAATCGTGAGAGGCGGCAGCATGGGACGCAGGTCACTCACCGCTGCCGAGTTTATGGTGCCGGTCACAGCCGCCACGTCGGTCTTGCGCACCTCCATCTCTACCTCAGAGAACTTTGCACGCCGCGATGCCAACTTTACCAGTGCATCGTTACTGCCAGAAAAAGTAGCCAGCGGACGGTTGATTGCCTCACCAAGCAAAGGCACATTTACGGCCATCACCTGATCGACCCAATCGGGGTTCTCGGCAGCGAATCGAAGTGCAACCACGCCTCCCAACGCGTGTCCTACCAATGTGGGATGCACAACACCCAACTTGTCCAAAAAGCCCTTGACGAGCTTTACATACGCATCTATATTGTAATGCGCACTTGTCTTGTCCGAATCGCCAAAGCCCCATAGATCGAGCGCATAGGCGCGTTGCTGGACTGACAGTTCTTCCATCGCCGGGACCCAGTAACGCCAAGACCCCAACCAGCCGTGGATAAAGACCACGGGTCTGCCGCGTCCAAACACTTCGTAATGTATAAGGCCCTCACTAACAACAACGGCACTCATCGCTGTATTAATTCCTTATTCGCTACTCTAACTCGAATCCTGTATCCCGCAAAATATCTTTGACCCGTTCGGTTAACTTGTCGGGTGCAAAGGGTTTGACTATATAATGATCGGCACCAGCGTCCTTGCCTTCTTGAATTTCTCCATCCTGTCCTTTGGCCGAGAGAATAACGACCGGGATCTCGCTGGTGTTTGGATCATCTTTTAATTTGCGACAGGCCTCGTATCCGGTCATCTTTGGCATACGAACGTCAAGCATAATCAGATCTGGCTTTAACTGCGGCACCTGTTCGATAGCTTCCGCCCCATTCCTGGTCAATGTTACATCAAGTCCTGCAAAGCGTAGTGTAAAACCAATCAACTCGCGAATATCCCGTTCATCTTCAGCAACAAGAATCTTTGGTTTATTATTCACCATAACTACTACCCCCATCCCGCCCTTACAAACCAGGTACCCGCCTATCCAATCGGATCAATCCTCACAATTATTGAGAATTGATCAACTATTAAGCAAAAGCGGCATCCTCCTCGGGCACTTGCCTGGCAATCGCAGTGGGAAGAGTAAACGTAAACGTACTTCCCTTACCCAACTCGCTTTCTACCCAAACCTGCCCTCCCTGCATCTCTGCCAAAGACCGAACAATGGCAAGTCCCAAACCCGTACCCGGTGCATCCTGTACCATCGAATCATCTGCACGGAAAAATCGCTCAAATATCTTTTCTTGATCTTCCTCCGAAATGCCGATTCCCGTATCGTGCACTGAAATACATACTTTGTCATCATGTGCACAGACTGATACCGTAACTTTGCCCCCGGTTGGTGTATAGTTGCAAGCATTCCCTACCAAGTTGGTCAGAATCTGAGTAACACGATCAGGATCCGCAAGAATCTCTGGAAGTGCAGGTGGCAAATCGGATCGCAAGGTCAATCCCTGATCCATAGCACGAGCCTGCATCGTCAAAACGACTTGTTCTATGATGTGCTCCACATGCACGATCTGAGGCGATAGCGCCACCCGCCCACTCTCAATACGCGAGATGTCCAACAAATCATTGACCAATGTGGTCAAACGCTCAACATTCACATCAATCACAGACAGAAATTTATGTTGATCTTTTGTCAGTGAGCCTACCACTCCCATCAGGAGCAATTCGACGTATCCCTTGATCGAAGTCATAGGAGTGCGCAATTCGTGCGACACTGTAGAGACAAACTCGGTCTTGGCACGTTCAGCTTCCACCTCGGCGGTGATATCACGAAAAGCCGATACAGCACCCAAGAACTCGCTTTCCATCATCACTGGTGCCAACAGGACACTTACGACGCGTCCCCCAATTTCTAACCGGGCACCCAGATATTCCTCTGTTGTATACATCTCGGGGTGCTCTGCCCAACTAGATATCTTTTCCATCCAATCCCGTGCCTGACTACCATAGAGACCTAGCATCTCATTAATAGAGCGGCCCAGCGCTTTTTCTCTCGAAAGCCCCAGAATGCGCTCAGCAGCAGCGTTGAACAAGATAACGTTACTATCCGCATCCACCACAATGACCCCATCCGCAACGCCTTCCAAGATAGCCTGACTCTTGGTCGCCTCGACTTTTTGAGCCTTGAGTGTGTTTCCAAGTTTCTCTGCCTGGTCAAAGATCAGCTTGTATAATTCAGCATTTCTGATAGCGTTGACAACCTGGATAACGGCGGTCTCTACCAGCAACAGATGGGGCTCGTCAAAGTGCCCAATCTGAGCGTGGAACAAAAGCAACACACCCATCACGTCGTCGCCCACCATCAAGGGAACAGCCAGTGCCGACCGGTATTTCCGCTCGCGCTTGTCCGATGATTCGATCCAGTGCGGATCCTGTTGAATATCAGGAATGATAACCGCTTTACGGTTTTCGACCACCCAGCCCGCCAATCCCTCGCCTGAAGAGAAACGAGTAGGCACACCACCGACTGGTAATTTTTGTTTCCTCCCTATAGCAGCACGGTTGATCAATATATTGGATCCAGGCTCTATCATCAGAATGGATGCTTGCTTCGCCCCCACAGCATCGACAACCAGTCGCAAGGCGAGGTTCAGCACGTAATCCAAATCGAGACTGACCGAAAGTCGAGAAGTAATACGATAAAGTGTCTCTACCCGATCACGCTCCTCGGTCAGTTTCTCCATCGCTTCGGCCAATTCCTGGGTGCGCTCTTCGACGAGCTTTTCCATTTCCTGTGAAAAACTACTTACTTTGTCGAACAACCGGGCATTCTCAATAGCCAACGCCGCTTGGGCAGCGAAAATTTCTAATGCCTCGACAGTTTCCCAGTCAGGAGCACGTCCATTGAGCGGCTGATCTACCGAAAGCACCCCTTGGATGTCGCCCCCAGCCCCAACCAGCGGAACGAGCAGTAAATCGTGAGGATGCCAGCGACCGGGTTCACGCAACACACCCTCAGCATACTCTTCATACACATTGAGACGTCCGCGCCAACGATCTTGTTCCTCAGCCGGAATGTAATAGCTGCGGTTAACACGAAAATCGGTGATCATTAGATCTGCTACAACGTGCCAAGGCTCTTGAATCTTTTTCATGCGTTCGAACTCGACCAGAGGCACACCGGCAGCAGCCACACGACGTCGATGCGGCGGATCTCCCTCTACCACACCAATCACCACTAAATTAAAGCCTACACTTTCCTGAATCGCGTAGGCGATCTCTTCCAGTATCCCTTCAAGAGGTCGATCAGAACGCAGTGCATGGCTAACGTCCAACACCGCCGCCAATTGATCTGCCCGGCGGCGCAACAATTCTCCGCGCTCCAGCTGGTCATAATAACGCTGAATATTGTTGATGGCCGTAGTTGCCTGTGCCGACAACCCTTCCACAAACTCTAACGCCGCACGATCAAAAGCCTCTCTCTGGATGCTTTCCAGAATGATCATACCCGCCAGAGATTCTTGATAAATGATCGGCACGATAAGCAAAGAATGCGTGTCTGAACTGATCCCCACTGTGTCAATCTCAGCGATCACATTTGAGACGAGCAACGACTCTCGACTTGAGAGCACTTTTGCCAGGCTCGGATGTGTCTGCGGCGCTTGCAACAGTGTGTGAATGCGTGCCTCTTCGACTGTTGAATAACCTGTACAAACCTCCAACTGGAGTTCATCGCTAACAGAATTCCGCAGTATGATAGCGCCGTGCGTTGCTTTACCCAGGCGACTGGCCTCTTCCAACACCAAGGGCAGAATGTGCTCTAGCTCAAATGTGGTATTGATCTCGCGGCTGATGCGCTGAAGACGACGCAGTGCATCCTCAGCCCGTCTGCGTACGGCAATTTCTTGCTGAGCCTGTTCGTACAGCCGGGCATTCTCGATAGCGGCAGCCGCCTGAGCCGCCAGGCTCTCGGCCAGGCGAATCTCCTCTAGTGTATAATCTCTGGTCCTGTTATCATCAATCAATTTTGCCAGGCCCAACACTTGATCATGGGTGATCAAAGGCAACATTAGCAATGTCTGTATGCCTTGTTTCTCCATCAGGGCCAACTCTGCTCGATCGGCCGTTAGATCATCCCGTTGGATCACTACCGGCTGGCGAGTCTCCAGTACGCGGCGGGTAGCCGGATATTTATCCAGTGCATAGGTTGTGCCCGACTGTTCTGCCCAGGTTGTGTTATAGTCAACCAGAGTCTCGACCACATTCCGCTCACGGTCCCAAAGCGACAACGTACAACCTTTTGAATTCAAGAGCCGGATCATTTGTTCGGCAACAGTCTGGAGAACATCACTTAGAGAAAGACTAAAGCTGGTAGCCGTAGCTGCCTCGTAAAGCGTGCTCAACTCGCGATTGCGCCTTCTCAATGCCTCCTCCCGCAAGCGCAATTCCTCGTCCGCTTGCGTATACAGGCGTGCATTCTCAGTAGCAATCGCCGCTTGATCGGCAAAGGCAGTCAACAACTCGATCTCTATATCAGAAAATCGGTGCGGATCGACAAACATGGCCGAGAGCATACCAATCACACGATCAGCCCGTTTGAGAGGTAAATCCGCAAAGGCGCGAAAGCCCTCACGAATGGACATGGGCGCAAAGGCCAACAGACTCTCGTCAGCCTGCATGTCAGAAATAATCAATGGTTCCTCGGTTGCAACGGCGTGTGCCCGTCCGCCGCGCTCCAGTGTCAATTCTTGTGATTGTGCCACGTACTCTTCACTGAGTCCCTGGGTCATTGCCAGCCGCAACACCTGCTGTGCCTCATCCAATACGAAAATAGCCGACCGTTGGCACCTCACCACTTTTTGCACCGCCGAGACAATAGCCTGTAGGGCATGTTCCAATTCCAGCGACTCGCTGACAGTGGCCGAAATCTCTGTTAGGGAAGTCAATTCTGATGCCCGACGCCGCATCTCGTCGTATAAACGGGCATTCTCAATAGCACTGGCAAAATAACCGGCTACCGTTTGCAGTATCTGCCCTTCTTCGCTTCCAAATCCACCCTTACGATCACCCAAATAGAGTTCACCGATACTGCGCTCCTTCAACCGCAAGGCTACGCCCGCAAAGTTTCGGACACCAATTGCATTCATATAAGGACGGTAAGCGGGGATGATATTGGGGTCGTGTATGGGGTCATTACAAAAATAGCTCCCGCCACGAACAAAAATAGATTGCTCGAATCCATCCGCACTGGTAGGGATATGAAACGTCTCTACTACCGCGTGGTCAGCCCTAGCCGACGTCAGGTAACGCGCTACCAACGCATCTTGTTCCTCGTCGTAAAGCAAGAGCACACCTCGCTCTGCTTCCAGCAATCCAAGGGTTTCGTCCATCACACGGTTTAACAATTCATCCAAGTCTAGCGTTGAACTAGCCAGGGCAGCGATACGAGCCAATCCCGCCTGTTGTTCTGCACGCCGCTGTGTCTCTGCATAGAGATGAACATTTTCAATAGCCACCACTGCCTGATTGGAAATAGCTTGTAGTACCACCAGATCACGTTCTAACCACGCGTCCTTTTGATAACTAGCCAACTCTAGGGTACCGATAAAACGATGTCGAGTTTGCAATGGTATACCAATATATGACTGGAAAGGAAAGTCAGACGTATCCAACCTAGGTCGCACGTCGTGCCTGGCTTGAACATCGCGAACTAGAAGAAAACGTCGATGATGGATGATCCAGCCCGTGTATCCCTCATCTATATGATAAATTCCTCCTGCTTCCTTAACATAGGCTCGATCCCCTCCCCAACCTTGGGTCATACAGCATTGCTGTTCTTCATCCCAAAGCGTGATTTCGGCAATATCGTAAGGAACGAGTTGACGAGTGCTCGACAGGATGGCATCTAGCGCTATTTTCAGTGAGGCCGTGGTGTCAGAGCCCAAATCGCGCGCTTGATCGGCCGGAGCAACGATACGATTCAATGTCACAGAACCGTCCGATAATTGCTGCGAGAACGCCGGTAACTCACCCGCAATAGCGATGACTGTATCTCGCCACCCATACCGACGCTTTTCTGCCAATTCACTCATATAACCACAACCACCTATGTCACACTAGCCTATTGACAACACCTACTGACCTTTCATTCACCACGCCGTGCATTTGAGGCTGCCTCGGTAATCTCTCGAATATCATAAAAGGGGCCATCATCCACAGTTACTGTACCGAGGGATAGTGTCATCAGGTTGCCTTCTTGCCGTGCCTTCCAGTCATAGTGCGTACCGATCTCTGCGTCAAAGCGTTGTGCAAGGTCTTCCCCGATAGCCCCAACCAACCCCTTTTCAGAAACAATCCAGAAATCATCGCCGCCGATGTGGCCTATAAAGTCGTTGGGGCTACCCTCTTGGTCCACAGATCTCCCCAGAATCATGGCGACAAAACGCAACACTTCCTCAGCTGCTACAAAGCCATACTCATCCTTAAAGTCACTCAATCCCTTGACGCCAATGTAGATAATACCCCAATCATCCCGCCGCATCAACTGCCGCAACTGTTCCTCAATCAATCGCCCGCTGGGTAGCCCCGTGGTAGCATTGGTCAGGCTTTTGTATTGGGCACTAACCATGGCGTTTTTGACCCGCAGTTTAAGCTCTTCCAAATCAAAGGGTTTGGTGATGTAATCATCAGCACCCAACTCGAGCCCATGAATCTTGTCAGAACGTTCATCTTTTTGGGTCAGAAAAATGATCGGAATATGGCTGGTACGAAGGCTGCCCCGCAAATGGCGGCACACGTCATAGCCATCCATGTCCGGCAACATGATGTCTAGGACAATGAGATGAGGCAATTGTTGACGGCATAGCTCCAATGCATCCTCACCCCGTTGAGCTACCGCCACATCATAGTCTTGCGACTGAAAGTAGATGCGCAACATATTGGAGATATCGGTATCGTCCTCCACTATCATTAATCTACCTTCGGACATGTTTCCTCCTTTTGCGAGCTAATCGTTTATAGCTCTGATAACTTGAAACCATGCTTGCGAGCCAGTTGAGCAATCTCGCGCACGCGTTCGGGCTGCATCTGCTTACCCAATGAATAACTCTCGTACCGTCCCTCTAACGCCAACACCATCGTCTCTGCCATACAGGCATACGCTCTACCAGGTGCAAGACCAAAGTCAAAATGAAAATCTACCTCACCCGGTACATCCATCACGCCCCCATGAACGCACAATACATCATCCCGTTCTCGAGTCACTCGCGGCGACACATCTGGTGGGAGCGCCACATCGCATACAACCGCACCTTGTTTTAGGTGCTCGGGTTGAATAATTGGTTTGGCAGCATTAGTCGTGCTCAATATCATATCAGCATCACGGATAGCTTCCAAGTGCACCGAGGTGCGTACCTTTCGATTTCCGGCCTCCCGGACCTGTTTCCTCACTCTTTCCAAACGAGACTTTTGCCGGCCTACCAATATCAACTCGGCCACCATCGGAGCGAGCAGCCTGGCACACGCCAATCCAATACTTCCCGTTGCTCCAACCACGGCCACCGTAGCTGATTCTGAATGAATACCCCGACGCTGTGCGGCCTCCGTCAGTCCCTCAACCGCGGCAGCCACAGTCAAACTTCGACCCGTAGTAACAGGAATGGTAAGGTTCTGAGCAATGGTCACTCCGCCGTCACCAATCACAGATGTAAAAGCCAATAACCCTAAAATATCTGCTCCTAGCTTTTCTGCCAAACCGCCGGTTTGAACGATCTTTCTATAAGCTGTTTTAGGCGGCAACCTCAACATCTGCCTGGCAGTGAACGGACAGGCTAACAACCAGCCCTCGATTTCCTTCCCTGTAGCCTCTGAACGCACTCCAGTGATACGAGAAAGGTAAACCGGCGGCCAAAAGCGCGAAAAGAAATGGATCAATGGTGTAGGCAACACCTTGGCCAGCAACGGATACTTGCGCGCCACGTCCTGTTTAGGACTGACTGGATGAATCACACAAGCAAAACTACTCATTCCCCACCCACTGCTGCATATGGATTCAACGCTCGTACATTCTGGTGTGCAGTTCTGTCCCACCCTCAAGTTTTAAATGATCGCTGTCTTCAAAATGAACTGTTCGAGTAATCACACGCCTCTCAGGTGAGGCGAACAAGATTACATCCGATTCAATAGCTCGCGCTGGATGCACCACCATGCCAGAGCCAATGTAACAGTGATGCCCTACGCAACCACCCAAGACTGGCATACCGGTCTCTTGGGGTTTCCCCTCGTGTATTGCCCGGATCGGCTTGCTGGGCACTAGGCTAAAATCAGTGAACGTACTGCCAGCGCCCACAAAAGTACCGCGTCCAATACTACAATACTGCACACACGTATTTTGCGCCAACATCGAATCCGCCATCATCACACTCGTAAAGACCGATGCGCGAAACGGAAGGAAACAACGGTCCGACACCACACTGAAATTGACCTGACCACCTGTCCCAATACTCACGTTATTTCCAATGATAGCAACATCAATGACGGCCCCTGGGCCAACGGTGACGTTATCGCCAATCCAGGTCGGTCCTCTGAGAATAACAGACGGATCAATACTACAGTTGCGGCCTATATGCACCACATCTGATGAAGAAAGAACCTGCTTCCGTTCCAGCAACGAGCGCCACAGCATACTGAGATTCTTTTTAAGGCTATGTTCGACCTCACGGTCCAATCGTGCGCCTTGGGCATACACACCAAAGATGACATTGGCGGTGATGGTATGCACCCAGTGTTCAATAGAACAAAACGCCCTAGTGGGTACCTGGTAGACCAAGTCACCCATTGCATTAGACATATGAGTCGGGACGTGATAATAGCCCATCTCGTGCGTGCCGGTGTCTATCACCAATGGGCGTACGTTCGATTCAAAGCCGTACGGATAATACCACATATCGGCGACGTACACATCGCCTTCAGGACGAATACCTCGCTGCAAATGAATCGCATGAGTGTTAATCGATGGGTCATCTAGCGCAAAAGCAACCCGACAAGCTTTACCCGACGCCCGGGCCCGTTGTATAAACTCGTCGAGGAAAAATTGATCAAAAAACAAATTGTCCCGATAAACCAGTGTCTCCTCTTTTTGAGAATCAATCTCGACCAGAGAATCTACCTCACGCTCCTCTACGTTATACGGTCCAAATAAATCCCGCTGATACAGCCACAAGGGCTTGTTAAGCACGCGTAATTCACGTGCCGGTTCGTTAAACGGAAATATCTTGTGATGGTCTCGCAAAATAATCTTGCGCATCTCTCTTAACCCAATGAATTCAGTCCAATGGACGCTTGTTGATCAAAATGACACAAGCAGGATCACCAACGGCGATGCACGCTATCTCTTCTACATAAAAGTTCTTGCCGCCGCTAACCCAGTAAAGTCCCTCCTCCAAAATACCCGACGCCAAGTGACAGCAAGGTGAACTGGTTTGACGTCCCCAACACGTACCACAGCGCTCTATAATCCACTGAAAATATTGTTCATCCTCTCCCAATCGAACCAAGTGATCGGTGAACTTGTTAAACGTTTGAGCCAAAACTTCAAAACCCACTCTAAGTTTCATCCCCAGAGGCAGCACTCGAAAAGTCAAATCCGCAATGCCCAACATTGGGCCAAAATCCTTGATTCCGAACTTGAAACAAGCATGTCCGGCCCGCCGCGCCAAACCACGTCCACCGCGCGGACCATACATCTCATCCAGTGCCTGTAGCAACTGTCCTACCTCACTAAAAGCAAATTTCTTGTCAAAGTTGTTTGGTGGATAATCCCCAATCCGATGCTGTAGTCGGGCCAAATTCAGGACCGCGTTCACCCCGTTGCGTCCCATCACCTCTTCCATAGCCAAGAGCATAATTCGTCCCATTTTGTTCGGAAAAGCGTATTGTGTCGATTCCTGAACTTGAGATCCTGACTCATCCGTCATACAAATGCCCGCTCACTATTCGGCACGAACCCACCAACAAAGGTCTATGCACAAGTCTCAATCACTCTTTGAGCTAACTTTGCAAAAACTCGTGGAGCGCCTGATAGAATTGTTCCGGTTCATCCAACATTGGAAAGTGCCCAGAACCTTCAAAGTTACGTATATCAACTATTGATACACCCTGCGCCAACACTTTGCTTTGATTGGGATCCACAATACGATCAGTCCGACCATAGATACCCATCACTGGCACCTTGATTTCTTTCAATCGTGGACGCAAATCCGTCTGGCGCAACGAAGCAATGCTATAGTAAAAAGATGCCAGCGTAGTACGCGAAAGACCGCTTTCAAACATCTTGTACCACGTTTTCCAATCTCGTGCATAGATTGGCGAAAGAATTCGAGCACTTAGTGGAAATATCTGGTAAAATAGGCCAGCCAAAGAACGACGCGCCGACAATCGCAAAAAGAGCGACAATCCATCTCCTACAATAGGAGACCCCACCACTGCTACCTTTTGAACCCGTTCCGGATGATCCAACGCTACACCGAGCGAAACAGTGCCCCCCATCGAATGGCCTATTATAGGAGCATCCTTAATCCCCAACCGTGCCATAAACTGGTCGACCATCTCAACATAGTCGTTTACTGAGAAACTTCCTGTCTGTTTGCCAGAATCGCCAAACCCCCAAAAGTCAAGGGCATAAGCCTTATAGTGACTGGCCAACGATTCCATCGTTCCCAGCCAATGGTCCCACGATTCCAACCAACCATGCAACATGATCACAGGCCGTCCTCGGCCAATGGTCTCGTAATGAACTAGTCCACGATCAGTTACAATGGAACTCATAAAACATTACTCTCAATAGTTGAACTAATCCCTCAACTCTAAAAAACCACCCGAAATTCCTGATTTATAGAGACAAATTGTCATTGATAATATATCATGAAATAGTGTGGGAAGAATTGAGAAATCATTGCAGTTTCGTTAAAATGAGGTTACAGTTCCTAATGTTACACGACGGTCGAACCTGATGTCCCGCATGGTTCGACCGCCAGGAAAACGTGACTTGAAAGTACGCAGGCAGAGTTTGCGTCGTCCTACACAATACAAACCCCGTACGGGACAGTCTATTTACTCTTTCCTTGCCTGCGCCCTTACTCTTCTTCATCCATTACTGCGAGGACCGAGTACAAGAGCTCCAACAAAACTTGTTGGACGTTCTCTTGGTCAGTCGCCACACACGGCAACACCTTGATCTCTGGAGGAATGCGTAGTGCAATACGTAGATCTTCCGGTGCCCACGCGTCTTCCATATCTTGCTTGTTGGCGGCCACAACGTAGGGCACAGGAGCATAAGCACGAAAAGTGTCAAGGATACTGCGTGCTTCACGGAACGTCTCTGGTTTTACACTGTCGAGCAGGACAACAAATCCCAGCATACCCTCAGCAAGGATTTCCCACATAAAGTCAAAGCGGCGTTGTCCAGGGGTGCCAAACAGGTAAAGTACCAGATCATCAGCTACACTGATGCGCCCAAAGTCCATCGCTACTGTAGTTTGGGCCTTGACACGCTCCTCCTCGCGAGATATCTTTTTTTCTGTCGCAACGACATCGATCTCGCTTATTGATTGGATGAATTGCGTTTTGCCTGCGGAAAAGGGACCGGTTACCACTATTTTGACTGTCTGCATCGTTATTGTCTCTCTTGACTATCTATATACACTACTGTCTTTGCTGAAAGAAACCAATGAGTTTCTCGACCACACCACGCTTGACGGCTGGAGGACGCATCGCCACAGAAACCTCCGGTTTAGCCACTCCTTCGGGCGCAATCAACTCTACCAACCCTGCTTGCAACAAGGCGTACACGATCTTGCGAATCTGAAAATCGCTCATATTGTTAAACTGCGCAATCTGACGAACAGTATTGCGCGGGTTGATGAAAGAAACTACACGCCATTCCTCAACACTCATATTGATGTCACGCATGCGTGCATCGGGGCGTTCGACGAATCTGAGCGCTACATCAAGATCGGGTAGCTCATCCTGCAATCGTTCCCACTCTTGCATACGACGACTACCCTCCATGATCACATTCTCCAAGTTAGTGGGAATGGTAATGCGATCTTCAAATGGTAGTGCATTCGCTTCAAAATGAAAAGTCCCGTCCGACCAAGTAAAAAGAGGATAAACATTATTCAAGATATACGTCTGCACACTCCGCATAATGTCATCCCGACTCACGCGACCGGCATTGATCAGCAACGCACCCAGATCCCGGTCGCTCTTGATGTCCTTCTGGGATCGAATCTTGCGGGCCTCTTCTTCCGAAAGCTTGCCAGCCTGCTGAAGCATCGTTGCCAGATGACCACCACGTTTCTCTTGCGTCGCATAGATGAGCTTGCCTTCCTTAAAACACAAACGCGACTGTGCATCGGTCGCGTCAATGGTCAGCGTGCCTGTCTTGCGCGCCAGATTGATTAGATTGAGCAACTGCGTCGTGCTGAAATCCCGCAGATTCCCCTTCAGTGCCATACCTACCTCCGCAGCAACCTAAAGTCACAGACTTGAATCTTTGCACCCATGTGCCTGCACATAAAGAACATCCCCCTTAACATTTGGCTGAGAAATCTATTAAACGATCCGCCAAACCTGTTCAAGGGCCTTGCAAAGTTGGCACACGACTATCCTCAAGTTAAGATTATACCTTTTATTGGCGTGCAAGTCAACCGCCAAAGCATATATAATCAAAGCAAAGGACATACCATAGCACTTGTTCCAAAACCACTAAACATAGTCAAGGTATCCTAATCGATACAGAATCCGCACAAAATTTATTGCAACACTATCCAGCAAGTGTATTTTTGCAGAGCAAGAGATACGAATCAACCAAGACGTAACACCAATGGTAAATGGACACGAGGATAGCACCCAATAACAAGTTTGGCAGCGCCTATTTCATCTGCGTCCGTCGTGACATCTACCGTATTGGTCAGTAATCCACTGTAACCAACTTGAGCAGTAACAACAATGGTTCGTGTCCAGGTTTCATCAACCCCAGGATAGATTATCTGCCCTATCCAGGAAGAAGTAATGCCCGCCGTAAACATAATGTGGTCTGGCAAAGTGTCGGTGATATTAGCAGTATAAGTTTCAGTGCTATAGTTGGTGACACGAATCGTATAGGTCAACCGTTCTCCAGGACGCGCAACTAGAGGATCGGCTAGTTTGACCGCGCTTACCAAATCCGGGTACTCGTCGGCGCCGATGTCATAGCCACGACCTCGTGGACGGGTATCGCCATCTATGTCTGTCAGGACACCCTCGTCTACACCCCGGTCGAGCGCCATCGAAAGAATACCAATGTGATAGTCTCCCGCATTAGGAGCATCAAAGTCTGGGTCACCACTATGGTTATTGGTATGGACAACGTTGCCACTCGAATTTTCATCGTTGGCGTACCACAGAGTGGCGTTGAGGGAAGCCTCACTGTTTCCTGTGACACTGATACCTACTGTGTGACTGGACAAGATAGTGTTGACCAATGAGACAGTGCTGTCACCTTTTGCGTAGACGCCACTGACACCATTCTGAGCAATGACAGTGTGCAACAATAAAGGAGCGGAAACATTGATGTACAGTCCACCGCCTATTGTACTGGCGCTATTATTGGCAATGACGTTATTGACCAACAAAGCATCACTATCGCTCAGGTACATCCCACCACCATTCACAGCGGTGTTAGCAATGATTGTGTTGCTCTCGAGTGCCGCAATACTACCGCTTTGCAACAGCAGCAAGCCACCACCATTAATAACAGCCGTGTTGGTGGAGATTGTATTGTAACTAAAATCAGTCCTGTTTTCATCCAAAAACAAGCCACCGCCATGATTAGCAGTATTGTCAGTCACCGTATTCTCAATAAAAACGCCGCCATTATCGCTCAAGTACACCGCTCCGCCCTTGTCGGCCACGTTGCCGTACAAATGATTATTTCGAAGCGTGACCACAGCATCGGCCGCGTACAATCCCCCCCCGCTTTTGCGGCCCCCATCCACATCGCCCATATACGCGTTGCCGCCAGTTATCCGTAGCCCTTCAATAGTGACATTAACTCCTTCTTCGATAAAGAACACACGCCCCTGTCCCTCGGCATCCAGTATCGTTGGATTGGCGACCGGATCAGAGTCAACCCAATTGGTAGTAGTGTATCCTCCCCGAATGGTAACGACAGGAACACCATTCACTCTCAAGCGTACCATCTGAGTGATGAACGTGCCTTTGTCGACGCCGGTATAAGTACCAGCCGCCACTTTGATGGTATCACTAGAATCGGCGGCGTCCACAGCATCCTGCACGGACGAATAAGCACACCCACTGAGACAAACCTGCCGGTCAACAGCAGATGGATTAAGAATTTTGACATCAGCCGAGACTATTGTGTTCCAATTCAAGATATAAACCAAGGCCAACATTGAGACCAATCCAAGCGCAAATGAAATAATCAGACGTTTAACTTTCACTGTTGATTCCTCCTAACAAATCCCAAACTGTAATTTGAGATACATGAATATCCCGCATCTCATAATATAGTATACTCCACACAATCACTTTTCGTCAAATCCGCAGCCAGTGGATGACTATCTCTCATTTATGCGGTATAATGTACCAGAGATCACAAACACACTGTTCGTTCTTGGGTCACTATGGCAAACATAAGAGCATCATTTCTACAAAGAGCTATTCCACACAAAGCGGGAGCCCCCATCCTGGAAGCATCTCACGTCACCGTGCACTATAATGGTCGTCCAGCACTTGAGGATGTCTCGTTTCACCTCGTCAGCGGCGAGCGGATTGCCGTGGTAGGTCCAAATGGCGCGGGAAAGAGCACGCTCTTCAAGGTAATCGCCGGAGTGCTACATCCAACGACCGGGGAGGTAACGGTTGCCGGTCATTGCCCCGGCGGTCACATCTGTATCGCCTACGTGCCACAGCGCAGCCAGGTGGATTGGACTTTTCCCGTCACTGTGGCCGATGTGGTGATGATGGGCCGCGCGGGCAAAATGGGATGGCTGCGTCACCCCAAGCGCAAAGACTGGGAACACGTCCACCAATGCCTAAAAGTGGTTGGGATGACCAACCTATCCAACCGACAGATCGAGGAATTGTCAGGAGGACAACAACAGCGCATGTTTATCGCTCGTGCTCTGGCGCAAGAAGCAGAACTGGTACTGATGGACGAGCCCCTAATGGGGCTGGATATTCCTGCGCAAGAGGATATCTTTCGCATTATGAACGATCTGCGCCAACACCAAGTGACGGTGATGGTAGCCACTCACGATCTGAACCGAGCCGCTGAACGGTTCGACCGGGTGATGCTTCTCAACAATTGCCTATTAGGGATAGGTCAGCCAGAAAACGTCTTTACATCCGAGTTGTTGCAAGAGGCCTATGGCGGCCACTTGCGCATGATTCAAACAGATGACGGCGTAATGATGTTGAGCGATACGTGCTGCGGAGGAGATCTGTGATGGACACCTTGATTGATTGGATCATCGTCCCGATGCGTTACCCGTTTATGGTCCGCGGGTTGCTGGCGGTAGTGATGACGGGAATCGTGTGCGCTACCGTGGGCACTTATGTGGTACTGCGTGGCATGGCCTTTTTTGGCGAGGCCCTGGCGCACGCGATCCTGCCCGGCGTCACGGCAGGATACTTGATCAGTGGTGGAGCGCGAGAGCCCGTCTTTTGGTGGGGGTTGGGCACAGCCATCCTGACCGCAATTGGGATCGGTGCGGTGGGCACAGGGGCAAAGATCAAGGAGGACACAGCCATCGGCATCATCTTTGCCGGGATGTTTGCGCTGGGCATTGCGATGATCTCTACGATGCGCAGCTATGCGGTAGACCTGGCCCACTTTTTATTTGGCAATGTTCTGGGTGTATCCTCAACCGACCTCTGGTTGATCGCTATTTTTGGCGGGTTGGTTTTGCTCACCATATTGGCATTTTTCAAAGAGTTGTTTATTCTCTCCTTCGATCCCATTTTGGCCGCAACGCTGCGCTTGCCATCTACCCTTTTAAACTATCTCCTCCTGATCCTGATTGCCGTCACAACCGTCGTCTCTCTACAAACAGTAGGGGTAGCCCTGATGGTAGCCATGTTAGTAACACCGGCAGCCACCGCCTATCTGCTCACCCGTCGCCTGCCCACAATGATGGGCCTTGCCGTCATCATCGGCGCGCTCTCTGGCGTGATTGGTCTCTACCTCTCGTATTATGCCAGCGTGGCTTCAGGTGCGACAATTGTGTTGGTCTGCACAGCCTTTTTCCTACTTGCCTTGTTTTTTGCTCCCCGGCGAGGATTGATGTGGACGTGGATACAACGGGCGAAAGGGTAACAACGGCAGAAAAGACAAGTGAGCAATACCCCCAACAACCGCAGACTCGAGCTATAACGCCCGCCACGCCTCTGGACGTAGTGCCGAGTGGCCTTGTGCCAATGCTTTGTCCAGCGTCGCCAGCAAGCGATCCTTGTCCTGAGGCAACGTGCCCTTTAGTGGCACATAATTAGAGGCATGATTCGTGCGAAACACACAATGAGAAAGGCCATCCAGGTGAGCGATGACCTGGCGCAACTCGGCTAGCATAGCTCCTGGTTCCATCAACTGAAAGTCGCCCGCCTTCCACTCCCGGTGCAGGTCAGTGCCGGGGATCAGCATCAACGTCAGCATGGAAAAATAATCCGGGTCCATAGCGCTGACCACTTGACCAGTCGCCTTGGCGTGGTCAGATGAAAGTTCGGAGCCCCCGATGCCCAAAAGACCAATGGCCGAGACACGCAGACCGGCATCCCACGCCTTGTGGGCGGCTTGTACCATATCGGCGGCTGTGGCTCCCTTTTGCACACGCCGCAGTACATCATCACTGCCGCTCTCCAACCCCACATAGACAATTCCCAGACCCTTGCGATGGAGCAACGCCAAATCGGCGTTGCTCTTGTGCAAGAGGTCACGGGCGTTGGCATAAATGCCTACCCGCTCCAGGTGGGGGAAAGCGGCGGCCAATGCATCGAGGATGGGAACGAGACGGCCAGTGCTCAACACCAAAGCGTCGCCATCGGCCAGAAAGACGCGGCGAGTGTGGGGTATCGCTTGCCCAGCCAGTTCGATGTCTTCCAACACCTCGGCGGACGGACGGATGCGAAAGGGTTTGCCCATATACGTGCCGCAAAAGGTGCAGCGGCCGTGCGAGCAACCATAGGTGACCTGCAAGATATAACTATGCGCCTCGCTAGGAGGCCGGATGACAGCACCGTGATAACGCATAGGCGTTGTTCAGAAATAATATCGTTACAATCCGTCGAAAAAAAACTAGAGCTTGGCTTTGATCAATTTACGCAACTCGGCGCTGTCGGTATGACGCCCGGTCTGGAGCTTGGAGTAAACCAGCGCCCCATCGACCTTTACCTCAAAGCGCCCACCGCCCGAGGGAATCAATTCCCAAGAAGTAACCTGTGACTCGAACTCTTCCAACAAATCCGCCGTGACACTCACGACGCGGGATGCATAGTGTCACTCTCTGCAATATTCGATCGAGATTTTCGCCATTGTGAAATCCTCCTTGACTGTCCTATCTGAAACGAGACCTACGTACATTGCTGCCAAAAAACAATGACAGTATAGCATGGCTCTACGAGATCAACAAACAAAGATTTCACAAAAACAGAGCGCTGACGCAAGATTGCGCAGCGCTCTGTTCAAAAGTATGACATCGTTATCGAGTTGCACCTACTACCATGTGGGCAAATCAAATTTCCCTTTGCACGCAACGCCCCACTCGCCCAGCATCAAGAATTTGATCTCGCCAGACAGATCAGCAGGCTTGATGCTGATCCCTGAGATATCCTCTGTGTAAATCCACGGATCTCCGCAATAGGCGTCCCACATTTCTACCCCACGTTCGAGACCCGGCATAGCAGTGTGAGTGGGGATGATGAGCTGAGGTTGCACTTGCTCGATCAAGCCAAAGCTGTTGTCCTGCGACGCACTGCACATGCCGCCCAAAAGAATCATGGCGACGTCTACATCTCCCAACGCATCAAGCTGCTCCTGGCTCAACTCTTCTTGGCCGATATCGCCAAAATGCGCAAACCTCATCCCAGCCATATCTATGATAAAGATATAGTTGCTGCCACCTTGAGGCACCAATACCTCGCCAGCCGAGTGCGCCGATGCAATCCCCTGAATGGTCACGTCTGGCAAGCTGATTTCACCAACCTCGCTCAGGATCTTTTGGCCCGGAAAAGATCGGGCAAAGTTGCTCACATAGTGATCGCTGTCACGGTGAGTGGTCAACAGGATATCATCCTCAGTGGGCGGGCTGGACAGCCGATCAGGATCGTGCACGTCTATCAGCACCCTCCTGCCCGTGGGACTGATTAGCTCAAACTGGGCAAACCCTTCGTAATAGACCGTGACGTCGGGCCCGGGTGTACTCGTCGGGCTTGGAGTGGCTGTGACCTCTATGACCTTGGGCGTACTCATCGGATCTAGAGTGGCTGTGACCACAATGGCATCAACCGCTGCCGGCGCACACGCAGTCAGTAGGATAACTAGAGACAATACGAACAGGATCAAGTATTTTACGTGTTTCATTTTAATTAGCCTCCTATGGAATTAAACAGTATCAACAACACGAACAGAGCAATTTTGCACATTACTTTTCCACCAACGCTGCCACAAAGGTTTCCACGATATCAAAGTACTCACTCCGAATGATGTCTCCGTGGCTGGCACCATCAACGAGTTCTAGTTTTACATCTACCCCCGCTTGTTCCAACGTGGTCGCAAACTCGGTGGACTCGTTGGGAGAAATATTTCCGTCCGACGCACCATCGACCAGTATAAAGGGCGGCTCGCTGCCGTCAACCCAGGTCGCGGGCGATGCCTCGGCCCAGATATCGGGAATTTCGTCCGCCTCGCCACCCAAGTAATCAACGATATAGTGGTAAAGGCCACTGGAAAAATCGGCGGCGCGAACGTAATCAAACACCCCCGTAAAAGTGGCGACACCTCGAACCAGATTCCCCTCGGGCAATGTGTGAGGGCAGCCTTCCATAAACGGGGCCGGATCGTCTACCACTCCCAGCATGGTGACCAGCGTGCCCCCGGACGAATGACCTGCCGCAAAGATTTGCCCAGAGTCCAAGCCATACGTACTGGCGTTGGCGTGCGTCCAGGCCATGGCACAGAATGTGTCTTGTACCGGCAGGGGATACTTGGCATAAGGCATATCCCGATGGTCGATCGAGATCGCGGCGTATCCCCGTTCGGCAAAGTAGTGGGTCAAGGGAGCCATATCTCTCTTGTTGTCTCCTCCGCCGTGTATCACGAACAGAGTTGGAAACGGGCCATCTCCGCTGCTCGGCAAGTACAAGTCGAGCTTTTGCTTGTAATCCCCATCAGCGACATAAGGCACATCCAGTGTCTCCTCGAAAGGAACAAGTGTCGGCTCTGGCGTGGGGCCAGGGGGTGGAGGCTCTGTCGGTGGGATGGGGGTCGGCGTCGGCGCTGGCTCCAGGGTGTCGGTGGCTTGCGCGATTTCTGTGACCTGCGTCGGTTCTAGCGAATTTGTGGATGGTCCGCCGCTGCAAGCAGAAACCAAGACCACAACAATTACGAGTACAAGAAACTTTTTCACCTGTTATACCTCACTCGTTCAAATCAGACTGGCACGGGAACATGGAACAAACCAGTTAACAGCATGTATACACATAGGTGCAGAGTCTGGTTCAAACGATAATACGGGAGAATGAAAAAAGTATCTTGCAAAAAGAGGGGCGATGGCTCTGTGTTACGGCTCTGCTCCGGCGTAATCTTGCACTTCTAAATAGATTACTTTGGGCTCAAAATCCGCCGTCAGAAACGCATAATAGTCGTGGTAGCTGTGGGTGGAAGCGGGATAGCGAAAGGCCCAGATAGCGACGCTCGTGCACCATGGCCAATGCTGACGCGCCCACTCGTACGCGCCGATGGTGTACTCGATGCGCTGTGCAGGACGAACGCTGTTGACCCAGCGTGGATGATCGTTCCAACCTGCCTCAGTCACATACACCAGTTTGTCGCCGTCGCCGTGCGCGACCATAATCTCGCGCAACAGCTCGACGCGGCGAAAGTTGATCGTCTCGGGGGCGGGAGGTTCATCGGGGGAGTTTGTCAGTCCGTAGGCGTGGGCGGATAGCGCGTCAAAATAAGCGGCGGCACCGGCCTGGTACATCCGCTCCAGGTAGGCGATGTCGTTCAGACCCATCGCGCTCCCCTCCGGCTCCAACGTGGGAGCCAGCGCGCCAGCCAGCAGGACCACATCCGGGTTGGCGGCGTGGGCTTGGGGGTAGACGGCTCGTAACAAGTCAGTGTATCCCTCGGGGTCGACGGGCCGGTAGCCCCACTCAAAGCTGAGGTTTGGCTCGTTCCAGATGATGACGTGATTCACACGGCCCCGGTAGCGCGAGACAAAGGCCGCCACGAAATCGGCAAAGTCATCGTAATGGTCGGCATCCAGGTAGGTGGGAGTGGTCTCTTGTTGCACCGGCTTGGGACGCGCCCAGTCCGGCGTCCAACCCAACCGGGCGATCACGGTCAGCCCCTGGTTTTCGGCGTGTTTGATGATCATATCAGTGTGCCCCCAAGTGAACGTGTCATCGTTACGCTCAATGTAGGGCCAGGGGAAATACTCGACGATCCAAGGCGCGCCCATCTGGCGCACCATTTGCAGTGTGCGCTGAATCTTCCACACCTCTACCTCGTCGGTGAGACGGGTGTGGACACCGACGATGGGGTTAGTAGTCAGCACTTGCTGGGGCGGATCCATGACAACGGGGATACGGCGTTGACGAATGTTCGCGATAAAAAGCGCCAGCACCAACAAGACCAAATGCGTCAGTCGGACGCGACCTGAAACCACTTTTTTGATTAGCCGTACAGCCCCCAGCCATCTGCCCATAGGATAACCTCGTAAAACGTGATGACTCAGCCCGCGTCACACGTTTCACGCATCACATCTTGTAAACGAGCCAATGCCCGTGTCACCCGTTCCTGATTTTCGGGCCGGTTGAGCCACAGGCTGGCACCGCTGGGATGGGGCAAGGGCACGATCCAACAACCTGCCTCGTCCTGCATTATCTCTCCCACCACATCCACCAGCTTGACCGATCCCAAAAAGCGACGAATCGCCAACCCCCCTACCGGGACAAGGATCTGGGGACGCACCAGGGCCAGCTCCCGCTCTAGGAAGGGGGTACACAGCTTTTGCTCAGCCCGTGTGGGTACCCGGTCCCCTTTGCCACCGGGGGATTTGCCGGGGTAGCACTTGGTCACCGCCGTCATGTATTGGGTGGCACGAAACTCGTTCTCATCCCACCCAGCCTGAGCCAGCCAGCGGAAAAGGCGGCGACCGGAGGAACCGTTAAAAGGCCGCTTGACCTCCATCTCGGTGACGCCGGGGGCCTGGCCCACGATCATCACGCAGGCGGTAGTCGGCCCAGAAAAGACCGCGCCCGGTGCGATGGGATGGCCCGCGTCCAGGCAGCGACGGCAAACGCGCATTTGGGAATGGAGAGTGACGAGTTCATCGTCCGTGTGTTGGTGGTTCATTGGTTATCTCTTAATTCACGACCGAGCAAGTTGGTTGTATTCATTGATGGTATCATTGTATCCTGGTCAAGGAGGGACGTCAAGTAAGAGATGCACCGACAAAAAAGAGCCACTCTCACGAGCGGCTCTTGATGCTGTCGGTAACTCGGCTTGGTTTATTATCCCAAGAATCCTATCGCGGCACCGGCGGTCAGGCCCATCAGGCCCAACAGCATTGCTGCGGCACTCATAATTATGAATTGCACAACCCAACCAACGATGACCGTGATAATAGTCTGCCCCCACTCTAGGTCCAGCGCCTCTTTGACCGCAATGAGCGTAGAGGCCAACAACAAAAGCGGGACGATGCAGCCAAGAGGAGCCAGCACACAAGCCAGTGCGTCAGAAAATACGGCCACGATTCCAATGATGCCCACAACGTTCCAAACGTAGGCCAATCCCATCGTCCGGACCATCTCTTCAAAAGTAACCTCGGCATTGAAAAGCGCGCGCCCCACCGCATTGGTGATAAAGGCAGCCGCGGCAAAACCGAGAACCGCAAAAATTGCGCCCACGACGGCGGCGATTACCCAGTTGAGCAGACCTCCGACCAAGTCACCGGACACCGCACTTGCATTCGCCCCAAACTGGCTGATAAGGGCAACTACGGCCACCAGCATCCAGGCTGTCGTGGTGAATGACGTGTCGTGCTCGACCTCGGCATAGACCTCGCGACGAAATGTGAGTGCAGCAATAATACGTTCGAAAAGCATGATTAACCTCCTGTGTATGATTGATATTGTGAATACAAGCCTCACTCTGTAGAAACACACGCACACAAGCATGGTTGCGCGACGGTTTTGGTTTGGGCATCTCTGACCAATTGCCATCCGCTCTGTTTACTTGTCAATTGCACCTCGTTTCCTCATCACCAAGTAAAAGGCAATCCCGCCAAAGAGCAGGCCAAGCTCCAAGAGGATAGACACAATGAGACCAGGGCCTGAACCCCAGAGGCCAAGTCCGACTAACGGTGAACCCTCGAATAGGAGCGGAAGGTCGGGAAGATGCACAATAAAATCTAGCACCCAATGACTAAACACCACGAGTCCCATAATGATACTCGTTCGACGGTCTCGATAAAAAACATAGACGATCACCGCAGCTACGACCGACCAGATAACGCACGCCAAAAGCCCGTGAGAATATGGAGCCGATCCTGGGACTTGGATTTGCATTCCCTGGTTCCAATCCATAGTAGTGACAGCCATGCTTTCAAGGCCGGCAGCTTGAAATGCAAAGAACAAAAAGTCGAATATTTCGGTCGCCATCAACAAGACCCAGAGGGGCACCTTGGGTGCGGCGGGCTTGGCGACCAGTCCAATGGCAAAATGTCCGGGACCCATAACAACTCTCCTTGTCTAAATGGTATGTGCTGATCTACTCTACGCAATAGAGCATGCCGGGTTGCTTGTGACATCGTCGTGCCTGGATCGTCAGATTCAGGTTGAGCAAAATAGAGTATTTTGGTTCTGGAATTCTCTAATCCAGGAACGAAGCGATCACGATACAAGACATGGGAAATTGCCCCGTGTTCACCACCTGGCGCTGAACGCCAATGGGGTAGCTGATGGTGGAACCGGCTGTGCAAGGAATCTCTCGGTCATCCCAAATGAATTTACCTTGACCATATAGCACATAACTGGTTTCGCCGGTGTCAAAATGGGTGTGTGGGCGGGTGGCGCATCCGGGGGCAATGGTGAGTACCTCGGCATTAGCCAACTTTTGTGGACGTCGCAGCCAAATGTCTCGTATGCGCAGGTGAAGTCCTTCCTCTTTGGAAGGATTATGGCCTTCATCAAAGACTCGAGTCACAGCGACGCCCGAGCCTGCCACCGGTTTGTCGACGGTGACACCACGTTGGGTAATGGCCGACCAGGAGAGGTCGCCGTCGGGCACGGTGCCGCCTTGGATGAGAAACTCGACATAGCGCAAGGGCGTGTTGCCAATGTTGAACAGCTCGTGCTGGATGCCGGGGGTCATATAGACGGAAATGTCCTGGCGCAGTTCGTACACATCGCCCGCGGGGGCTTTCTCATAGATACTGATGATTCCGCGGCCGTCGAGGAAATAGAAAAGCCGCTCTTGGGGATGCGCGGTGAGCGAGAGATGAGTGCCAGGGGAAAGGGTGATTTCGTTGACGGCCGTCCGCTTGGAACCGGATTCCTCAAAAACCAATAACTGCTCTACTTGCATATCATTTTCCTTTGTTTTCAGTGTTTTTCTGCTTGACGTATAAATACATGTACGAGACGATCATCATCCTCAATGGTTCGATCCAACCGGAAACCCATTTGCGGCATTGTTGTCAGTGAAAGCTGGTTGAACTCGCCAATCCATGCCTCGACGACCATCTCGCTGGGCACATGGCCGAAAGCATCTTGAACCAACCGTTTACCCACTCCCTTGCCTCGATATGCAGCCTCTACCATAACGGATATGTAAGCCATCTCCTGATGGCTGTAGATTCCCACGTATCCCACCATCTCTCTGGCGTCGGTCTCGACGATTAGGGCCGTAACGACTTCGTCGCCAAACAGTTTTTGGGTTGCAGCCTCCTGGGTGTGGATTTGACCAATAGGAATCGAACCCGCCCACTGGGACTCGCACGCAAACGCGCGCGATAGATGGATCAGACCTTGAATATGACGTTGCTGTGGTGCAATGATGTGAATCACCTGGCCTCCTATGTGTCACAATAAAGTTCGTAAGCATTGCCGTTGGGATCCTCAAACTTGGCGCAAAATCCCGCATTCGGCCCCAGTGAATACTTGGGCCGGAGTATTCTGCCGCCATTCTTTACAATCGCCTCCAACACTTGAGAGATATCGCTGACGGTTATCGAAAAGCTTGTGCCGACGGTCGAAGGGACGAGGTCGCTGTCCAGGCCGCCACTGATGTTGTCCGCTTTGAAAACCGCAAAGGTGTCATTGAAATCTGAAATCTCGAAATGAAACACGTTGGCATAGAACGATTTGGCCAGTGCCAAATTCGGCGCTGGAATTACCAACCATTCAATGGCACATGCTTTTGGGTGATTGGTCAAGGTATCCTCATAATTTCCCAGATAAAAGTCTCATTGAAGTACGACGGGCAAGTAAACGCGAGACACCGGCCCTACATAAAACGTGACAAGAATGCTCTGCGGCGAATTATCAGCAGTACTATCCGTAATGGTCAATGTGTCGGTTGCACGGAAGCGATCTTCAATCAAAGTCATTCCACTTTTGTCAAAGACGAGTTCCAGTTCATCATCGACCTTTTGTGCCGCTAGCCAAGGTTGGGTTGGGCCAGACACTTGCCAGTCGAGCGTGCCGCCTCCCTGATTCTGAATCTCAATACGACGTACAGCTTGATCGGGATCGGTGGGTTCGACCCAGACATTCACACTCTGTGGAACGACCAGATGGGGTGCAGCCCCTACCAGTTTGTAGATTCCCTCGTCATATACGGCCGCGTACACATTGTTCGAGTTTGTCGGATCGATGACAATTCGACCCACTTTACCGTCTGTTGTCAAAATGTCTCCCAGCTGGATCCAATTGTCGCCACCATCCAGGCTTTGATATACCCGCCCCCCCACACCGAGATAAATGCGCTGCGCATTAGAAGGATCGATGGCTATCGAACGAAAGACCGCCGACGTGGTGGGCAAACCGTTGTTGATAGATTCCCAGGTTGCTCCCCCATCGGCAGAACGATATACGCCGCTGTACCACGATCCCAAGTACAGTTTTTGAGAGTCGCTCGGATCAATCGCCAAGCACACGCCCTTGCCGTCGATGGCCGAGTTGGATTTTGCCCACGTATCCCCTCCATTTGCGCTCTTGAGGAGAATCCCTTGATCATAATACTGAATAGATGCCAGTACATATACATCATTGGCGTCAGAATCGGCAATGTTCAACCAGCGCATGTATACTTTTTCGCTTGTTCCCAGAAACGTTTGCGAGTTGAGCACCTCAGCCCATACTGTTCCACCCACGGTGGAACGTTGAATGCGGCCTTGTCAAAAGCTGCCCGTGAAAAGCAGATTAGGATTGCTCTTGGCAACGTCCATCGTCGCTACATTGGTACACGTCATCCCCTCATTGTAAAGTGTCCAATCGTCGCCACCATTGGTGCTTTTGTACACCCCAGGTCCGGCATAAACAATGTCGCCGTTCAATGGATCTACCGCCACCTCGCGAAAAAAGCCACTCAAGACCTGATCCCAGTTCGTTCCTCCATCAGTAGAACGATAGATGCCGTTCCGTGTAGCTACGTAAAGACGCTGAGATTGGTTAGGATCAACTTCCATATCCAAAACTTGGGCGTCTCCAGTTGGACCGATCAATTGCCACTCTATGTCTTGGGTATCGGCCCACGATGTGGAGGGTGCGAGTTCGGTACATGTCAAACTCCATCCAATAGCAAGGATGATACATGTCCCCCACTGTACTATTCTTCTTGTTCGTGATAAATTGTCACACATCATCTTTTACCTCCAAACCAACTCGGCCAGTGCACGTCCCAACCATACCATTCCCAAACCCAATACGACGTGTATGACAATGTTGTTCAAAGCAAACCAAGTGTCCCGCTCGCGCAAAAGGTTCAGCGTTTCATTTCCAAAGGTCGAAAAAGTCGTAAAGGCTCCTAGCAGGCCGATGAAAATGAACGAGCGCACTTGAATACTAAAGTCACCCCGGTTGTCTAACAACTGGGAAAGCAAGCCTATAATAAAACATCCCATCAGGTTCACTGCCAATGTGCCGTGGGGAAAGGTTCCACTCTTTGTCCATCGTTGAATCGATCCAGCCACCAGATAGCGCAAAATTGCTCCAACAAAACCTCCAAATCCAACCCAAAACATCCTATGTATCAATGATTTCTCCCGTGTGTGTATTTTTTGGCAAAGCCCTCGCTCAATTGACAGTTATGATGGACTCGACCATTATTCTATCTTCTCAAATTGATTTGCGTGTTAACCCATCATGGCCATTCGCTTATGGGTTCTATGGTCACGCTATCGACATAGGTGTAGGTATTGTACCAACTGTCGTAACGATTCGAGTTGCGAAAAGCAATGACGACGCTCTGCCCAGCATAATCGCTCAGGTCTACCTCGGCGGTTGCCCAACCATCCGTCTGACCGCTTCGTGGATTATCAACTCCCGGCACCCGCCACCACTGATCGCAGTTCAACCCCTCGTTGACCTGGTTGCCATCAGAAAAAACCCGGTCGCCGTCAACGTATACTTCAAAACGATCATAGTCGCCCGGAATAGAGGTATCTTGAGACCAGATGATGTACCTAAAGGTGAGTTGGCTGTCCACGTTGGGCGGCAGGTCAAAGGTTTGTTCGATGGACGCATACCCGATGGGCATTCCGCCAAACTCGCAAAGATAGTCGAGCCCCCCTAGCAGCACCACGTTATCACCATCGGCTGGCGGTGTAGAGCCGCCGCTCCTCTCCTGAACGCTCTGCTCGATGCTGACCGGCAGAGGATTCACTTTGCTCTGCCATCCCGGTGTGAGAGCCCCGTACTCAAAGTCTCCATTGAGAGCGACATAGACCGCATCCGAGGCAGGCGGATTCGAAACCCCACCCTGACTACCTTTGAACTGGGTGTACACCGTTCTAAGGCCGCTGGTGCCGCTCGCCAGTTGCCAGGCTTTGGTCGGGCCAAAAGGTTCCCAATCATTCTCATCCCAAGCAACGCTCTCATTGCTGAGACGCATCCAGTCCACGGTATCAGCCCCGCTTGCAAAGGTATCGCTCATGGCCAGGGTCACATCCACGCGGTATACACAATCACTCCCGCCCGCAATCGTCACACTGCCCACCTCGGGAAGCGGCGGGTAGTTACGCACAATCACCGGCAGGTACACATAGCTTGGGGACACCACCGGCACCTCGATGGTAACGGTGACGGTATCTGGCCTCGAATGCAAGCCGTGGGCATCGGTGACGACGAGGGCAAAAGTAAGGAGCGCGGATGTGATTGGGGCGGTAAAAGTGGGCGACACGGCAGTCCGGTCGCTCAAAGTGACCGCAATGCCGCTAACTTGCATCCAGCCATAGGTAAGCGGCCAATCACCATCAGGGTCGGTGCTGCCGCTGCCGTCCAATGTGGCGAATGTACCGACGGTGATGATCTGGCTTACCCCGGCATCTGCCACCGGCGGCAAGTGGGCAGTCGCCACCGTGATCACGACGCTGGCCTGAGCCAAGCCGCCGTTGCCATCGCCAGCAGTGTATGTAAAAGTCTCAGTGCCAAAAAAGCCAAAATCGGGCGTGTAGGTGACGACCGCACCATCGGTGAGCGCTGTGCCGCCATGATCTGGTATAGAGATATCGTGGATAGCCAGTGTGTCAGAGTTATCGGGATCGGTGTCATTGAACAGCACGTCGAGGGTATTGTCCACGCTATATTCGGCCACCGTAAAGCCATCGTTCACCACTCGAGGGGCATCGTTGACACCCGTAACAGTGATAACTACCGTGGCCGTGTCGGTCAGGCCGCCGCTGTCGCCGACGGTGTAGCCAAATTGGTCAGTGACCCATTCGCCCACGGCCAGGTATTCAAATTGGCTATTGGGATCGTAGCCGTAATCGCCACCGTCGTTGACGTTGGCGATTGCCCCCTGAGGCGTGAGGGCATCAAAGGCGACCACGAACAGGGTATCGCCCATGTTGGGGTCGCTGTCGTTGTCCAACACGCCCGGCGATCCGACGTTGAGCGGCGTGTCCTCGTCGGTGGTGTTGGCATCATCGATGGCCACTGGTGGGCCGTTGACCACTGCCACATAGTCCTCAACCTCACCATCAAGCGCCAAGCCATCGTAGGTCACCGAGTCCTCAGAGCTGAAACGAAAGCGGGCATAGGCAGATCCTGGCACAGCCTCGAGCGGCACCGAGAAGGATATGCCGTTCGACCCCGCCACCAGTGGGTGAGAGGACACGATCTGATCGTCCGCATCAACCCAGTCACCGTCGCTGTTCCAGTCTATCCAGGCGTTCAAAAAACCGGGCGACGACGCCACCACATCAACGGTGGCCGATTGTCCCAGATTCAACAAGCTGACAAACGTCACGCCATCCTCGTCATCGTTTCCGTCCAGCAGATCATCCCCGGTGGCGGTGGCGTCCGGTTGGCCGTCCACGTCGGCGTCTATGCCGCCGCCCAAGAAAAATCCGGGCGCAATGATATGGCGAGCCCCGTTGTTCGCCAACAAGGTGGGGTAGGTTGGGTCTGGGGCATCGCCATAGTCAACGGTCTCCATCGGAAAGAGCGCCAAGCCGCGCAGATCATTGCCCAGTGGAATGGTCTCGGTCACTGTGTTGAGGTTGATGTCTATGACGTCTATGATATTGGGGGTATTGGTGGTTCCAGTCCACCGGCTATTGCTGACATACGCAAACGGGCCAGCCCACGCCGGAAAGACCTCCACATCCCAGGGCATGTGCGAACTCGTGGCAATCGTGGCGATGACCAGTCCGGTAGACGTGTCTACAATATGAACATCACCTGCGTAAGCATCCACCACGTACAACGTGCCGCCGTCGGGCGACACATCCAGCCCCATAAGCCACGTGCTGCTGATGGACCAGGTGGCAAACAGGTTGCCGGTGGCAGTATCGATTACGCCGATACTGCCATCGCCCGGATACATCTCGGCTCCCTGGTTGCTCACGTAAGCGCGCAGCCCGTCCGGCGAGATCGCAATGTCTCTTGGATAATTCAAGCCACCAATGGTGTCGCTTACGGTCAGCGTCGCCACGTCAATCACGCTGACGGTGGCATTGCTCCGGTTGGTGACATAGACCTGGTTCAAAAACGGGTTACTGGCGACATCCACCGGCTCGAGACCCACGGGCAAGGTGCTGATGACGGCGGGCACGCTGGTATCGATCACCCACACGCTGTCGCTGCTCCGGTTGGCGACAAAGGCGTAGGCGCCGTCGGCACTGAACGCGATACCGTGTGGCTGGATGCCGACGGCGATAGTTGTCAGGACCGTATTGCTGCCGGCATCCACCACCAGTACCTGGTTCACCCGGGGCAGGCTGGCATAGAGCCATCGGCCATCGGGGCTGATCGCGCCACGCAAGGGTCGGGAAGCGCCCATACTTGTTCCCGTATCCGCGTGATTCACCGTATCCACGATCCTGATCTGACCATCACTATGATCCAAGACATAGCCCAACTGGGAAGCGATGGTGGTCAGTATAGATGCATCCGAGTACGCAGCACTATTATCCGAGGTAGCCACGACGGTGATCGTGTCGCTGCTTCCCAGACTGCCGGACGGAACATCTACATACACGGCAAAATCGAATGAACTGTCATCGGCGATGATGCCGGTATTAGAGGCCGAGAGAGTAGTGGGCCAGACGTTGTCAGAGACCATCAGACCAAAGCTATCAGCCATCCCTGTCAAGTTCCAGACCGTCCCGGTGTACGTTACTGTCGTGCCGGGCCATCCGCCGCGCGTCTGCATGGGAGGAGCCAGGTAAACGTCATCGGGCAAATAATAACGAACCGCCAAATGAGGAGGGCTAAGAGACGCATCGCCGAGATGATATTGCAAGCCTATCGTGCCGGATTGGTCTTCAATGCCAGCCGAATGCACACCGCCGTCAGAAAATGCATCCTGGTAATGGATCTCGATCTCGTCTGTGCCCTCAAAGAGCTTGAACTGAAAAGTAACGGCGGTCGTGCTGCTGGAGAGATAGTGCTGAACGTTCTCGAACTGGACAATAAAGCGCCGGTTGGGCGCACTGCCCAACGTCTCGTAATGAATGGTACCGCCATATTCGGATGGGTCCAGGTCTTCCCACCAACCAGCGATCACCCCATTCTGAGCGTCCGTTTGGGGCAATGGCTGTCCGTTGCAGCAAGCCGGGGATTGGCCGGAGAGCACAGTGATAAAACCGTTAGAGCTAATGGCAACGTGGGTATGGTCCACACCATAGTACGTGAACGCAAACCCAATCGGAATAGCGCCGCTCATCTGGTCGTTATCCAAACTAATGGGTGAGCCTGTCCCCGAAATATCATCAAAATGATAATCGGGGCCACCTGTTTCGGTCGAATCTGTGAACATGTAACCAAAAGCGTCAGGGCCGCCGGAAAGGGCGCGTATCGGCGATAGCCATGCCCCTGCGCTCACCCCCAACGCAACAATAAAAGACAAGCAGAGACCATTCAATATCCGTTTCGACGCAATGGTATTCATAGCACATTCTCCTTATCCAAGATATGCAAGCTTGTCGTCGGCTGAAGAATTTTATGCACTGGTGACAAGATTTCAGAACGAACCAAGGAAAAACATCAACCGTATTATGCAAAGTATACGCACAATGAGCTATTCGACAAGTATATCGGGCATGAATCCCTAAAAAAAGATGTAACTTGGCGTGTTGGAGTAAATGCAATCCCACCAGATGGATTGCATTAGAACGCCTTTTCGCCCTCAATTCTGCACCGAGACGCAGTTTGGCACGAATGGAAGCTTGGCAACGTGATAAAACGAGCGTAGATGACTTGTGATAATGGGCCTTATAGAAGGTCAAACGAAAGGAGCGAGAAATGAACCAAGCACTCACAAACTATCAGGACACAGGCGCTATCGTAGCCCTAGTGCTGGACAGCCTGACCAGTGAACACAGCAAGCGAGCATACGGCAAGGCACTGACCGACTTTTTAGCTTGGCACGCCGAACAAGAACGCCCTCCACTGAGCAAAGCGGTGGTGCAACGATACAAGGTCAAGTTAGAGGGCGACGGCTTGGCTCCGTCCACCATCAACCTGCGCTTGAGCGCGATCCGCAAGCTGGCTGTAGAGGCGGCTGACAACGGCCTGGTGGACCAGACCCTTGCCAATGGCATCAAAGCCGTAAAGGGCGTCAAGACGGCGGGTGTCAGGGCTGGCAACTGGCTGACCAAGGAGCAAGCGCAGACACTCATCAACGCCCCCAACGTGGAAACGCTCAAGGGGTTGCGCGACAGGGCGATCCTGGCCCTCTTGATCGGATGCGGGTTGCGGCGATCTGAGGCGGCGGGCATCAGTGATGGGCAGCTATTCCGCTCGATCCACAAGGGCGGGTACGTCAACGGTGAGTCGATGACTGCCCAAGCAGTGGCCGATGTGGTGAGAGCGTATGCCGATATCGCAGCCCACGACTTGCGCCGGACGTTTGCAAAATTGGCCCACAAAGGCGGCGCGGGCCTCGATCAAATTCAACTCAGTTTAGGGCACGCCAGCATCAAGACGACCGAGCGATATCTGGGCGTCGAGCAGGACTTGGTGAGCGCCCCGTGTGACGTGTTGGGATTGCGGATTTAACCCTTGACAGGCGCACATGGTTTGTAGTATCATACTCGCCAGAGAAAGTACATTAACCGGGGGCGGTATACCCAAAAGGAGATGAACAATGGCCGAGTATGAACTGACACCACAGATTCAAGATGCGCTGGTTTCCATCCTGCGCCGGGCTGCCCAACGTGGGCGAGAGTTGCGCGAGCAAAGAGCCAAAGCCGGGAGCGAATCGACGACTTCTGTCAGTGACAGGGATGGAGTGGCGACTTTGCAACCAGCACTGGTTAAGCCAAGTTGAGACTTTGCCAATATACGCCCAGGTATAAAGCCTGGGCGCTTTTGTGTCTGGTTGATGCACTGGTAGCAAATCAGGGAGTTGTGCTGGAATAACTTCCTGGCATATTTTGACTAATCATCATGTTTGACATATACTGGTAGATGTTGGGGAATTAGTAGCTCTCGTTTTGCTGCCGTTTGGGGAGGGATATGGACACTGTTCACCTCCCATAGGCAATCAAGATGCTGTAGACTATCATATTGGGCAGTATAGAATCAGATTGAATAGAGGTTAAATGAAACCAATAGAAAAATTGCCATCGTTGTATAGAGAACTTGCTGAGTGGTGGCCAATTCTATCAATTCCTAAAGATTACACCGAAGAAGCAAAGTTTTATCAAAATGTGATTCTGTCTGCCAGTCTAACCATACCGAAAACCTTACTTGAATTAGGCTCTGGGGGCGGTAACAATGCTTCTCATTTGAAACAGAAATTTGAGATGACATTGGTTGATCTATCACCAGAGATGCTGAAAGTCAGCAAAGGACTGAACCCCTACTGTGAGCATATTCAAGGTGACATGAGAACGGTAAGATTAGGACATGAATTTGATGCAGTTTTTATCCATGATGCGATTATGTATATGCGCTCAGAAGCCGACTTGTTTCAAGCCATCGAGACGGCTTACATACATTGTAAAGCTGGCGGAGTAGCATTGTTTGCGCCAGATCATACTCGTGAAACTTTTAAAGCATCAACAGGTCATGGCGGTCATGATATTGAAAAACGGGGATTGCGCTATCTCAATTGGACTTGGGATACTGATGAAACCGACACTACATACCAGTCTTACATGGTATACCTGCTGCGAGACGAAACGGATGAAGTTCGATGTGTAGTCGACCGTCACGTGTGCGGTTTATTCGGTCAAGATGAATGGCTTAGATTGATCGCCAAAGCAGGTTTCCAATCTCGTTCCTTGCCATTTGACCACAGTGAATATGAACCGGGTTCAGCTCATATATTTTTAGGTATTAAGCCAAAGTAGCTGCCCAACCCTAATTGCACCGGACCTCTTCGCAGTATTGTACGCGGCGTAATTTTCTAGTCTGAAATTCTAGTTTACACTTGTCGGAACTGCTCCACCGCAGGCAGGTGAATAACACGTTAGACATTTGGAATACTTCCGCATCTGGGAGAGCCACCCAGTTATGTTATAGTGTAGCCAAACAGAAAGTACCACAAGGTCTGGACAATCCGAGATTCGAGCCCACAGGGGGAGCAAGAGAAGTGCCCAGGTATAAAGCCTGGGCATTTTTGCATCTGGGTGGTATGTTGGAATAGCTTCCCACTTGCATAAATAGTGGATAGCAATTTCACAGGCAAATGACCGCTCCGATCTAAGGTCGGGGCGGTGTCTTTGCACCCGAAATTACCGCCAACGACCTGTACTCGACAATCCACTCCACCCCATATTGGAAATTCTAGCGTGTTCTTTGTGTAAATCCGCTACCGATGATCGTATCAATTCACTTGGCAGCGAAACATTCTGAATAAACTTGTACAGCAATTCATCTACACTCTTTCCGTTTTCATCACGCGCTCTGTTCTGCTCCACATAAAAATGTACCTGTACCCGTTTCATTACTCTACTCCTTTCTGACCGTATGCCGCCATCTACTGATTATCATATCAGGTTGCCGTTCAAAGATAGCTCAACACGCATTCAAAAACCGTTCAATAGGCAGTCAAGTCGAACAAATGGGATGAATTGGAACAGCGCCCCGACCTGACGAAGCCGGGGCGGTTTTGCATTATAGCAGAGACAAGTATAATGGTAGGGTGGCTGTCAGAATGCCCCGCGACCGCGCTGGTGCTTTCAAATGACCGGGGTATAGGAGAGTAGCCGGATAGCAAGGTGTCGGTATGAGAGAAGCACAGGTGAATGGACAGACAGTATCGGCTGGCCCAGGCTCCCTGGACGTGGCGACTTGGACTTGAGCGCACACCTATCGCAATACCGCGACCACGAGATCACCGTGATCATTGCCGTGACAGGTGAGGCTGACAACAGTGTCATCTGCGGTATCTGTGGTCTTGTTATGGATGAGGTAAAAGAGTGCCCGCGATGTAAGGAGACTGACGCGAGGATTGCTAAGGCGATCAGGGCGAAACGAGAGAAAAGTGCGGCGATGTTTCGAGAAGTCGATGAGATACTGAGGGGCGAGGACGAGTAACTGAATCCAAACAGATAAAGACATCCTTGTCAGGTAAGAACTATGGCCGACGAACTTGTTCCTACAGAGGACATCAGCCAGATCATTACTCAGGGCCGTGCCCTCGTACAAGCTATTGCAACGATGGACACGAACGCGCCTACCACCCAATTTGAGCGTCAGAAAACGCGATTACTTCAAGTTGAATATAGGCATCGTTTGCGTGAGATTCTCAGGAATGTACCAGCTTGGGTGGCAGAGGAGATACTGAGGGACGAGGGCGAGTGAAGGACGGTGAAAGGATACCGTCACCAAAATTTCGCAAAATTGAACTAGGGACCTTAACAAAATCATAAACCTGTAGTAACCTAGCGCGAGGAGGTTACAATGGTCTACAAATGGCTGATCAATTGGCGCACACTAATGACAACAGGGCTACTG